>NZ_JAKRFE010000004.1:0-399514 GCF_022348225.1 Gordonia sp. McavH-238-E
CCACCGCCGGACCCGCGGCGTCGCGCCGCCGACCCCCGCGACCCGCGGCGCCG
This sequence comes from Gordonia sp. McavH-238-E, assembly GCF_022348225.1. Taxonomy (NCBI): domain Bacteria; kingdom Bacillati; phylum Actinomycetota; class Actinomycetes; order Mycobacteriales; family Gordoniaceae; genus Gordonia; species Gordonia sp. McavH-238-E. The sequence continues at coordinate 54 of NZ_JAKRFE010000004.1, forward strand.
GGCTGCCGCCGATCCGCGAACCACCGGTCGCCGGACGTCCGGCGACCGCCGGGCGGCACCCGAGTCGGTGGAACCCGGACCGAACCGACCGCGTCGTCCCGGTGAGCCGCGGCCCGTCCGACGGACCTCCGGCGAGATCCACACGCGCCCGGCTCCGGGTGCGAAGAAGAAGCGTGAACAGACACCCCGTACGGAGGCGGCCGAACCGAGGGCCGGCCGCCGCCGCACGCGGGACAAGCCGGCGACATCGCCCAAGGCAGCGACATCCGCCACAAAGACGACGCCGGCGAAGGCAGCGACCTCGGCCAAGTCGGCAGCAGCGACCACCCCGCCGACCACCCCGCCGGGCCGCCGACCCCGAACCGGCGGCTGGGCTGCCGGCGCCGGGTGGGGTCGCGCGCTCATCGCCGTCGCATCGGTCGCGGTCCTGTTGTGCACCGGCTACGCCTGGAACACCATGTCGGACCTGCAGACCCGGATCACTCAACTCGGCGGACTCGACCTCGGCGGCGCCGCCGACGGGGCCGTCGACATCCTCCTGGTGGGCACCGACTCGCGAACCGACGCCAAGGGCAACCCACTCTCCCCGGAGGAGCTCAAGCTCCTGCGCTCCGGGGACGAGGTCGCGACCAACACCGACACCATCCTGCTCATCCGCATCCCCGACGACGGCTCGTCGGCGACAGCGATCTCGATCCCCCGCGACTCCTACGTCGACGTACCCGGAATCGGCATGAGCAAGATCAACGCCGCCTACGGCACGACTCGCGAGAGCGTCCGGGCGCGGGCGGTCGGCGAGGGCAAGTCCGAGGGTGAGGCCGAGTCCGAGGGCACGCTCGCGGGCCGGAAAGCGTTGGTGGACACGGTCGCCAATCTGACCGGCGTGCAGGTGGACCATTATGCGGAGGTCGGCCTGCTGGGCTTCGTGCTGCTGACGAACGCCGCCGGCGGCATCGACGTCTGCCTGAACCAGGCGGTCCGCGATCCCTTCACCGGCGCGCGGTTCCGCGCCGGTCGTCAAACCCTCGACGGCCCGAAGGCCCTGAGCTTCGTACGCCAGCGTCACGGGCTCCCCCGAGGCGATCTGGACCGCATCACGCGACAGCAGGCGTTCATGGCGTCGCTCACGCAGAAGATCATCTCCGCGAACACACTGACCGACCCGGGCAAGTTGTCGGAGCTGCAGAACGCGGTCTCGCGCTCGGTGGTCATCGACGACGACTGGGACATCATCCGATTCGCCGAGCAGCTCAAGGATCTCAGCGGCGGCCGGGTGAAGTTCGCGACCATCCCGATCGTGACCGAGCAGGGCTGGAGTGAGGACGGACAGCAGAGCGTGGTCGAGGTGGACCCGCGGGAGGTGCAGGCCTTCACCGGCGACCTGCTGGCACCGAAGGAGTCGCAGGGCATCCAGCGCGGCGACTACACGGTCGACGTGGTCAACGCAGGCACCATCGACGGCCTCGCGTCGAATGTGGCGAACATCCTGACCAACAAGGGTTTCCGGGTCGGGGCGACCTCGAGCGGCAAGGCCGACACGAAGGACTCGATCGTGTACGCCAAAGACGAGAGCGACGCCGCACGCCTCCTCGCGAAAGATCTGGGCGGCGCCCGGGTCGTGGCGGATCCCGCCCTGGGCGACGACCAGCTCAAGGTCGTGCTGACCAACACCTACGCCGGTCCCGGCTCCATCAGCGACACCGGCGACCAGACCGACAACACACCGGCGAGCGAGCGCGTCGGCAACAAGCGCCCGCCCATCACCGCGGGCAACGAGGGGCCGATGTGCGTCAACTGAACAACCCGAACACCATCACCGACGCCGTCTTCGCCGCGGTCGCCGACCATTCGCGGCCACTGCTGACCTACTACGACGACTCGACCGGGGAGCGCACCGAACTGTCCGGCGCCACGCTGGGCAACTGGGCGGCGAAGACGGCGAACTACCTGGTCGACGAGATCGGGATCATGGCGGGCGGTGTCGTCGCCGTCGACCTCCCGGAACACTGGCAGACAGCGGGGATCCTGCTGGGCGCGCTCTGGGCGGGCGCCGAGGTGCGTCTCGACTCCCACGACGGCGCGGAGGTCCTGTTCACCAGCCGTGACCGTCTCGACGATCACCCGGACGCGGACGAGGTCGTGGTCGCCTCGCTCGATCCGTTCGCGTTGCCGCTGCGCGACCTGCCGCCCGGTGTCGGCGACTACGGCAGCGTCGTCCGCGTCCACGGCGATCAGTACTCGTCCCGCCATCCGGCCTCGGCCACCGTCGAGGGCGCCTTGATCGGCGAGGCGCTCGACGACGCTCGGGCCGTCGCGGAACGCGACGGCATCGGACCGGGCTCGCGCGTGGTGTCCACCCGGCCGTGGCATACGGGCGATCTGGTGATCGCGCATCTCCTGACACCATTGCTGGTGGGCGGCAGCCTCGTTCACGTCACGGGGGCCTCGCCGGAACGGGTCTCGGCGATCGCCGAGATGGAGAAGGCCACGCTGGTCCTGTCCTGAATTCCGGCGGGCACGCCGCCGATCGGGCACAGTGGGGACATGCGAATCCCCCGCGCGGTGGCCCGCCTCAACAAGCGAGTGACGAACCCCATCCAGCGACAGTGGGCGCCCCGGCTGGCCCCCTACGCGATGGTCGAACACGGCGGCCGCAAATCCGGCAAGCACTACTCCATCCCGGTGCTCGCGTGGGTCGACGGCGACCGGCTCACGATCATCCTCACCTATGGGCGGCACACCGACTGGGTCCGCAACGTGCAGGCCGCGGGCAGCTTCGGACTCATCCGGAAGAACCGGCACTACCGGGTGACCGGCCCACGGGTGGTGCCGTCGGACTCGCCCGACATCGCGCGTGGGGCGCGCATCCCGGCGCGACTGTTCGAGTCCGCGCTCCTCGGCACCCTGCACCGGGCGTGATCGGATGGCCGACGATGCGCTCACGGACTTCGACACCGAGGACGTGACCCTGTGCGGGACCACCCGCCGAGTCCACCGGCTCGGCAGCGGCCCGGCGGTCATCGTCATCGCCGAGATGCCGGGGATCAGCCCCAAGGTGGCGAACGTGGCGCGCCGGATCGCCGGCGCCGGTGCCACAGCCGTCCTCCCATCGCTGTTCGGTGTCGACGGCCGGGACCCGCGTCCGGAGAACCTCGGTGCCGTCGGTTCGGCGACGAACATGCTCGGCACCATCGCCCGGGCCTGCATCACCCGTGAGTTCACGATCCTGGCGACCGGGAAGACCTCCCCGGTCGCGTCCTGGTTGCGCGCGCTGGCCGCCCGTGAGCACGACCGGTGCGGCGGCCCCGGCGTCGGCGCGGTCGGGATGTGTTTCACCGGCGGGTTCGCTCTGGCGATGGCCACCGACGATCGCATGCTCGCCCCGGTCCTGTCCCAACCCTCGCTGCCGTTCGCGGTGTTGCCGGGACGGGCCCGTGCCATCGACGTGAGTGAGTCGGATCTGGCTCTGGTGCAAGCCCGGTGCGCGCGGGGCCTGGAGGTCATGGGTCTGCGGTTCCGCGGGGACCGGCTCGTGCCGGAGGCCCGATTCGCCCACCTTCGTGAGCTTCTCGGCGACGCCTTCATCGGCGTCGAACTACCCGACGAGTCCGCGAACCCGGATTCGATGCTGCCACAGCCACATTCGGTGCTGACCGAGGACCTGATCGACGAACCGGGACAGCCCACCCGCGAGGCCTACGACCGGGTCATCGACTTCTTCACGGAGAAGCTCGGACTACAGGCTGCGACAAGACCACCGGCCTGACCGAGACGAGAGACTTACTCGCCCAACAGCTCCTGCTGCAACGCGGCGTCCTTGTCGAGCACCATCTGCTCGAGACCCTTCTGGAATTCGACCATGCGTTCCCGGAGGCCGGCGTCCGACGACGCCAGTATCCGCACCGCGAGCAGACCGGCATTGCGGGCCCCGCCGACCGAGACGGTCGCCACCGGGACACCGGCGGGCATCTGCACGATCGACAGCAGCGAATCGAGTCCGTCGAGGTGTCGGAGCGGGACGGGCACGCCGATCACGGGCAACGGGGTCGCGGAGGCGACCATGCCCGGAAGGTGTGCGGCGCCACCGGCTCCCGCGATGATCACCTCGATGCCGTGACCGGCGGCACCGGCCGCATAGTCGAGCATGCGCTGCGGGGTGCGGTGCGCCGAGACGACCCCGACCTGGAACGGCACGTCGAACTCGGCGAGCGCCTCGGCCGCGGCCTTCATCGTCGGCCAGTCCGAGTCGCTGCCCATGATCAGGCCGACCCGCGGGCCGTGTGTCTCACTCATGAATGTTCATCCCATCCGTCGGTCCACGTCGCCTGCGACATCCATTGGGCCGCCCGTTCGGCACGCTCGCGTACCGACTCGGGCGAATCCCCTTCGCGCCCCACGATGTTCACGTGCCCGATCTTCCGGTCGGGTCGCTCACCCTTGCCGTAGAGGTGCACCTTGGCCTCGGGCATCCGGGCCATCAGATGGTGCATCCGCTCGTCCATCGACATCGCCGGCGCCTCCTGGGCACCGAGGATGTTGGCCATCACCGTCAGCGGAGCGCTCGGTGCGGTGCTGCCGAGCGGATAGTCGAGGACGGCGCGGAGATGCTGCTCGAACTGCGAGGTCACCGCCCCGTCCATCGTCCAGTGCCCGCTGTTGTGCGGCCGCATCGCCAGCTCGTTGACGACCAGTTCGCCGTCGACGGTCTCGAAGAGCTCCATCGCCATCACACCGACCACGCCGAGCTCGTCGGCCAGTCGCAGCGCCATCTGCTGGGCGCGCGCGGCCACCTCGCCGTCGAGCCCGGGCGCCGGCGCCAGGACGACGGCGCACTGGCCGTTGCGCTGGATGGTCTCGACCACCGGCCACGCCCCGCCCTGCCCGAACGGGGACCGCGCGATCATCGCCGACAGCTCGCGCCGCATCGGCACCTTCTGTTCGGCGAGCAGCGCCGGCGCGTCGTCCGGGTAGTCGTCGAAGACGGCGAGTGCGTCCTGCGCGCCGTCGACGAGCCAGACGCCGCGGCCGTCGTAACCGCCGCGCACTGCCTTCACGACGATGGCCCAGTCGTTGGCCTCGCCGAACTCGACCAGACGCGCGCGGGCGGCGGCGCGATCGCCGGACAGGTCGGCGAAGTCGGGCACGGGCAGGCCGAGTTCGGCCAGCCGGACACGCATCGCCAGCTTGTCCTGCGCGAAGTGCAGTGCCTTCGACGGCGGGAGCACGGCCACGCCCTCGGCCTCGAGCGCGCGTAGATGCGCCAGGGGGACGCCCTCGTGGTCGAAGGTCAGGGCGACGGACCCGGCCGCGGCCCGGCGCAGATCATCGAGTTCGTCGTGCGACCCCAGAACGATGTCGGCGCTGACCTGGGCCGCCGGATCCGACTCCGAGGCGGCGAGCACCCGGAGGCACTGGCCCAGGGCGATGGCCGCCTGGTGGGTCATCCGTGCGAGCTGGCCACCGCCGATCATGGTGACTGTCGGCATCCCCGACGACCGGCCGTTCGTACGTTCGGCGTCCGGCACCGGCGGCACCTGGGACGACGGGGACACGGCGCCGTCGGCCTGCTCGCGTGAATTCACGCGAACCATCGTGGCATGGGCGCGGCGTCATTCGCACGCCCCCGCCCAGGAAGCGCCCGGCGGTTGTCGTTTCGTACACTCGGATCTTGTGCCATTGATCGACGAGATGATCGCCCGCCTTCCCGCGCCGGTCCGTCGGCTCGTCATGCGGCACCACGAACTGATCAAGTTCGCGATGGTCGGCGGTACCACGTTCGTCTTCGACATGGCGATCTTCTACAGCCTGAGCCTCACCGTGCTCGAACAGAAACCGGTCATCGCCAAGGTCATCTCCGGGGTCCTGGCCACGATCCTCAGTTACATCCTCAACCGCGAGTGGGCCTTCAAGAACCGTGGCGGACGCGAGCGTCACCACGAGGCCATGCTGTTCTTCGCCATCAGCGGCGTCGGCGTGATCCTGCAGGCCGCCCCGCTGTTCGTCGCCAACAACGTCTTCGACATGCGCTCGAACCTCACCGTGTCGGAGGTCGTGGTCGTCGACTTCGTGCTCGGCTTCATCATCGGCAACCTCCTGCAGATGGCGTTCCGGTTCTGGGCGCTGCGGAAGTTCGCCTTCCCCGAGGAGCAGCTGCGGGGTGGCGACGCCGGATCGACCGATCTGCATCCCTCCCTCGCCGAGCTCAACGATGAGGAACTCGGTCACGCCTGACGCGTGGTTCCGCGGCCCGGCCGGTCTTCTCGTCGATGTCCTCGGCGAGTTCGGAATCACCGCGGTCGGTCCCGACGTGCTCGCGTCCGGTGACCAGCCGGGCGGGCACGACGATCGCGAACACCGGTGGCCGACGGACGGTGAGTTCGAGCCGTCCCCCGTCGGATTCGATGAGGGCCCGGGCCAGGGACAGCCCGACCCCGCTCCGGCCGGCACCGGGTCGGTGTCCGGCCGAGAATCCCCGTCGGAAGATGTGGACGGCGATCTCGTCGGCCACCCCGTCGCCCTCATCCGCGACGGTGATGCGCACCAGATCGCCCGCGGGCAGGGTCCCCACATGGATCCGGCATGTCCCGCGGCCGTGCTGCAGCGCATTGTCGACGAGCACGCTGACCGCCTCGCGCAGCCGGCCCGGATTCGAGGTCAGTGCATGCGGCACCCCGTCGAAGGTCACGACCAGCTCCCGGCCCCGTGCCTCGAAGGCGTGCCGGAAGTCCCCGACCAGGGTCGTCAGCATCTCGGACATGTCGACGAACTCCGGGGCGGGCTCGTCGGCGCGTGACGCCTCGACCAGCTCGTCGAGTTCGGTGGACAGCCGTTCCACCTGGTCGAGCGCGGCTTCGGCCTCGGTGATCACCGCGGGGTCGTCGTGGAGGGTCAGTTCCTCCAGACGCAGCTGGATGGCGGTGAGCCGGCTGCGCAGCTGGTGCGACGCGTCCCCGGCGACCTCCCGCTCGCGCTCGAGGCGCAGGGCGAGCTCGGTGTTCGCGTCGGCCAGCGCGCGCGACACCCGGTCGAGTTCGGTGATCCCGTACATCTTCCACTGGGTTCGGAAATCTCCCCGGCCCATGGTCGCCGCGCGGTTCGCGAGATCGGTGAGCGGATCGACGATCCGCCCCGCGGTGACCGCCGCGACCAGCGTGCCGCCGATCACGGACGCGACGACGATGACGGCGACGATCGAGGCCGCGGTGAACTGGTCGTTGCGCACCTCGTCCAGCGGGATCGACAGGGTCAGCGTTCCCGCCGCACCCAGCGCGATCGATTCCGAGAGTCGGGAACCGCCGATCTCGGCACCCACGACCGTGCGCTGCGGGGTCCCCGACATATCGGGGAAGGTGACGGTCAGGCGGCCGTTCGGCGGCAAGAGCAGCTGGAAGGCCTCGCGATCGAGGGACTCCGGCGGGATCCGGCCGTCGGCCCCCTCCTGCCGGATCAGTTGATCGGCGATGACCTTGAGCCGGTTGTCGAGGTCCTGATGCGCGTTGTCGGCCACCCACCACCACGCGACGACGCTCAGCGGGATGCCCAGCAGCCCACCGACCGCCAGCAGGACGGCGATCATGGTCGTGAGCAGGCGACGTCGCATGCGCGTCTACGGGTCGAACCGGAAACCGACCCCGCGCACGGTCACGATGTGGCGGGGACGGTCGTGGCGATCGTCGCCGATCTTCCGGCGCAGCCAGGAGATGTGCATGTCGAGGGTCTTCGACGACCGCAGGTCGGCCGAACCCCACACCTCGGTGAGGATCTCCTCGCGGGTCACCACCTCACCGGCGCGTTCCATGAGGAAACGCAGGAGGTCGAACTCACGGTTCGCCAGGGTGAGGTCGTGGCCGTTGACCAGGACCCGGCGCGCACGGGCGTCGAGGCGCAGGGCACCGCCCTCGAGCACGACGTCGCCGGGCTGGCGCCGCCGCAGCAGCGCACGTACCCGGGCCAGCAGTTCGGCCAGGCGGAACGGTTTGCCGACGTAGTCGTCGGCGCCGGCGTCGAGTCCGACCACGAAGTCGACCTCGTCGGTGCGCGCGGTCAGCATCAGCACCGCGAGCGCCGGCCGCTGGGCCCGCACGCGCCGGCACACCTCCAAGCCGTCCAGCACCGGCAACCCGAGATCGAGGATGAGCAACTCATAGCGGGTGTCGAGTGCCTTCTCCAGGGCGTCGGCGCCGGTCGAGACGACCTCACAGCCGTACCCCTCGCGCGACAGCGCCCGCGCGAGCGGTTCGGCGATCGCGGCGTCGTCCTCGGCGAGCAGCACGGTGGTCATCGGTCTCGGGCCGCGCGGTCGGAGTGGTCCCCGTGGTGACCGATACCCGCGGCAGGCTGGTCATAGGAGTCGCGCCGGCGCCCTTCCAACGGATGATCCTCGTCGTCGTGGACGTCGAGTACCTCGTGGTACAGCAGCGCATGTACCCGCTCCACCTGCGGGATGTCGTCGAAGGACAGCGGCTCGTCCGACGCCGATTCGATGACCAGCGTGCCGGTGCGCAGCATGCGGTCGACGAGGCCGTGCCGGAACTCGACCGTGTTGATCCGGCGGATCGGGATGTCGATGCCCGACCGGGTGATGATCCCGTTGCGGAACATCACCCGCCGATCGGTGAGCACGAAATGTGTTGTCTTCCATGCCAAGAGCGGGCGAATGAAGTACCAGCAGAAGCTCGCAGCCCATACCACCGCGACCACGAGGAGCAGAACGGTCTGCGGTGTGGACCGCAGCGACGATGCGGTGATGACCCCGACCAACACGCCCGCGGCCGCCGTCACGATCGCGAACAGCAGGAACGGACCCAGCAGGCACTTCCAGTGCGGATGTCGATGGAGGACGACACGCTCTCCCGGTGCCAGGTTCTCCCGCGGATAGGCCATGCGGCCCAGCATAAACGGCACCGGCCCGACCGGGGCCAACCCGCGTGAACGCGCCGCTCGGACACCGCCGGATCGCGGGACGGCCTGAGTAGACTGCCAACCACAGGCCACCGCTGTCGGAGAGCAGTGAGCATGTCAGGGCCCCGACACCAGATCCGACCATCGGCTTCGCGACCGGTCGGCGAGGAGAACGCCATGAGCTACCAGGATCCCCGTGACCCGCGGACCGCGCGCTACGAGTCCGGCTACACCCCTGAGTCACGCGCGTACAGCAGCCAGAACGACCCGTATGCGCGAGATCCCTACGCGGCAGATCCGTACGCCGGCCAGGGCGGTTATCCCCAGGGCGGCTTTGAGCAGGGCCGGCCGCCGAAACCACGTCGCGGCCCGGACATCAATCCCGTCACGTTCGCCGGCGGTGTGGTGATGACCGGTGTGGTCACCGGCCTGGCCGCCTGGCTGGTGGCCTGGATCATCTCCGCGTTCGTCGAGAAGGTGAACGAATCGGGCAAGCTCGGCGTGTGGAACCCGGTCGCCGCCAGCGAGCTCTGGTTCGGGGTCGTCGGTTTCCTGTGCGCCCTCGCCGCCGGCGCCCTCTGGTACGTCCTGCACATGGTCACCCCATCGCCCGACCAGTTCTACCGCTGGATCGTCGGCCTGCTGCTCGTGGCGGCCGTGCTCATCCCGATCCTGACCTACAACCAGATCTCGGTGGGCATCGAGACCGCGATCGTGCACCTCGTGATCGGCCTGCCCTCCCTGACGATCATCCCGGCCATGGCCGGCAAGAGCCTGCAGCGCTAGTCATTCCGGCCGCCCCCGCTGGCCGAGCCGAGTCGAAGTCACTCCGGCCGCAGATGGGTCACGTCGCCCGCCGCGGCCACCACCTGCTGACCATCGGCGTCGACGACGATCCGGCCGGAATGGTCGACCCCGGTCGCGGTGCCGACGACCTCGCGATCGCCGGGTAGGACCAGACGAACGCGGCGGCCGATGGTGTCGCTGCTGTCGCGGTATCGCGCCGCCAGCCCGTCCAGGTCGTGCGGCCAGAGGTCGAGCAGGTCCGAGAGCGCCCGTAGGTACGACGCGGCCAGGTCGGTCAGCGGCACGTCGCGGCCGGTCGCGAGACCGAGCGAGGTCGCGGTCGGGACCGGCAGCTGGTCCGCCGCCATCGTGGTGTTGAGTCCGGTGCCGATCACCGCCACTCCTCCCGGCCCGGTCGGGCCGTGCTCGGAGCGGGTGTACTCCGAGAGGATCCCCGCGACCTTCTTGCCGTCGATCAGCACATCGTTCGGCCATTTGAGCGTCGGGCGCACACCCATCGCGTCGTCGACGCCCTGGACCGCGGCGAGGCCGGCCAGCAGCGAGAGCCAGCCCAGGTCCTCGGTGTGGTCGGCGACGTCGATCGCGGCCGACATGGCCAGCTGTGTGCCGGCGGGCGCCGTCCACGTGCGGGCGTGGCGACCGCGTCCCGCGGTCTGGTCGGTGGTGATGCGGACGGTTCCCGCGACGGCTTCGGCGGCGGCACGGGACACGAGGTCGGCGTTGGTGGAGCCGGTCGCCTCGACCACCTCGATCCGGTGCCACCGGGTGTCGGCGAGTCGGGTACGGAGCAGATCGGCGTCGAGGCTCATGGACAACGAACCTACTGTCCGCCGCGGTGGGACGGTCGGGTACCGCCTGTTTCGACGAGGTGCGCCCATCCCACCGACCGATCGCTCGGAAACCTGAGGGATATCTCACGTTGATCCGGTTGACGTGGCTCACACCCGGGTAGTTAGCATCGTCAGTCATGACCACTGCTTCTCGCGACGACGCCGCCGCTCCCGACATCCACACCACGGCGGGAAAGCTCGCCGATCTGCGTAATCGTCTCGACGAGACGAAGCACCCGGTGGGTGAGGCCGCCGTCGAGAAGACCCACGCCAAGGGCAAGCTGACCGCGCGGGAGCGCATCACGCACCTGCTCGACGAGGGGTCGTTCGTCGAACTCGACGCCCTCGCCCGGCACCGCAGCACCAACTTCGGACTCGCCGAGCGCCGTCCGCTCGGCGACGGCGTCGTCTCGGGTTACGGCACCATCGACGGCCGTGAGGTCTGCGTCTTCTCGCAGGACTCCACCGTCTTCGGCGGCAGCCTCGGCGAGGTCTACGGCGAGAAGATCGTCAAGGTCATGGATCTCGCGATCAAGACCGGCCGTCCGCTGATCGGCATCAACGACGGCGCCGGCGCCCGTATCCAGGAGGGCGTGGTCTCGCTCGGTCTGTATGGGGAGATCTTCCACCGCAACGTGCGCGCCTCCGGCGTCATCCCGCAGATCTCGCTGATCATGGGCGCCGCGGCCGGCGGTCACGTCTACTCCCCCGCGCTCACCGACTTCGTGGTGATGGTCGACCAGACCAGCCAGATGTTCATCACCGGCCCCGACGTCATCAAGACGGTCACCGGCGAAGAGGTGACGATGGAGGAGCTCGGCGGTGCGCACACGCACATGTCGAAGTCGGGCACCGCCCACTATGTCGCCTCCGACGAGGAGGACGCCCTCGAGTACGTCAAGGAGCTGCTCGGCTACCTGCCGAGCAACAACCGGGCGGACGCACCGCGCCTGCCGGTCGCGCAGCCGGCCGCCGGTTCGATCGAGGACACCCTCACCGAGGAGGACCTCGAACTCGACACGCTGATCCCGGATTCGCCGAATCAGCCGTACGACATGCACGAGGTGATCCGCCGCATCCTCGACGACGACGAGTTCCTCGAGGTCCAGGCCGAATACGCGACCAACATCATCATCGGCTACGGACGCGTCGACGGCCGTAGCGTCGGCATCGTCGCCAATCAGCCCACCCAGTTCGCGGGTTGCCTCGACATCGACGCCTCGGAGAAGGCCGCGCGCTTCGTCCGCACCTGCGACGCTTTCAACATCCCGATCGTCACCCTGGTCGACGTCCCCGGCTTCCTGCCCGGCACCGACCAGGAGTATCGCGGCATCATCCGCCGCGGCGCCAAGCTGCTCTACGCCTACGGCGAGGCCACGGTCGGCAAGATCACCGTCATCACCCGCAAGGCTTACGGCGGCGCCTACGACGTCATGGGTTCCAAGCACATGGGTGCCGACGTGAACCTGGCGTGGCCGACCGCCCAGATCGCGGTCATGGGCGCCTCGGGCGCGGTCGGGTTCGTCTACCGCAGTCAGCTCAAGGACGCCGCCGCCAAGGGCGAGGACGTCGACGCCCTGCGCCTGCAGCTGCAGGAGGAGTACGAGGACACCCTCGTCAACCCGTACGTGGCGGCTGCACGCGGATACGTCGACGCGGTCATCCCGCCGAGCCACACCCGAGGACAGATCGCCACCGCGCTCAAGCTGCTCGAGCGCAAGATGGTCAATCTGCCGCCGAAGAAGCACGGCAACATCCCCCTGTGACATCAGCCGGTCGTCCCGAGAGCGAGAATTCCGTGAGCGAAGAGTCGACGAAGTCCGAGCGTCCGTTCCTGACCGTCGTCGGCGGCCAGCCGACCGACGAGGACCTCGCCGTGCTGGTGACCGTCCTCGCCGGGGCCGGGTCGGGCGGCGGCGACTCCGAGCCCGCGACGCGCAACGACTGGGGCCGGCCCATCGACCGGTTGCGCCCGCAGTGGGGCGGTCCCGGGAGCTTCACCAACCTCCGCTACTGAGGTGACACGCTCATCCGAGATCGGGCCGGGTCCCACCGGCCCGATCTTCGTGCTCGGCTCGGCCTCGCCGGCCCGGCTCCGCATCCTGCGGGCGGCCGGCGTCGAACCTGTCGTTCGCGTGTCGGACGTCGACGAGCATGCGCTCCTCGCGCGGCTTCCCGGCTCCACGCCGGCCGGTGTGGTCGTCGCCGAACTGGCCCGCGCCAAGGCAGAGGCGGTCGCGGCGCTCCCGGAGATCGCCGAACTGGCCGGCTCCGGCGATCCTGTCGTCGTCATCGGCTGTGACTCGATGCTCCACCTGGGCGATCAGCTCCTCGGTAAACCGCACACGCCCGAGCGCGCTGTCGCGCAGTGGTCGGACATGCGCGGTCGCAGCGCCGACCTGCTGACCGGACACCACCTGATCCGGCTGGACCGGCGCGCCACCGCCGGCGGCACGAGTTCCACCACGATCCACTTCGCCGACGCCGACGACGACGTCATCCACCGGTACGTCGCCAGCGGCGAACCGTTGCAGGTCGCGGGCGCCTTCACCCTCGACGGCCTCGGCGGCTGGCTGGTCGAGCGCATCGAGGGTGATCCGTCGTCGGTCATCGGCATCGGGCTGCCGTTGGTCCGCACCCTCCTGCGCGACGTCGGCCTGTCGGTGACCGACTTCTGGCACCGCTGAGCGAGCGCACCCCGTCGCTGATCGAGCACACCCCACCGCTGATCGAGCGCACCCCACCGCTGATCGAGCGCACCCCACCGCTGATTGAGCACGCCCCACCGCTGATTGAGCTTGTCGAAATCACTCCGCCTCGAAGAACTCCGGCCAGTACCGCTTGATGCAGTCCGCGGGCTGTCCCTGGCGGTTGAACTGCGGGCCGGTGAGGCCGACCGTCAGGGCCACCGCGCGCTCGCGCGCCGACCCGTGTCCGGAGGCGCCCCCGGTGTCGCCGATGATCGGCAGCAGGCTCGCGACCTGCAGGATCTCCTTGGCGCCGAGCGCATCCCGCTGGTAGGCGGTGGCACCCCAGTTCGCGGCCAGGCAATCGGCGATGAGCTCGCTGTTCTTGCCGGCCGGGAGTCGGCGGTCCGGGATGTCGAAGGCCTCGGCCATCCGGAACACCACGTTGTGGCCGTATTCGTGCGCGACGACGATCGCGGCGGTGAAGTCGCCGACGATCGGCGACGGGACCCCGAAGACGTTGCCGTCCCAGATGGCCGCGAAGGTCTCGACCGGCAGTACGACGCTGCCCTCGGTGGGGGTGCCCTGCCCGTTCGGCTCGGTGTCCGCGCCGCAGAAGTACGCGTTCGCCTCGTCGGAGGGAATCGGCACGGGGCGCGAATCCTCGTCACCGACAATGCATTCGGTGGTGAACGAGGTGCCCGACCCGATGAGCACCCGGCCTGGCGCGGGATCCCCCCAGCCGAGCTCGTCGAACCATCCGCCCCACGTCTGGTCGAGGTCGTCGAGGAGCGTCGTGAGGTACTCGGGGACCGCGGTGTCGACGTTGGCCGGGGTCACCCCGCTCGTCATGAGTTCCGCGGTCGGCGTCGGCAGCTTCGGACAGTCGTCGGGGCGGCACTGGGCCGGGTCGGCGTCGGACGGCCGAGAGGAATCCGAACCCGCGGAACCCGGCGGGCGTGACGGCGTCGGACTCGGGGTGGCGCTCGTCGACGCGGACGACCCCGGAACCCGCCCCGAATCGTCGGACGGGATCAGCGAACATCCGCTTCCGACGGTCAGCGCCGCCACCGCGGCCAGGGAGACCGCCCACCGCACCGCGAGGGGGCCACGTCGATCGATCATTCGGCGAACCTAGCAGGCGATGCCCCGCTTCACCTGCGGTTTGTCGTCTGATCGAAGCACGCTCCGGCCGATGCCCTACCCTTTATCAGCGGGACCGCAGATGGTCCGCGTGATCCACGAGGAACGTCCGAACAGCGAGCTGGAGAGCACCGTGAGCGTTGACACCGACCCGAATCCGGCCTTCGCCGAATACGCCCACCCCGAACGGCTGGTGACGACCCAGTGGCTCTCGGCGCATCTCGGCGCCAAGGGACTCAAGATCATCGAGTCCGACGAGGATGTGTTGCTCTACGACATCGGCCACATCCCGACGGCCCAGAAGATCGACTGGCACCTGCATCTCAACGATCCGGTCACGCGCGATTACATCAACGGCGAGCAGTTCGCGGAGTTGATGCGCAGCAAGGGAATCGAGCGCGACGACACCGTCGTGATCTACGGCGACAAGAGCAACTGGTGGGCTGCCTACGCGCTGTGGGTGTTCACCCTGTTCGGTCACGAGGACGTCCGGTTGCTCGACGGCGGACGCGACGCCTGGATGGCCGAGGACCGCGACACCTCCTTCGACGTTCCCGACTATCCCCGGTCGGACTACCCGGTCGTCGAGCGCGACGACACCGCGATCCGGGCGTTCGCACCGCAGGTCCTGGAGGCCCTGGGCACCGAGCCGCTGGTCGACGTCCGTTCGCCGCAGGAGTACACGGGCGAGCGCACCCACATGCCGGATTACCCGGAGGAGGGCGCGCTGCGCGGCGGGCACATCCCCACCGCCATCTCCATCCCCTGGGCGAAGTCCGCGGCGCCCGACGGCCGTTTCCGCAGCCGCGCCGAGCTCGACGAGATCTACGCCGATCTCGATCCGCAGACACCCACCATCGCCTATTGCCGTATCGGCGAGCGGTCGAGCCACACGTGGTTCGTGCTCACGCACCTGCTCGGTCACTCCGCGGTCCGCAACTACGACGGCTCGTGGACCGAGTGGGGCAATGCCGTGCGGGTTCCGATCGCCGTCGGCGACGAGCCGGGCGCCGTACCCGGCAGCGAGTGAGCCCGACCGCACGATGAGCCTGCCCCCAGCCCTGGCCGAGATCGTCGACGACTTCGGTGCGCTCGGCGACTCCGACAAGATCACGCTCCTGCTCGAGTTCGCCGGCGAATTGCCCGATCTGCCTGCGCATCTCGAGCAGGATGCGATGGAACCGGTACCCGAGTGCCAGTCGCCGGTGTTCCTGTCGGTGGACGCCGCCGACCCGGCGTCGGTGCGGTTGCATTTCAGTGCGCCGCGCGAGGCGCCGACGACCCGCGGGTTCGCCGCGATCCTGCACCAGGGACTCGACACTGCGTCGGCGCGCGAAATCCTCGACGTGCCATCGGATTTCTACTACGACCTCGGACTCGGGAGCGCGGTGAGCCCGCTCCGTCTGCGGGGGATGGCGGGAATGCTGGGCCGGATCAAGGCCCAGGTGCGTCACCAGGTGCCCGACCTCTCCGGGGCATGAAATTCATCCAGATCCGCGACGAACCCATCGAGCCCGGCGGCCTCGTCGAATGGACCCCGTATGTGCCGGGCGGGCTGGGCACCTGGGATTACGACCCCCGGTTGACCTCGCACAACCACGAGCAGCATCTCCGCGACGCGTTCGAGTTCCGGATCCGCAACCGTCGTGAGGGTGGACGCGAGGCGTGGCTCGGGCTGAGCATCGAGTTCGACGAGCCGCTGTCGATCCCGGCCATCCGCTCGGTGCTGACCCAGTGGATCGATCGGCACGAGGTCCTACGGAGTCACGTCGTGATCAAGGGATCCGGACTGCAGCGACTCACCACCGCACCGGGCAGTGTGAAACTGAAGATGGGCCGGATCGGCTGGTATGCCGAGTCCGGCCCGCTCGTCGAGCAGCTGGCCGGTTCGTTCGATCGCGCCACCGCGCCGCTGCATTGGCCGGCGTACCGGTTCGCGACCGTCGGTCGCGAGCGGTCGTTCACCCTGCTCTTCGCCGCCGACCATTCGCTGGTGGACGGATACTCCCTGATCATGGCGCAGCAGGAACTGGTCTCGCTGTACCGCGCGGCGCGAGAGCATCGTGGCGCGAATCTGCCGGAGGTGGGCAGCTATGTCGACTTCAGCGCCGAGGAACGCCGGATCGCCGACCAGACCGGCCGCGACCACCCGGCCGTCGGCCTGTGGTCGGAGTTCCTGGCCGCCGGGGCCGGTGACATGCCCGGCCTGCTCACGACCGAGCCCGCCCGACCAGCAGAGCCCACCCCGGACGAGAGCGCCGCGGACCCCGCACAACCCCAGGAGTCACTGTGGGGTGTCATCGCCGATGACGAGACGGCCAACCGGTTCACCGCGATCTGCTCGGAGGCGGGTGGCACCCTGACCGCGGGGGTGCTCGCGGCCTTCGCAGTGGTTCATCACGAACTGACCGGCGACCGGGAGTTCCGCTGCGTGCTGCCTCGGCACACCCGCAACGATGCCCGCTGGCTGACGTCGCTCGGCTGGTTCGTGGGGGTCGCCCCCTTCTGTGTGGACATGTCCGACTCCCCCACGTTCGACCAGACCGTCGCCCGGTCGACCGCCGCGCTCAAACGCGGTCGTCAGGGGGCGTCGTTGCCGTTCCTGCGCGTGGCCGACCTGATCGGTCACAAGGGCGGACCCAGGTTCGTGATCTCGTTCATCGACACCCGCTACGCCCCGGGCGCCGGTGCGGCCGACGCCGGGCGCGCGAAAGTCATCCGGAGTCACAGCTACTCCCCCGACGAGGTGTACATCTGGATCAATCGCACGCCGTCGGGCCTGCGGTACTCCGCCCGCTTCCCGCGGGAGTCCCGGCCGCGCGATCTGGGCGTCGCCGCCTCGGCGACCGACGTCCCGACACCAAGCGTCCCGTCAGGCCGGGCTGCCGCCCGCCCGTCGTCGGGGACGCTCCTGGAGGCACAACGTGAGGGAATCGTCACATTTTCCGAGCCCGGAGGTCCGGGTGCTTCCGCTCGCGACATCGATGCCTCCGCCGGTCCCGTCCACGCCTACCTGCACGGTTTCGCCGAACTGATCCGCGACCTCGGTGAGGCGAGCACATTCTCTCCGGCGTTGTGACCCAGGGCTCCACCGAACGATTGCTCGGTGGGCTAGGGTATTGCCCGGAAGGTCGCGACACCTGCACCTCGAAGGTGTCGCATCGCCCTCGCCGTCCTCATCCCGGCCGGTGACGGCGTACCACCAGACTTGACCGACGTCCGACAACCGTGTCGCGTGCGCTACCGCGTCGTGAGCACCCGAGTACGAGTAAGGCCCAGGAGAACAAGTGCCCAGTACCTCTGCGAACACCCCGTCCGCAATCAGCAAGGTCCTCATCGCCAATCGCGGCGAGATCGCTGTCCGCGTGATCCGCGCCGCCCGGGATGCAGGCATCGCGAGCGTTGCCGTCTACGCCGAGCCCGACGCGAACGCGCAGTTCGTCAAGCTCGCCGACGAGGCCTTCGCACTGGGCGGGCAGACCTCGGCGGAGTCATACCTGGTCTTCGACAAGATCCTCGACGCGGCGAAGAAGTCCGGCGCGGACGCGATCCACCCCGGGTACGGCTTCCTGTCGGAGAACGGCGACTTCGCCCAGGCCGTCATCGACGCCGGACTCATCTGGATCGGTCCGTCACCGCAGTCGATCCGCGACCTCGGCGACAAGGTCACCGCGCGCCACATCGCGCTGAAGGCCGACGCCCCGATGGCCCCTGGCACCAAGGACCCGGTCAAGGACGCCGACGAGGTCGTGGCCTTCGCCCAGGAGCACGGCGTGCCGGTCGCCATCAAGGCGGCGTTCGGCGGCGGTGGACGCGGGATGAAGGTGGCGTACACCATCGAGGAGATCCCGCACCTGTTCGAGTCGGCCACCCGCGAGGCCGTCGCCGCGTTCGGTCGCGGCGAGTGCTTCGTCGAGCGCTACCTCGACAAGGCCCGCCACGTCGAGGCCCAGGTCATCGCCGACCAGCACGGCAACGTCATCGTCGCAGGCACCCGCGACTGCTCGCTGCAGCGTCGTTTCCAGAAGCTGGTCGAGGAGGCCCCCGCGCCGTTCCTCACCACCGAGCAGCGGTCCAAGATCCACGAGTCCGCGAAGGCCATCTGCCGCGAGGCCGGTTACTACGGTGCCGGCACCGTCGAGTTCCTGGTCGGCAGCGACGGCCTGGTCTCGTTCCTCGAGGTCAACACGCGCCTGCAGGTCGAGCACCCGGTCACGGAGGAGACCGCGGGCATCGACCTCGTGCGTCAGCAGTTCCGGATCGCCAACGGCGAGAAGCTGGAGTTCACCGAGGACCCGACCCCGCGCGGCCACTCGTTCGAGTTCCGGATCAACGGCGAGGACGCGGGTCGCAACTTCCTGCCCGCCCCCGGGCCGATCTCGGTCTACAAGGAGCCGACCGGCCCCGGCGTGCGCGTCGACTCCGGTGTCGTCGAGGGTGACGTCATCGGCGGACAGTTCGACTCGATGCTGGCGAAGCTGATCGTCACCGGCGAGACCCGCGAGCAGGCTCTCGAGCGGTCGCGTCGCGCGCTCGCCGAGTTCCAGGTCGAAGGCCTGGCGACGGTCATCCCGTTCCACCGGCACATCGTCTCCAACCCTGCCTTCATCGGCGACGGCGAGAAGTTCGACATCTACACCAAGTGGATCGAGACCGACTGGGACAACCCGATCGAGCCGTACACCGGCGGCGAGCCGATCGACGAGGACGAGGCCGCACCGCGGCAGAACGTCGTCGTCGAGGTCGGCGGCCGTCGCGTCGAGGTGTCGCTGCCCGGCGATCTCGCGCTCGGTGGCGGCGGCGGCTCGGCCAACGGCGTCGTCCGCAAGAAGCCGAAGGCACGCTCGCGCAAGAAGGGCGGCGGCGCAGCCGTTTCCGGTGACGCCGTGGCCGCTCCGATGCAGGGCACCGTCGTCAAGGTCGCCGTCGAAGAGGGCCAGGAAGTCGCTGCCGGCGATCTGGTCGTCGTGCTCGAGGCCATGAAGATGGAGAACCCGGTCACCGCCCACAAGGACGGCGTCGTCACCGGCCTCACCATCGAGGCCGGCGCCGCCGTCACCCAGGGCACGGTGCTGCTCGAGCTGAAGTAAGACTCACTGGAGCTTCGCGACTGTGCAACCAGTCGAGATCAACGCCGGGACGTGGTATCTGCGTGCGCTTCGTGCGGACGAGCGGATCACCGACGTCCCGGCGTTGTCTCGTCTCCAGGTCGACGACCCCACCGCGTATGTCACTGCGGCACATCACGGCTGGGAGTCGGAGACGAGGTTCGTCTGGGCGGTCTGCATCCCGACCACCGGTGAGCTCATCGCCGTGATCGGGGTGACGCGAGACGGTTCATCGGGCCGGCTCTGGGGCGAGGCGCGCGACGGCTACGACGAGGCGCTGGATGCCGCGATCGGACCGGTCTCCCGGTTCGCCGAGGGTGCGCTACAACTGGCTGTCGAGACCCCGATCGAGCGCGAGATCGGATGAGCCTCGGGGCCACCGACCGCCACCCGTCGACGCCGTTTGGTGAATTCTTGGTGAACACCTGACGCTGCACCGGCAAAGCCCCAGGACGAAACCGGCAATTCCGGCATTCGCTTTCTAGGTGAAACCGGCGGTCCGGCAGCATGATTGGGCAATGACCGGTGAGATGCTCCTCCTCGTGCTGTTGGTGATCACGGCACTCGGCTTCGACTTCACCAACGGATTCCACGACACCGGCAACGCGATGGCCACCTCGATCGCCACCGGAGCTCTCAAACCCAAGGTTGCCGTGGGGATATCCGCCGTCCTCAACCTCGTCGGCGCGTTCTTGTCTGTGGAGGTGGCCGCCACCATCACCAAGGACGTCCTCAACATCCAGCAGACGTCGGGCGACGTCGTCACCGGACTCACTCCGACCACCGCCCTGCTGATCATCTTCGCCGGACTCATCGGCGGCATTCTCTGGAATCTGTTCACCTGGCTGTTCGGCCTACCGTCCTCGTCGTCCCATGCACTGTTCGGCGGGCTCATCGGTTCCGGTATCGCGGCGATCGGCCTCTCCGGCATCAACTGGCACGGTGTGCTCTCGAAGATCATCGTGCCCGCGCTGTTCGCGCCCGTCATCGCGTGCATCGTGGCGGCCTGCGGCACGTGGCTCGTCTTCGCGATCACCCGTCGTATCGACGCGAACCGCAAAGAGGCCGGGTTCCGGTACGGCCAGATCGCGAGCGCGTCCCTGGTGTCGCTTGCTCACGGAACCGGTGACGCACAGAAGACGATGGGGGTCATCGCGATGGCACTCATCGTCACCGGCCACCTCGACGCCTCGACGGTGAGCCACGGCCTGCCCTTCTGGGTCGTCTTCTCCTGTGCCGCAGCCATTGCGATCGGGACCTACCTCGGCGGGTGGCGCATCATCCGGACGTTGGGCAAGGGTCTCGTCGAGATCAGCTCACCCCAGGGCATGGCGGCCGAGGCTTCGTCGGCCGCGATCATCCTCACCTCGAGTGCGGCCGGGATGGCCCTGTCGACCACGCAGGTGGCGACGGGTTCGATCCTGGGTTCGGGTGTAGGCAAGAAGGGTGCGCAGGTCCGATGGTCGGTCGCGGGGCGTATGGCCGTCGCGTGGATGACGACGCTGCCGGCCGCGGGACTCGTCGGTGCCTTCTGTTACTTCATCGCCAATCTGTTGGGCGACGTCGCGGGCGGCATCGCCATCTTCGTCCTCCTGCTCGCCGCGTCCGGGTACCTGTACTGGCGCGCGCAGCAGAACAAGATCGACTCGCACAACGTCAACGCCGAATGGGACGACACGACCGACTCGATCATTCCGGCTGATCAGGCCAAGCCCACCACGATCGCCTGACGGTCACCGACGCATCCCGAAAGGACTCGAACACCGATGGACATCGTCGAATCGATCATCAAGGTCTTGCTGGTGGGCCTGGTTTTCGGCGCCGGACTCCCCGCGCTGTTCGCCGTGGGCCTGCGTTGTCATGCCCAAGGTGCGCCCGGCGTCGGCGCGGACGGCACCATCTCGAACGGCAGTGCCCCCCTGCGACTGCTCGGTTACGTGATCTTCGCGGTTGTCGCACTCGTCATCGTCACCGCGCTGCTGTGGATCACCCGCCAGACCATCTACTACTACTTCGACGTGAAGATCTTCCCGTTCGGTTACAAGTAGAGGCACCGTGGCGGACCGAGGCCAGTTTTTGAAGCGGATCGTGGATTGGCTGCGGGTCGGCTACCCCGACGGGGTGCCCCGCGAGGACTACGTCCCGTTGTTCGCGCTCCTGCGTCGTCAGCTGAGCGAGGATGAGGCGGAGAGCGTATCCGCCGACCTCATCCGCGACCGAGGGGACGCACCGCCGCCGCCCGAACCGATCTCGAAGATCGACGCCGGGGTCAAGATCACCGCGATCACCCAAGACCTCCCCCACGAGGACGACATCGCCCGCGTCCGAAGGCATCTCGAGGCCTCGGGCTGGCCGTTCGACGACGAACCGTTGCACTAGGAGTCGGATAGCACTCGCGACAAGGACCTGTCGGTGCGTCATGGTTACATACGTGCACAGACCGAGCCGAGATCCGCAGACCCCTTGACTCGAACATATATTCGAGTAAAGTGGAGTCATGTCATCGGGGGCGGGGGCCGGATCCACCACATCGGTGGACCCATCACAGCATTCCGTCGAACCGCGCCTTCGTCCCGACAATGAACTCTCCGCCGCCGAACTCGTCGAGGTCTTGAATCATTGCGCCGGCCTGGCGGCCGCGTCTGCGCATCGAATGATGACCGTTGCCAGTCTCATTCACGACGAACGCGAAATGGACTACACCCAGCGGCGCGCCGAGGTGCACACCGGCGAACTCGACTCCATCGAAGCCTTCGACGCCCTGTCGGCACGCGTGGCCGCCGGGGAGAACCCGTACGAGCAGTTCGGCCCGACCGGCCTCGAACAGGCCATCGCCGAAGTCGGCGCCACCCTCACGGTCACCCCGGCCGAAGCGAAAGAACTCATCTTCGCCGGTGACGCACTGCGCTACCGGCTCGCGTTCACCGGACACGCACTCGCCTGCGGTCGAATCGACAAGCGCCGCTTCCTGATCGCCCTCAAGCGCACCGAACTGATCACCGATGACGAAGAAATGCAGACCGTCGACGCCCACCTTGCCGAGGCGATCTTCGCCCGAGCACCGATGTCCACGGCTCGGTTCACCGCCATGGTCGACGCGATCGTCGCGGCATGGGCCCCCGAGGCGATCCGGCGACGCAAGGAACGGGTGACCAAAGACCGCAAGGTGACCGTCACCCCCGATCGGTTCACGCCCGGACAGTCCCGGATCAACGGCACGCTCCCCGACGCCGACGCCGCCGAATTCAACGCCCGCCTCTCCTCGATGGCCGCAGCGGTACATCCCGGAGACCCGCGCAGCCTGCCCGAGCGACGTGCCGACGCGCTCAAAGCACTCGCCCGCAGCGAATCCGCAATCGCCTGCCAGTGCGCCGACTGCGATGCCGCCGCAAACGAAGCCGGCACCACCACGGTGGTGCAGGACCTTGATGAGACCAGCGGCGACCTCGACACCCCCGCCGACGTCCCGGCCATCGACGCGGTTGTCGCCGACCCGCAGGAGCCGACCGTTCCGCCGGCGCCGTCGCAGGCCCCGCGTGCGACCTTCCACATCGTGGTGAACCTGTCGACCCTGATCGGACTCGACGACGACCCCGCCTTCCTCGACAGACACGGGATCATCGACTCCGACACCGCCCGAACGCTGCTCGCCGAAGCCCGCCGCACCTACATCCAACCCACACCTGCCGAACCGGAAACCGCACCAGCACCGGTCGCACCCGACGCCGACAGGTCTTCGACGCGGTACACCCCATCGAAGAAGCTGCAGGCGTTGGTGCGTGCAGGAGAACTGTGCTGCACATTCCCGGGCTGCAATGCGCCGGTGTGGCAGATCGATCTCGACCACACCGATCCGTTCGACCACACCGACCCACGTCGTGGTGGACCGACCGATGCGCGCAATCTGAAACCGCTGTGCCGGTTCCACCACCGCATCAAGACCTTCACCAGCTGGCAGGACCACCAGGACGAATTCCTCACCGCGTGGTTCACCACACCCACCGGCCACATGTTCGTCGGCAACGCCTTCAGCGGACGCGACCTGTTCAACAAACTCACCCCGAGACGGCCACCCGACCACCCCGCCCGAGCACGGCTGAACGACCTGCGCAACAGCGACTTCCGGCGCCAGCAACGCGCCGAACAGCGCTGGAACGACGCCAACCCACCACCCTTCTAGACACCAGGCTTCCGAGCACCGCCGGTCAGAACAACTCCGCCACGGTGCTCGAAGTTGTGCGCCCATCTCGATTCTCGCCACCCTCCCACCGATGGTCTCGACCTCGATGACAGCCAAGCCACGACCACCGGGTGCGATCACGTGAAACCGCCTGCCACCTAGCCACATCGGGGTACTCGCACGCATTCGGTCGACGAATAACCGGGTCTCCTCGGCGACAGCGCGAGCACCGGCGACCACGGCCGATGTTCCCGGCGGGACCAATGACGGATCGGCGACACGGACGCAGTCATCGGTCAACCGCGCGATCATCGCGTCGAGGTCACCTCCACTCGCCGCGCCGAGGAAGGCATCGATCACGACGTTCACGCTGTCTGCGGGTAAAAGCACTATCCGGGACGGAGCTGATCAAACCGCCACGCGGCGAGACGTCACACGGATATCGTCTCATGTGTCCATATGACGAGCTGAGGGATGGAGTTCGCGATGACCGAGCGAACCGAGCACTTCGACGCCGTCATCGTCGGTGCGCGATGCGCCGGCGCGGCAACGGCAATCGCACTGGCCACCAGGGGATCACGTGTCCTGCTCATCGATTCGGCCCGCTTTCCGTCCGACACCCTCTCGACGCACCTGCTCTGGCCGTCGACCATGGCCGAGATCCACGCGCTCGGCGCCCTGCCCGCCGTCGAGGACGCGGGCGCACCGCGTCTCCCGATCGCCGAGGCCGTCCTCGACGAGATCGGCTGGCGCACCACTTATTCACCGGTCTCGGGCATCGACTACGCGATGTGCCTGCGTCGCGCGCACCTCGACGCCGCCCTCCAACGAACCGCGGTCACCGCCGGCGCCGACTTCCGGCATCCATGTCGCGCAACGTCGTTGATCTGGCAGGATGGCCGCGCCGCCGGCGTCGTCTACACCGATGACGACGATCGCGAACACCGTGCCGTCGCCCCGATCGTGATCGGCGCGGACGGTCGCAAGAGCATGGTTGCCCGCGAAGTGAAGGCCGAGATCCCGCTGATCTCTTCACCGAGCGGTCGGTCCTGCTACTTCGCGTACTGGACGGACCCCCGAATCGAGCTGCGCCACATCGCCTCCCAGTGGCGCGTCGGCGCCCTCCTCGGCACCGCCTTCCCCTGCGACGGCGGCCAGACGCTCTGCCTCCTTCAGCCGCCGATCGGAATGGACAGCGAGTTCCGCGGCCGGAAGGCGACCGACGCCTACCTGGCGGGTGTCGCCGCGCTACCCGGACTCGCCCGCCGCCTCGAAGGGGCGGAGATGACCTCCCGCGTCCGTTCGTGCACCGGCATCGAGTCCTACTTCCGCCGATCGAGCGGGCCGGGCTGGGCGCTGCCCGGCGACGCCGGACACTTCAAGGATCCCGTCACCGCACAGGGCATCCGAGATGCCTACCGGTACGGCCGCCTGCTCGGTGAAGACCTCGCGCCCGTCCTGCGAAACCGTGACCCCGACCCCGACGCCGTCGACATGGCCACCGCGGCCTGGGCGAGACGTCGCGAGCAAGAGTGTGTCGAGATCTATCAGTGGACGAACTTCTTGGCGGCCGGCACCCCACCGTCGCCGCTCGAGTACGAGGTCAACCGTCGGGCCCGGGATCGACCCGGGTACGCCGCGACACTCGGGGACATCTACAACCGGACGACACCACCGTCGGCGATGCTGCCCATGTCTGCGCTACCGGGGCTCGTCTACAACGCAACTCGGCGGGCGACACTGCGCGAGGTCGCGACCGATCTGCGCACCCAGTCGCAGCGCATGCGACGCGACCGACACGAACGCCGCACCCTCGAACGACTCAGCCCATCAACACCGACGACGACGGGTAGCTCTCGGCGAATCCGGTGGGCAGCGGTGCGATGAAGACGTTCTCGGTGCGGGTTCGGGTGATCCGCCAGCGACCGTCGTCCTTGCGGAAGGCGTTGTTCAACCGACTCGACCGAAGGAGCGCGGTTCCGTCGGCGAACAGCCACGGCTGCATGTGAATCCACTGCCCCTCCGCGTCATCACCGTCGACCCGGATCTGCTCCGACGTGAGGTAGTGCGCATTGAGCAACAGCGCGGGGTCCCGTTTCTCACCCCAGAAGCGACGGAAGTGCTCGCGGATCGCCTGCTTGCCCTCGGCACGGCCGAACTGTCCGTCGTAGTACTCCCCGACCCCCTCCCACACCGCGTCGTCGGTGTAGAGGTCGACGATGCGTTCGATGCGCTCCGCGTTGTCCGCGAGACCGGGTTCGGGACACGGAGTGTCACACAGGAACATGTATCGCGCCTGAATCCGGCGGATGTCGGCTTCGGCCTCGAGCGTCTCGACCCGCGCCACAAGTGCCGCGATCCGGGCGTCGGTGTCCACATCGGTCATCGCCCGAGCACCTCCGCCACGGCGCGGGCCTGCTCGATCCACGTCTGGAGCTGTGCTCCGTTCACACCGGGCGGCAGCTGCGACAGCCGGAGCGTCATCGAATAGCCGCCGCGGGCATCCCGGATCGGCAGCACGAGGGAGCCGACGTCGTACGTCTGATCGGACCGCATGTCCCGAATGCGGTAGTCGACAGGCGATTTCCCGATGGACGCGCAGATCTCACGTTCCTGCGACGGCGTCAACCGGCCCCGTTCATAGGACTTCGTCGCCGCCCGCATCTCCTCGTAGGCGGTCGAGCCCTCCTCGGGCAGGAAGGACACCAGATAACCATGTTGCCGGACGAAGTCGAGCCGGTCGCGATGCAGTTGTCGCACATCGTCGTCGGCGTCGCGGAGTTTCGCCAGCCACCGCTCGCGGGTCTCGTCGTCCTGATCGAAGACATAGGTGTCACCGATCGGCGGCACCATCGGAATGCGGTATGCCAGACCCTCTCCCCGGTCGACGCCCGGCGCGGTGGCCGAGAGGACCACAGCCATCTCATCGCGGCTCACGGCCGTGAGGACCGACACCTCGCATCGAACGGACGTGGCCAGGGCCTCGACCTGCGGGCGGGCCGCGTGGGCGGCGTGGATCGTCGGCAGGATCTCGTGGTCCATCCGGGCCATCAGCGACGTGGACACGAAGCTGCCGTAGCCGCCCTGGAAGAAGATGAGCGGTGACACGGGGTTCGTCACGGCCAGGTCCAGGACCTCGCAGAGCGCGATCCAGTGATCGCCCGCCTCGACCACGTTGCGGATGCGGGTGTCGATCCAGGCCACGGAGTCGGCCAGCACCGGGTCCCCGGACGGCGACGGGAACCACTCGATGCCCTCGAGCTTGTTCTCCCACCGCTGCGCGACCGTGAGCACGACGTCCTCCTGCTCACCACCGAGGATGTTGATGCACAACGACTCGCAGCGCCGCATCTTCTCGAAGGTGCGCGAGGTCTTCATCGGCATGAAGGAGACCAGCGGCGGGTCCATCGAGACCGAGCTGAAGGTCCCGACGACCATGGCCAGCACCGACCCGTCGTCGCCGCGTCCGGTCACCACCACCACGCCGGTGGGATAATGCCCCATCACATTTCGGAAGATGCTCGGGTCGATGGCGCTGATCACATTGTCGGACATCGCTTCTCCTCAGATCGGTTCGTCGCGGCAGTCAGGCGGCCGGGGAGTCGGCCGATTCCTTGACGTAACGCTTCTGCAAAGTGGCACCGAGTCGCTCCGGCCGCAGGAAGGCGATGCAGAGTGCGCCACCGACGAGCAGGACGATCCCGGTGATGGTGAAGGCCTGATGCACGCCGTCGGCCATGTTCCCGGCCATCTCCACGCTGGGCTTCTCACCCTTCGGCGGTGAGACGTACCCGGCGTCGGTCATCAGCCATCCGACGAGGATCGGTGAGATCACCGCGCCGAACGACGCCACACCGCCGAGGGTCGCCATCAGGATGGGCCGCTGCCGGGCGCCGACCGCGTAGCCGATCGCGGTGGCGGTCATCGGGAACGCCAGACTGCATCCGCCGGCGAGGCACAGCAGTGCCACCGCGGTGATCCCCGACGTCGCCTGGATCGCGATGAAGGACAGGCCCGCCAACACCGCGGCGCAGCCGAACGGTACGGCGATCGCCAGATGGGCCGAACTCCCGCGCCGCATCATCCGATGCCCGAGCGCACCCAGGCCGAGCAACACGAGCGCTCCGACCACCCACGGCACGGTCGTCATCGCGCCCACCTCACCGAGCGAGAGCCCGACGACGGTACCGAGATACTGGGGCAGCCAGGTCGTCAGGAAACCCTGGACCCAGAAGTTCGACGCCCCGCCGATCACGGCGGACAGGAAGGCCACGCTGAGCAACGCCCGCCAGATCACGACCGGCTTCTGCTCGTCGACCGCGGAGGTCGCGACCTCCTTCGTGCCGGTCTCGCCGGCGTCGAGTGCCGGCTCATCGGGCGATGTGGTCTTCTTGGGCCGGTAGGGACCGTCCGCGCCGATCGCCCACCACGCGATCACCCACACCAGACCGATGATCCCGAGAACACCGAACGCCCACCGCCAACCCCACACGGCGATGACCCAGGCGAGCAACGGTGCGGCGAAGACCGGTCCCAGGGTTGACCCGGCGGCGATGAGGTTCGACGGCAGCGCACGTCGTGTCGGCGAGAACCAGGTGTGCGCGGAGGTGAGCGACATGGCGGTGGCCGGGCCCTCCGCACCACCGAGCACGATGCGGGTCACGAGGAGGACGGCGGCACCGCCGCCGAGCAGCATCGGGAACTGGAGGACCGCCCACGTGACGCCCATCGCGAACAGGATCCATTTCACCGAGATCTTCGATGCCAGGAACCCGGTGATGACCGAGACGATCGCGTACAGGAAGAAGAACGCACTACCGATGAATCCGAATTCGGTTGGTGTCAGGCCGAGTTCGGGCATCGCGTCGGCCGAGACCAGACCGAGGACCGCTTTGTCGGCGAAGGCGATGATCTGGAACAGCACCAGCATGCCGGTGACGATCCACGCCCGTCTCGACATGCGGCTGAAGTCGATTCGTCGATCGGGGGTGGGTGATGACGACGACGTCGTCACCTCGGATTCTCTGATGGTCATTGCGTTTCCTTGGGCTGTCGGGCTGAGATGACGCCTGGATTTCGAGGGCTGACATCGACGTTATGGGCACGCGCGCCTACGGCGATACGAGGGAAATCTTTACTGTCGCCGTGCTGCGGGACAGGGCAGACTGGTGCCAGAAAGAAGGAGGAACGGTGAGCTCGGCCTACTGGAAACAGCCCATCAGTGAGCAGGCGACCGCGGTCCACGAGAAGGTGGTGTCGGCGGAGGTCCTCGCGCAACAGGTTCGTGAGGAGATCGTTCGCACCGACGCCGACCTGCGCGCGTGGGTCGGGCTGTCCCCGGCCGTCGTCGACGACGCCCGCCGCCAGGATTCGATGCCGGGTCGTCGACCCCTGCGGGGTGTCTCCCTCGGAGTCAAGGACCTCATCGACGTCTCCGGTCTGCCGACCCGCGCCGGTTCGACCATCACCTCGTCGTCTCCCGTATCGTCGGATGCGCCCTGTGTCAGCAGGTTTCGCGATCTGGGGGCAGTGGTCCAGGGCAAGACGGTCACGACCGAGTTCGGCTACTTCTCGCCCGGGCCGACACGGAACCCGCACCAGCACGAGCACACCCCGGGCGGGTCGTCGAGCGGATCGGCGGCCGCCGTCGGAGCAGGCGTCATCCCGATGGCGCTCGGCACACAGACCGCTGGTTCACTCACGCGTCCGGCCGCATACTGCGGCGCGGCGGGCCTGGTCCTCGCCCACGGCTCGACAGACCTGTCCGGGGTCACCGGCCTCAGCGAGTCGCTGGATTCGCTGGGCATCCTGACACGGGACATCGCCGACCTGCAGTACGTGTACTCCGCCTTCTCGGGTCGCTCGCCGATGGTCCCGGGACGTTCCACCGTCCGGACCGTGGTGGTGTGGGGCGGCAGCGATCTGCACCCGATCCACCCCGCGATGTCGGAGTTGATCAATCGGTTGCCGGGGCTGCTCGGCGGTGCCGGCGTCGAGACCCGGGCGCTCGAGTACGACGATCATGTACGCACCCTGGCCGACGACCACGTCACGGTCATGTCCCATGAGGCGGCCGGCACGCTGGACGGCGTCGTCCGGGAACACGGGACCGCACTCAGCCCGCAACTGCGCGAACTCGTCGACGCCGGGCGCGCGGTCGGCGTCGACGAGCACGCGGCCGCCCTCATCCGCCGTGACCGTTCCCGTGATCTCCTCGCCGAGGCGCTCGGCGATCACACCGTGATCGTCGGCCCCGCCGCGCCCGGCCCGGCGCCGCACGGTCTCGCAGCCACCGGTTCGCCCGTGCTGAGCCGTCCGTGGCAGCTCCTCGGATGCCCGGTCGTCGTCGTGCCCGGTGCCACCACCGACGCCGGGATGCCCCTGGGCCTCCAGGTGATCGGGCTGCCCGGCCGAGAGGCGGCGCTGTTCGAGGTCGCCGCGGTGCTCGAGACCGAGCTCCGGTCGCATCCGGTCGTTCCGGCCTGAGTCCGGTTGGAAGAGAGAAGATCTGCCATGACGATCAAACCCCGTCCCGAGACACATCACCGGATGTTCCTCACCTGCTACGAGGACACCTTCAACTACGGCTGGCATCACGTCGACCTGTTCGTGCACGACGAGCACGGCCGGGAGGTCAACTGGGTGCACTGGACCGTCGAAGCCGACGGTCCGGAGGCCGCCGACGAGTCGGTCCGGCGCGAGGAGCCCTGGCTGAACCGGACCTCGGAGTGGCGGCACCAGGTCAGTGCCGTCGGCATGAACTACTGGACGGCAGACGCGGCGTGGGTATGACGGCAGCAGATGTGACCGCAACGGTGTACGTCGTCGACGACGACCCCGAACTGTGTGAATCGGTCGACTGGCTTCTCGGCAGCATCGGGATCTCGCCGCGCATCTGCCACAGTGCCGACGATTTCCTCGCCCAATACTCCGGGGACAGCCCCGCATGCATCGTCCTCGACGTCCGCATGCCGACCATGAGCGGGCCGCGGCTGCAGGAGAAGCTGAACGAGTTCGCGCCCCATGTCGCCATCATCTTCGTCTCCGCCCACGGCGACATCCGGATGTCGGTGTCCACGCTGCAGGCCGGCGCGATGGACTTCCTGGAGAAGCCCTACGACCCCCAACGATTGCTCGACGCGGTCCAGGCGGGCATGGAGAAGGCCGTCGAGCGTTTCCGCACCCACGAGCAGAAGCGATGGGTCGAATCGAAGGTCGCACTGCTCACCCCACGTGAGCGGGAGATCCTTGCGCTGGTGGTCGAGGGGCTGCCCAGCCAGAACATCGCCCGCCGGCTCGACATGAGTGTCAAGACGGTGGACGTCCATCGGGCTCGCATCAAGAGCAAAACCGATGCCGACAGCATCAGCACGCTCGTCCGGGACATCCTGCGATTCGACGTCGCGGTGCCGACCGGCCCGTAGACCTGCGGCTCAGTAGTAGTCGAGCACGAGCTTGTCGCCGGTGGTCCGTGAGACGCACACCGCGATGACCTCTCCGGACTCCCGCTCGGCCTTGGTCAGGACGTTGTCGCGGTGCTCGGGCTCACCGGACAGGACCTGCATGATGCAGGTGCCGCAGATGCCCTCCTGACACGAGGTGTCGACATCGCAACCGTTGTCCTCGAGGACCTCGACGATGCTCCGGTCGGCCGGGACGTGATAGGTCTCGCCGTCGAGCTCGACGTCGAACGCGGAGTTCGCCGACGCATCCGGCTGATCGGTGGCGTGGAAGTTCTCGAAGTGGACCGCATCCGCCGGGACGAAACGCTCGGCCAGTTCCCGGACCTTGGTCATGAAACCGTCCGGTCCGCAGACGTAGACGTGCGAGTGCTGCGGCGCCGATTCCAGTGCGGTGGCCAGGATCGGTCCGTGGGCCTCACGACCCACGCCGACGTGCGCGTGCAGCTTCTCCGGGCAGCGTTCGCGCAGCAGCGGCAGGAATGCCGCCTCCTCCGCCGTACGGGCGAAGTAGTGCAGCTCGAAGCTGATGCCGTGTACGTCCATGTACCGCGCCATGCTCAACATCGGGGTGATCCCGATTCCGGCGGCCACCAAGACGTGATGCGTTGCCGTGGTGTCGATCCCGAGCAGATTGCGTGGTTCGCTGATCTGCAACCGGTCACCGACACGCAATTCGTGCAGAGCCGCCGACCCACCGCGGGACTGGTCCTCGCGCTTGACCGCCACGGCGAACGACTCCCGGCCGTCGGGACGACTACACAGCGAGTACTGCCGGGTGATGGCGGTCGGCCCGACGACGTCGATGTGCGCACCCGGCGTGTACTCCCCCATCGTCGAACCATCCGGCTTCGACAGGTAGAAGGTCTTGATGCTCGGGGTCTCCTGGACGATCGCGGAGACGACGACGTCGGTGAGGGCCATGGGAGTGCTCCTGGTGGTGACAGTGGGTTCGGCGGTGCGGTCAGCGGACGAAGAGCCCGCCGTTGACGTCCCAGCACGCGCCGGTGACGAAGAAGGCGTTCTCGGCGGTCAGCAGGCCGACCATGTCCCCGATGAAGTCGGGGCTGCCCAGCTTGCCGACGGGTATCCCGGCGATCACGGCGTCGAGTTTCTCCGGCGGCACGGTCGCCTTCACGACGGGCAGGTCGTGGGGTCCCGGCGCGATGGCGTTGACCGTGACACCGCGCGCCGCAAGTTCTTTCGCGAAGATCTTGGTGACCGTGAGGATCGCACCCTTCGACGTCGCGTAGTGGGCGCCGGTGGCGGTGCCGCCGTTCTGACCGGCCAGCGAGGCCATGTTGACGATGCGGCCGTAGCCCTCCTCGGCCATCGCGGCACCGAAGACCTGGCAGCCGAAGAAGATACTGTTGACGTTCGTGTTCAGCACCCGGTTGAAATCCGGCTCGTCCAACGTCATCAGATCGGCGGCCTGGGTGAGTGCGGCGTTGTTGACCACGATCGTCGGTGTGCCCCACACCGACTGCACGTGCGCGAGGGCGTCGACGAAGTTCTGGCGGTGCGCGACGTCGAGGACTGCCGCCTGCGCGGTCGACCCGTCGGGCGAGAGTTCCTCGGCGATCCGCTGCGCCGCGTCGAGTGCGATGTCGGTGAGCAGCACGCGATGACCGTCCCGGTGCAACCGCCGGGCGATGAACGAACCCATTCCGCCGGCGGCTCCGGTGACGACCGCTATCCCCTTGGTGGTCGAGCTCATGTCCACTACCGCCCTCACACCAGGTATCCCGAGGCGCTGACCGCGTCCTCGCTGTCGATGAGGCGGGCCACCTTCAGGCTGATCCGGTCGGTCCCGTCGGGTCCGAGCTCGATGGTGTGGGTGAGCTCGGCGCCGATCGTCGAGAAGGTGTCGCGCTTGAACGCGTTGAGGATCTGCGCCGAGCGCAGGATGACGGTGTCGTCGCTGACATCGGACACCGTGAAGCGGGAGACGATCCGGACCGTCCGGGCCGCCGCGACAGCCGACGGCGCATATCCCTGCATCATCCGCTCGACGCGCAACCGGCGCATCCGCTTGTCGTCGTAGACCATGTTCAGCGACGAGTCGAAGTCCTCGGTGTCGGGGTCGATCGGGATGACGTAGTGCGCGTCGTCGGTGTAGAGGGCCTCCCACGCCGGATAGTCCTTGGCGTCGAGGAGTTCGGCCTCCTTCCACACGAGCGCGATCGCACGCAGGACGCGCGGGTCGTCGAAGGTGTGCAGTTCAGTCATCGCTCATCATCCTCTTCCACATGCCGTAGGATTCCCGCATCCCGGTCTCGTCGGTGACATGCGAAGTGGGCCAGCCTTCCTCGGTCGTGTATTCGCGGTTCTCCCCGCGATTGACCAGGATCGGCATGTTCGGATTGCCGCCGGCCCCGATCTGCACCCGGTCCCACCCCTCCGCGTCATCCGGGCTACCGAAACCGAAGGGGCCCTGGAAGTGTTCGTGGATACGCAGGCGTTCCCGGTTGATGCTCTCCGGTCCGCCGTCCATGCCGATGGCCATGTGCCAGACCTCGGTGACGTCGACGCTGATCGGGATCAGGACACGGAAGAACGACGACGACATCGCGATGTTCGGGAACATGTTGAGGTTGAACCCGCACCCGTGCATGGAGCGCATGTACCGGCGGATGCGTTCGGGACTCTCGCCGGCCTCGGTGAGTTCGTCGACGAGATGCTGGAATCGCGGCTGGATCTCCTCGTTGCCGTTGTCGACGTCGAGATCGGCATGCGCCGCCGCCATGATGGCGACACTGTGCCCGTTCCCGAGTGCGTGCGTCTCGGCGGCCGGGTCGTCCATGAACGACATCATGTTGGCGGTCTCGGCGTCGACCGAGGCCATCCACGACTTGTGCACCATCGGGAAGTGGTAGCCGTCGGTCGTGTTCTCCAACTGGATCTTCCAGTTGCCCTTGAACCGGAACTTGTGGCTGCCGAGGACCTTGGTCGGAAATCCGTTGGACTGCTTGAGGAATCGGTCCATCCAGATCTTGGCGTCGCCGAGGTGGTCCTCGAGCGGCTCGATCTCGGTGTTGAACGTCGCGAAGATCATGCCGAGGTAGCTCTCGGTGCGCAGCTTCTGCAGCGGGAAATCGTTCTTCTCGACGACGCCCTCGTACCCGTCCGGGTACGGGATGCCGCGGAGTCGACCATCCAGGGTGTACGACCAGTTGTGGTACGGGCAGGTGAACCCGTTCGCCTTGCCGCTGCGCTGATCGCACACGGTCGCCCCGCGGTGCCGGCACCGGTTCAGCAGGGTGTTGAAGTTGCCCTTGCGATCCCGGGTCACGATGACGGGCTGGTCACCGACCTGGGTGGTCTTGAACGATCCGGCCTCGGGGACCTCGCTCTCGTGGGCGACCCACACCCAGGTGCGGTAGAAGATCTTGCGCATCTCCTCGGCGAAGATCTCGGGATCGGTGTAGAGCTGACCGGCGACGCGGTCCTTCTCGGCGAGGTCCGCGAAGCCGCGGGTCGGCCTCTCGATGGTGGTCATCGATGTTCCTTCGTGTGTCGGTTGCGCCCTGCGGGGGCACGATGAGGGGCTGTCGGTGCGCGGCGGTCAGGAGGCGACGTCGTCGCGGATGGTGAGGGCTCGGCCCATCCGCGCCTCCACCTTGAAGTACTTCCACAGCGCGTACTCGCCGACCATGGTGGTGCGCAACAGATTGCAGGCCGCCTTGACCGTCGGCTGGTCGCGCACATCGGCGAGGACATAGAACGTCCACGGCCACCCGTCCGACGGCCCGACCATGTGGGCGTCGTCGTCGAAGGTGCCGATGATGTCGACGCCGTCGAGGTTCTTCAGCCCGGTGAGGAACTCCATCGTCGCCTCCCACACCGGACCGATGTCGGCTTTGGGCAGGTCGAAGAAGTTCTGGTTGTTCCCCACGCAGAACAGCGTGCGCAACGGTTCGTCGGTCATGGGCGATGCACTCCTCGGGTCGTGATGTCGGGGCTGATGTGTGGGGGTCAGGGGAAGCTCGGGATCCCGGCGTCGAGGCCGAGGAGAAGGGCTCCGGCGGCCTCGTAGGTGTTGGTCTGCAACATGGCGTGCTGGGCGGGCACCAGGGCATCCTGCAGGAACCGCTGGAGCGGGTGGGTCTCGTAGATGGCGCCGGTCCCCGCGAGATCGAAGACCTGCAGCACGACGCTGCGCCCGACATGCGCGGCGTGCGTGGCACTCAACCGCAGCAGCGCCTGGTCGTCGGTCGAGATATGCTGTCCCGCGACGGCTTTGGCCCACACCCGATCGGTGCTCTCGTAGAAGAACGCCCGCGCCGAGCGCAATTCGGCCTCGGCCACCGCGAGTCCGCTCTTGTACGCCGGCCGGTTGCCCTTGCTGGCACCCCCGGTGATCGAGGTCCGCGCGGCGCCGACCTCGATCGCGTAGTCGAGTGCGCCCCGGGCGGCGCCGAGGGTCACCACGGCGAGCACCTGCGCGGCGTACGCCAGCGCCGGGTAGCGCGTCAGCGGTTCGTCGATCTGCGGCGCGCCGCCGCGCACGAAGGTCATCTCCTCCGGCACGAACACCCGATCGGCGCGCACGGCATGTGAACCCGTGGCCTTCATCCCGGCCACATCCCAGTTGTCGACGATCTCCACGTCGGCCGGATCGAGCAGTGCCGTCAGCGGTTTGCCACCGGTCTCGGGTCCGCCGGCCAGGCCGATGCCGATGAGGTCGGCGCCGCGGCACCCGCTCGCGAACTGCCAGACGCCGGTGCACAGATAGCCGCCGTCGACCTTCTGGGCTTCCTGCATCGGGAACAGACCGCCTGCATAGGCGATGTCGGGTCCGTGCGCGTAGATCTTCCGTTGCGTCTCGGCCGGCAGTGCGGCGAAGTACACCAGCGACGATCCGAAGCTGGACACCCACCCGGTGGCCGGGTCGACGGCGGAGATGCGCTCGACCAGCGCCATGAAGTCCGACGGGGCCATCGGCTCACCCCCGAACACCGCGGGCGTCGACGCCCGGTACATGCCGGCGCGTTTCAGCAGCGCGATGAAGTCGGCGGGGACGTACCGCTGCGAGTTGAACTCGTCGCGACGATCCCGGAGCACGTCGAGCGCATGATCGAAGGCTGCGTCGCGCGCCGCCCCCACCGGTTCCGCACACACCCGTTCGGTCAGGCTCTCCGCGGTCATCATTGTCTCCGTTCGGAATCGACTCTCGATCTCGAGATCGACACTATGGACGCGGCGCCGGGCGCGGTATCGGGATTTCCCGCGCCGCGGGTAAGCAATTCCTTACTTGCGTGTCGTCACCTGCATGGCATCGTGGCGAGGGCGAATGCCGGACTCGACGAAGGTGAGGTGATGGCGATGTTCCCCGCTCGCCGGGACTTCGAGCAGATGATCCTCCACACCGGCACCGGCATCCTCATCCACGAGGCGAGTTCGAAGAACATCCTGTGGGCGAACCCGGCCGCCTGCCGCATCTTCGGATTCACCCTCGAGGAGCTGAAGCCCCTCAAGGCGCACCACATGAGCGCCCAGGAACGGCAGTACCGCCGGGAGGTCGGTGTGGCCTGGCTGCAGTCGGCGGTGGTCCACGGGTCGAGCCGCAAACAGTGGAAGTATCGCGCGAAGGACGGCACCGAGTTCCTCACCGACGCCCGCGCGACCCTCGTGCGCTGCGAGGACGGGCCGGTCGTGATGGTCGAGTTCCGCAACATCTCCGAGGAGGTCGAGTTGCAGGAGGAACTCACCTGGGTGTCGGAGTCGTTGCAGCGCATCATGACCCATACGTCGGCCGGCATCGTCGTCCTCGACGACGACAACTGCATCGACGACATCTCACCGCTGGCCGCGAAGCTGTTCGGCCGCACCCCCGCGGAACTGTCGGGCGTCCACCTGGAAGACCTGGGGCGGTGCGAACCCCGACTCACCAGTGATCCCGTCGTCGAACGACTGGCGGACGGTGCGGGTTCGGTGGAGATCCAGCAGGAGATCATCAAAGACGACGGCAGCACCGTGTGGCTGGCAGGTGAACTCGAGATCGTCGCCCACGACGGCATCCGGTCGCGGGTCCTGACCGTCCGCGACGTGACCGACCGGGTCGAATGGGAACGACGCAACGCCTACCAGGAAGCCAATCTCCAGTACCTGAGCCGCTATCACGCGATGGGCGACATGGCGATGATCCTGGCCCACGAACTCGGCCAACCGCTCGCGGCGTCGACCAATTACCTCAGCGGACTGAAGGCCCGTGTCTCCGCCGAGACGGTCGATGCCCGCAGCCTCGCCTACGGGATCGACCAGATCGAGAAGCAACTCCACCGCGCGGCCGACATCGTGGCGTCGGTCCGCCGCTACGTCCGACGCATCGAGAGCACGACGACGCTCATGGACCTCAACGAGACCGTCGAGGAGAGCCTGTACTTCGTGCGACTGCGCGCAGCCGAGCAGGGGGTGCGCGTCTACGCCGAGATCCCCGACCGCGACCTGCCGATCCAGGGCGAGAACGTGCTCATCGGTCAGGTCATCATCAATCTCTGCGTGAACGCACTCGACGAGATCGTCCGGCCGACGACCGAGGTCAAGGAGCTGTCGATCCAGACCGGCGAGGCCGACGGACTGGCGTCGGTGTGGATCCGGGACCAGGGCCGCGGCATGACGGGCGCACCCACCGATCGGCTTGCGTCCGGCGCCTTCTCGGCCAAACAGGACGGCTCGGGCATCGGGCTGATCATCTCCGAGCACATCGTGGAACGCCATGGCGGCACCATCAGCTACCTGCCCAACGAACCGTCGGGTACCACGGTCCGCGTGACCCTGCCGCTCGCCACCGGCTCGTCCGGATAGGAGTCAGGACGAGCCGTCGAGGATCGCGTCCATCAGACGGATCTGGTCGGCGGGCGCCGTGGTCACCGGGTCCAGCACGGCCGTCACCTGGAGTCCGAAGATGGTCGTCATCAGCAGTTCGACCCCGACGCCGATGTCGCGGGCCGGTAGCTCACCCGCATCCACCGCTTCGTTCCACAGATGCGTCATCTGCGCCTTCCACTCCGCGACCGCCGCGTTGTTGACCTCCGCCATCACGGAGTCGGTCATCGCTCGCTGCCACAGCGACATGGCGATACGAGCCTCGAGGGTGGCCTCGTCAGTCATCGGCATCAGTTCTCGACACAGGGCCCGCAGCGCCGCTCTGCCACTGCGGCGTCGGGTCGCCGACGCGATCCGGGCGTTCGTCGCCTCGATGACGTATTCGTATGCGGTGCGCAGGATCTCGTCCTTACCCGCAAAGTAGTGACTGAGCGCCCCGTTCGTGTACCCGGCCTCCGTGGCGAGATCCCGCATGCTGATCCCGTCGACTCCCCGCGTGGCGAGCAGTCGCCACGCCGCGGCGACGATGGCGCGGCGACGCTCATCGTGGTCGACCAGTCGTGGCATCACATCTCCCTGGGTCGGTTCGGCCCCGGGTAAAGGTTTTACCGACCCTCGTTCGGCTTCCGGCGGGCGCACCCCGGATGTAGCCTCCATCACAGTTCTTGGTTCTACGTTCGTTGAACCATAACCGACAGGAGAGCTCGACATGGTCGACACCACCCATCCGACGTCGGCTCCCGCACGATCGGCCCTCCGGGGTTCGATCGGTGTTGCCGGCATCGTCTTCCTGGTCATCGCGGCGGCCGCGCCGCTCACCGCGGTGGCGGGTTCGCTGCCCGTGATGATCGCCATCGGCAACGGCGCGGGAGCGCCGATGGCCTACCTCATCGCCGCGGCCGTCCTGCTGGTGTTCAGCGTCGGCTACGCGGCGATGAGCAGTTCGGTGACCGACACCGGCGCCTTCTACGCCTACGTCACCAAGGGGCTCGGCCGCAGCGCCGGCGTCGGCTCGGCCGCGCTTGCCTTGCTCGCCTACACGACCATCCAGGCGGCGATCTACGGCCTGGCAGCGTCCACCGTGCGCGACGTCGTCATCCGATTCGGTGGTCCCGACCTGCCGTGGTGGCTGTGGGCATTCGTACTGATGGCCATGGTCGCCGTCCTCGGCTATCGCAGCATCGACCTCGGAGCCAAGGTGCTCGGTGTCCTCCTCGTCGCCGAGATCGCGTTGATCGTCGCGTTGACGGTCGCGGTGCTGGCGCAGGGCGGCGCGCACGGCGTCGACGTCGTGTCCTTCACGCCGTCGGCCTTCCTCTCGGGTTCGCCCGGCATCGCGCTGATGTTCGCCATCGGTTCGTTCGTCGGCTTCGAGGCGACGGCCATCTACGGCGAGGAGGCCCGCAATCCGAGGCGGACCGTGCCGATCGCGACCTACGTCGCCGTGGGCACCATCGGTGTCCTCTACGCCGCGGCGAGCTGGGCGGTGGTGCTCGCCTTCGGCTCGGATCAAGTACAGGCCGCCGCGCAGTCCGATCCGGCGAACCTGACCTTCATCGCCACCACCACCTTCCTCGGGAGCGTCGCCGCCGACGTCATGATGGTGATGCTGGTGACGAGCCTGTTCGCCGCACTGCTCGCCTTCCACAACGCCATCGCGCGGTACACCTTCGCGCTGTCGCGGACCGGGTACGCACCGCGTCGGCTCATGGATGTGCATAATCGCCACGGCTCGCCGCACATCGGCTCGGTGGTGCAGACGGCGACCGCGTTCATCCTGGTCGGCGCCTTCGCGGTGGCCGGCGCCGATCCCGTGCTGCAGTTGTTCACCTGGATGGCCGGTGTCGCGATCGTCAGCATCCTGGTGCTGATGGTGCTCACCAGCGTCGCGATCATCGTCTGGTTCCGGCGGGACACCGCCGACAACCGCCTGTGGCACACCAGGATCGCGCCGGCCTTGGGAACCGTCGGGTTGCTCGGCATCACCGCGCTCGTGGTCGCCAACTTCACCACCCTCATCAGCGGATCACAGGTCCTCGCCATCGTGTTCCTGCTCGTCATCGCCGCCGTGTTCATCGTGGGCGCATGCATCGGCCGCTGGCGTCACCCGGCGCGCCGAGACACCCCGGCCACGTCCGCATCCTGACCAGCCAACCCAGCCAACCCAGAAAGCGTGTTCTCATGATCGACATCTCGAACCTGCACACCGGCCTCTACATCGGTGGCACCTGGCGCAGCGCAGACGCCACCGTCACGACCCTCAATCCGTCGACGGCACAACCACTTGCCGAGCTCGCATCGGCCGATGACGCCGACGTCGACGCCGCGGTCACCGCCGCGCATTCGGCCTTCCGCGGCGAGTGGGGCGCCCTCGCACCGTCGCGCAAGGGCCTGCTGCTGAACCGGCTCGCCGATCTCGTCGAGCGCGACATCGAACAACTCGCCGCGCTCGAGTCGCTCGACATGGGGCGTCCGCTCGGCATGAGTTCGGCGATGATGATCCCTAACCTGATCGCGACCCTGCGCTACTACGCGGGATGGGCGGACAAGATCAACGGTGAACTCATCGCGAACGACGGCTACCTGGGTGGACCGGTTCCCACGCACGCGTACACCCGGCGCGAACCGATCGGCGTGGTCGGGGCCATCATCCCCTGGAACGCGCCGTTGATGATCCTCGGGTGGAAGCTGGCTCCCGCCCTGGCAGCCGGCAACACGGTGGTCATCAAGCCCGCCGAGGACGCCTCGCTGTCGGTGCTCCGCCTGGCCGAACTCGTCGACGAGGCCGGTTTCCCGGCCGGAACGGTCAACGTGGTCACCGGCCTCGGCCGCGTGGCCGGCGCCGCCCTGTCCCGCCACCCCGGGGTCAAGAAGATCTCCTTCACCGGCTCCACCGAGACCGGTCGGACCATCCTGCGCGACTCCGCGGACACGTTCCGGCGCACCGCACTCGAATTGGGCGGCAAGGCACCGCAGATCGTCTTCGACGACGCCGACCTCGACGCCGCCATCCAGGGGTGCGCGATGGGCATGTTCTTCAACCAGGGCGAGGTCTGTGCGGCGGGCACCCGGGTGATCGCGCACCGCAAGGTCTACGACGCGATCCTCGACGGACTCACCGGCGCCGCCCAGGCCCAGGTTCTCGGCGACCCGTTCGACCCGTCGACGACGATGGGCCCGCTGGTCAACGCCCGTCAGCGGGACCGCGTCCTCGCCCTGCTGGAGACCGGCGTCGACGAGGGCGCCGAGGTCGTCATCGGCGGTGCGGCGCCGGACTCCGCCGGGTTCTACGTGACACCCACCGTCCTGGCCGGGCACAACGACATGACCGTCGCCCGCGAGGAGATCTTCGGACCCGTCGGCCTGGTCATCCCGTTCGACACCGACGACGAGGCGCTGGCATCGGCCAACGACAACCAGTACGGACTGTCGGCGACCCTCTGGACCACGGACCTCACCCGCGCCCACACCGCCGCCGCGCGCATCGATGCGGGGGCCATCGGCATCAACGGATGGTCACCGCTGGCACCGCAACTCCCGTGGGGTGGGGTCAAGGCGAGCGGTATCGGTCGCGAGCTCGGGTACGAGGGCGTCCTCGCCTACACCGAGTCCAAGACCGTCACCGTCGTGCTCTGACATCCCATCCTCCCCACACCGTTCTCAGGAGCAGCCATGTCCTCTCATCCCCTACCCGGCGCCGACGAATCCGCGCCGCACGCAGCAGGTTCCGGGCGATCCCCACGTCCATCTGTCCTCGTCATCGGCGCCGGCTTCGCCGGACTCACCGCGGCCCGCGAGCTCGAGGCCGCCGGCATCGAGGTCCGCGTCGTCGAGGCACGCGAACGCATCGGCGGCCGTGCCTGGACCGACGAACGCCTGGGCGGCCATGCCCTGGAGATGGGCGCGACGTGGGTGCACTGGATGCAACCGTTCGTCTGGACCGAGATCACCCGCTACGCGCAGACGATCTACCCCAGCCCCGACATCGAGTCGGCGTACTGGGTGAGCGACGGCGTCGTGCACTCCGGCACCGAACACGACCTCGACACCAAGCTCTCCCGGCTGCAGGAGACCATCGTCGACGGCTCGCGCGAGTTCTTCCCGTACCCGCACGACCCGCTCGCCATCCTCCGCGACCCCGACACGGATCCCGAACTGCGGGAACGATTCCTGGCCGCCGACAAGGGCAGCGTCCTCGACTGCCTGCACAACGGTGACTTCACCCGCGAGGAGATCGATCTCGCCGACTCGTACTGGTCGGCCGGTTATCAGGGCGCGACGGCCACGGCGTCCCCGCTGATGGCCAAACACTGGGCCTCGCTGAGTGATCACCGCAGCTCTCTCATGGACGAGCAGACCCTGCGGTTCAAGCTCACCAACGGGATGCGGGGCCTCTACGACGCGATCGCCGGCGACCTGCGTGGCGAGATCACGCTGGGCACACCGGTTCGTTCGGTGGCCCACGATTCCCACGGCGCCCGGGTGACACTGGCGACCGGTGAGGTCGTCGCGGCGGACGCGGTGATCGTCACCGCACCCATCGGCGCGCTGCGCACCATCGACTTCAGCCCCGCGCTGTCGGCCGAGCAGACCGCCCTCATCGCCGACGGGACCAACTCGGTGGGGTTCAAGATCTGGATCAAGGTCGCCGGTCACCACTCCGTGATCGCCGGAGCGCCCGGACAGCACCCGATCTCCCTGCTGCGCAGCGAGTACTTCCTCGAGGACGAGGACGCCACCATCCTCGTCGGCTTCGGCTCCGACCACACCGCCATCGACCTCGACGACGTCGCCTCGGCACAGAAGGCCGTCGATGTGTGGCGCACCGATCTGACGGTGCTCGAGTGCGGCGGTCACGACTGGGTGGCCGACCCCTGGTCCGGCCAGACCTGGGCGACACTCAAGTCCGGTCAGTTCTTCAACGGCTGGAGCCTGTTCCACGACTCCACCACCCGCCTGCACTTCGCGGGGGCCGACTTCGCGAAGGGCTGGAACGGCGTGGTGGTCGACGGCGCCATCGAATCCGGGATCACCACCGCACGCAAGGTGATCGCCGAACTGCGGTGAGCGCGCGGACGCCGGAGCCGCCGTCCGGGTGGCTGTTAGCCTGCCCCCATGTCGGAGCCGCCGCCGTTCAGCCCGGTCGTCACCCTGCTCACCCTCAGCCGGGTGTGGGAGGCCGAGCTCGGCTCCGCGCTCAAGCCCCTCGGACTGACGACGCGGAAGTTCGGTCTGCTCGGCCACATCCGCGGCACACCGGACATCTCCTTCAGCGAACTGGCCCGCCGGTCGCGCATCACGGTGCAGAGCGCACACGCCGCGGTCTCGGGCTTCGTCGACGCCGGCCTCGTCGACGACGCCACCGCCCACGCCGGGGCCGCGTCGACGTTGCGGATCACCCCGGCGGGCGAGGAGGCGCTCACCCGCGCCACCGAGGCGGTCACCCGGCTCGACGCCGAGTTCACCTCGCGTGATCCCGAACTCGCCCAGGCACTGCGCGACGTGATGAGACGCGCCATCTCGGAGTCCTGATCCGCCGCGGTGCCGTACGGAGCCACCTTCAGTTAGACTGAAGGTCGTGAAAGTCCGTCACTATTTCCGTCGACCCCCGACCGTGCCCGCCGCCGAGGCGCTGCGCCTGGTCGCCGAGGGCGCCGTCGTCGTCGATGTCCGCCGCGAGTTCGAATGGAACCGCGTCCACATCCCGGATGCGGTCCACATGCCCCTGGAGGTGCTGCCGACGCGGTGCCTCGAACTGCCCGAGGACACCCTGCTCATTGCGTTCTGCACCGGCGGAATCCGATCCGCCGGTGCGGCAAACCTCCTCGTGGAGAACGGATTCGAGGCCGTCAACATGAGTGGCGGCCTCATCGGCTGGCGAGCGGCCGGCGGCGACCTCACCGAGTGAGATCGCCACCGTCGACGGCTCAGGCGTTCGCGTTGGCGAACGACTCGAGACTGCTCGTCGCGTCGATGTACTCGGTGACCCACCGTTCGATCACCGCGGAGGTCTTCTCGACCTTGCGGAACTGCCCGACGACCTGCCCGACGGGGTTGAAGGCGACGTCGATGCTCTCGTCGGGGTGCTTGTGGGTCGCCGCGACCGCCATGCCGGAGACCATGTACTGCAACGGCATTCCCAACGGATCGGGATTTTTCGGGTCCTCCCAGGCCTCGGTCCAGTCGTTGCGCAGCATCCGGCACGGCTTGCCGGTGAACGACCGGCTGCGCACCGTGTCGCGACTGGAGGCGTCGATGTAGGTCTGCTGCTGGACCGGGGTGTTCTCCGCCTCTTCGACCATCAGCCACTGCGAACCGCTCCACGCGCCCTGCGCACCGAGCGCGAGGGCCGCCGCGATCTGCTCACCGCTGCCGATGCCCCCGGCAGCCAGAACCGGCACCGGCGCAACCTCTTTGACCACC
Source organism: Gordonia sp. McavH-238-E (assembly GCF_022348225.1). Taxonomy (NCBI): domain Bacteria; kingdom Bacillati; phylum Actinomycetota; class Actinomycetes; order Mycobacteriales; family Gordoniaceae; genus Gordonia; species Gordonia sp. McavH-238-E. Next base: position 44,421 of record NZ_JAKRFE010000004.1, read on the forward strand.
TGCGGCCAGAGCACGATGGAACCCACCTCGCCGCAGTGACCGCCGCCTTCGCCACCCTGGGCGATGATGATGTCGACGCCTGCGTCGGCGTGCTTGCGCGCCTGCTTCGGCGATCCGCAGAGCGCGGCCACCTTGCGGCCCGCGGCCTGGATCTTCTCGATCATGTCGGCGGGCGGCGTCCCGAGCGCGTTCGCGATCAGGGTGACCTTGGGATGCTGCAGCGCGATCTCGACCTGCGGGGTGGCCGTCGCCTCGGTCCAGCCCAGGAGCTGCAGGGAGTTGTCGCTGTCCTCGTTGAGCGGCACACCGTGGTCACGCAGGAGCTTGCGTCCGAAGTCGAGGGTCTCCGCCGGGACCATCGACTGCAGCATCTTGGTGAGCTCGTCACCCGACATGTTCGAGTCCATGCCCTCGTACTTGTTCGGGATGACGATGTCGACGCCGTAGGGACGGTCGCCGATGTGCTCGTCGATCCAGTTCAGCTCGATCTCGAGTTCCTCCGGGGTGAACCCGACCGCGCCGAGCACCCCGAATCCGCCCGCCTTGCTCACCGCGACCACCACGTCGCGGCAGTGGGTGAACGCGAAGATCGGGAACTCGATACCGAGCTCATCACAGATCGGGGTGTGCATGCAGGACTCCTCGCCGGTCAGAATTAGAACGTGTTCTACTCTGAATACCAGGCCAGGGGGTCACGGACAAGCGTTCGACGGGAACCCGGGCCGCATCAACCCCCGGCGCCGGGAGCGAAGCGAGCGGGCCGGATGAACCCGGCGCCGGGAGCGAAGCGAGAGCGGGCCGAATCAACCCGGCGCCGGGAGCGAAGCGAGCGGGCCGAATCGATCCCGTCACCTTCCGTAGGGTTGCCGCGCCGTCTCCGGGTCGCCGTAGGTGATCGCGCGCTCTCGCCGACTGTCGGTGAGCAGCGTTGCGCCCCAGGTCATCACGGTGCCCATCCGATTGCGCACACCCGCCAGGAACGCGATGTGGATGACACCCCACGCGACCCAGCCCAGGAAGCCCGACAGTTGCAGGGGTCCCGACTGCACGATCGCGTGCCGGCGCGCGATGTAGGCCGCCGTGCCGAGGTCGCGGTACTTGAACGGGGACCGGTCCGCTTGTCCCGCAACGGTTTCGGCGATCACCGCGCCGACGTGCCGGCCGCCCTGCATGGCCACCTCGGCGACCCCTGGGAGGTCGCGGTAAGCGCTCATGTCACCGCACACGAAGACGTCGGGGTGACCCGGGACCGACAGGTCGGCTTCCACCGGTATCCGGCCGCCGCGGTCCTGGTCGGCCCCCAGCGCCCGAGCGAGCGTGGTCGCGAACGGGACGGCCTCGACACCGGTCGTCCACAGCGTCGTCCGCGCGGGGTACGTCTGCTTGTCGCCGTCGGCCTTGCGGGTCGTCTCGACGTGGTCCTCCCCCACACCGGTCACGTGTACGCCGAGGTGGGTCTCGACCCCGAGTTCGTCGAGTGTGCGCTGGGCCCTGGCCGACAGCTTGGTGGAGAACGACGGCAACACCCGATCACCGCCGTGCAGGAGCAGCACCCGCGCTTGCGCCGGATCGATCGCATCGAACTCGCGCTCGAGCGCGAGCGTCGCGACCTCCCGGATCTGCCCCGCGAGCTCGACTCCGGTCGGCCCGCCGCCGGCCACCGCGAAGGTGAGCCAGGATCGCTGCTCCTCCGGGTCGGTGACCGTCTCGGCCATCTCGAACGCGGCCATGATCTTGCGCCGGATGGACAGCGCGTCGTCGAGGGTCTTCATTCCCGGTGCATGGGCGGCGAAGTCCTCGTTGCCGCGGTAGGCGGTGCGCATCCCGGCCGCGACCACCAGATGGTCGTACGACAGGCGGAAGGACGATCCGTCGATGCGGTCGACCGTCAGCTCGCGGGCGTCGACGTCGATGTCCGATGCCTCGCCGAGCACCACGTCGAGGTTCTTGTGCCGGCGCGTCAGATGACGGACCGGGCTGGAGATCGCGCCTTCCGACAGCAGCCCGGTGGCGCACTGATACAGCAGCGGTTGGAACAAGTGACTGGTTCCGCGGTCGACGACGGTGACGTCGACCGGCTCGTTCTTGAGCCGGCGGACACAGTGCATGCCCGCGAATCCGGCGCCGATGACGACAACTCTGGGTCTTGGGGTGGCCACCCGGCCGATTGTTCCAGACATTCCCGCGCCTGCGGCGGGTGTTTACCGCCCGGGACGTCGGGTACGCCCCGCGATGTGGAAGCCAAAATCTCGCTGTCCGTGAACGGTGCCCTCCGCGACGTCGTAGTGGACACGCGCACGACCCTGCTCGACGGCCTCCGCGACCGCCTGGGCATCTTCTCCCCCAAGAAGGGATGCGACCACGGGCAGTGCGGCTCGTGCACCGTGCTGGTCGACGGTCGCCGGATCGTCAGCTGCCTGTCGTTCGCGGTGGCCTATGAGGGCACCGAGATCGTGACCGCCGAGGGGCTCGGTGACGGCGACGACCTGCACGAGATGCAGGAGGCGTTCATCGACGAGGACGCCTTCCAGTGCGGCTACTGCACCCCCGGCCAGCTGTGCTCGGCGGTCGGCATGCTCGACGAGGCGAAACAGGGCCACCCGAGCCACGTCACCGAGGACCTCGACCCCGCGGCCACCGATGACGCGAACGGCCTGGCCGACGACGAGATCCGGGAACGGATGAGCGGCAACCTCTGCCGCTGCGCGGCCTACCCCAACATTCTCGCCGCGATCCGACAGGTGGCCGATCGATGATCCCGTTCACCTACGACCGCGCGACCGATGTGGCCGGCGCTGTCGCATTCCTGCGCGACCACGACGGTGCGAAGCTGATCGCCGGCGGCACCAACCTCGTCGACCACATGAAGCTCGGTGTCGCCGATCCGCCTGCCCTGCTCGACATCTCGCGCCTCCCGCTCGACGGCATCACCGAGCGGCCGGACGGTTCGCTGCGTCTGGGCGGCACCGCGCGCAACGCCGACACCGCCGCCCACCCCCTGGTCCGACGCCGCTACCCGGTGTTGGCGCGCGCGCTCCTCTCGGGGGCGTCACCACAGTTGCGCAACCTCGCGACCAACGCGGGCAACCTGCTGCAACGCACGCGGTGCGTGTACTTCCAGGACGTCACGACGCCGTGCAACAAGCGGACGCCGGGCTCGGGTTGCTCGGCCATCGGCGGCTACACCCGGTACCACGCCATCCTGGGCGCGTCCGACGCCTGCGTGGCGACCCACCCGTCGGACATGGCCGTCGCCCTGACCGCACTCGACGCCCGCGTGGTGGTGCAGGGTCCCGACGGCGAGCGCGTCGTGGACATCCTCGATCTGTACCGGCTTCCGGGGGAGCATCCGGAGCGGGACACGGTCCTCGAACCGCGCGACGTCATCGTGGCCATCGACGTGCCGCCACCGCCGCCCGACTCGGCGTCGACCTATCGCAAGGTCCGTGACCGCGCCTCCTACGCCTTCGCGCTCGTGTCCGTCGCCGCCGAGCTGCGCATGGACGGTGACGTGATCGGTGAGGCACGCATCGCACTCGGCGGTGTCGCCCACAAGCCCTGGCGCGCCGAACGCGCCGAATCCGTGGTGCGCGGACAGCGTCCGTCGACCGAACTCTTCGCCGCGGCAGCCGATGCCGAACTCGGCGACGCGCGCGGTCTGCACGGAAACGAATTCAAGGTGCCGCTCGCACGACGCACCCTGGTCGCCACCCTGCGGGAACTGAGCACCCGATGACCGCCATCGGCACCTCACACGCCCGGATCGACGGCGCCGACAAGGTCCGCGGCACAGCGCCGTACGCGTACGAACATCTCACCGACGCGGTGTACCTGTGGCCGATCACCGCCGCCGTCGCGCGTGGCCGCGTGACCGGATTCGACACCGCCGCAGCCGAGTCGACGTCCGGCGTCCTCCTGATCCTCACCCATGAGAACGCACCCCGGCTGGCAGACACCTCGAACGGTGACCTGACGATCCTGCAGTCACCGGAGATCGCCTACCGCGGCCAGCTCATCGGCGCCGTCGTCGCGGAGAGTCCCGAGACTGCCCGGGAGGCCGCGGCGGCCGTGATCGTGACCTACGACGACGACGACGAACACGACACCGAGTTCCGCGTGGACCACCCCGACAGCTACCGGCCCGAGCAGGTCAACGGCGGGTTCGAGCCGACCTCGCTGGACGGGGACCCGGATCGTGTTCTCGACGAGGCTACCGGGGGACGTGGCGAGTCCGGCGTCGTCACGATCGACGAGTGGTACTCGACGCCGGAAGAGCACAACAACCCGATGGAGCCCCACACCGTCGTGGCGACGTGGCAGCCCGCCGAGTCGACGCTGACGCTGTACGACTCGACCCAGTCGACGCAGGGCGTGGTGTCCGCGCTGGCTCCGGTGCTCGGACTCGAACCCGATCAGATGAGAGTCGTCGCGCCGCACGTGGGCGGCGGATTCGGCTCCAAGGGGTCCCCGCATTCCCACGACGTGCTGGCCGCATTCGCAGCGATGAGCCTGCCCGGGCGAGCGGTGAAATTCGCCGTGACCCGGCAGCACATGTTCGCCTATGTCGGACACCGCGCGCCCACACGATCGCGGCTGCGACTCGCCGCCGACCGCGACGGCCACCTCACCGCCCTGGTTCACGAAGCACACACGCACAGCGCGCACGTCAAGGAATTCGCCGAGCAGGCCGCGGTCACCTCCCGGTCGATGTATGCCGTCGAGAACCGCCGGACCGACCACCACGTCGTCCCGCTCGACGTTCCGGTCCCCTTCTGGATGCGCGCGCCCGGCGAGGCGCCGGGGATGTTCGCCGGCGAGGTGGCGATGGACGAACTCGCACACGCGATCGGGATCGACCCCATCGAGCTGCGCGTGCGCAACGAACCGCCCGAGGACCCCGAGACGGGCAACCCGTGGTCGTCGAGGCGGCTCCTGGACTGTCTCCGCGAGGGCGCCGACCGATTCGGCTGGGACCGGCGTTCCACCGAACCCGGGTCCCGACGCGACGGCCGGCACCTCATCGGACTGGGTGTCGCATCATCGACCTATCCCCACATGGTGCAGCCCGGGAACGAGGCGTCGATAACCCACCGGTCCGGCCGCTACTCCGTGCGGATCGCCGCCACCGACATCGGCACCGGCGCGTGGACGACGCTGCTGCTCATCGCCGCCGACGCGCTCGGGGTGCCCACCGACGTCGTCGACATCGAGATCGGCGACAGCGCTCTCCCGAGCGCGACCGTCGCCGGCGGCTCGTCGGGCACCTCGTCCTGGGGATCGGCGATCGTCACCGCCGCGCATCAGTTCCGCGCGCGATTCGGCGACGATCCGCCCGAGGGCGCCGAGCTCAGCGCGGAGGCAGCCGACAACCCCGATCTCGAGAAGTTCACGGTGGCCTCGTTCGGAGCGCACTTCGTCGAGGTCCGCGTCGACGCGGACACCGGCGAGATCCGGATCCCGCGCATGCTCGGGGTGTTCTCCATCGGGCGTGCCATCAATCCCCGCACCGTCCGCTCGCAGCTCATCGGCGGGATGACCTTCGGCATCTCGATGGCGTTGCACGAGGAGAGCGTTCGCGATCACCGCTTCGGGCACGTGGTCACCCAGGACCTCGCCGAGTACCACATCCCGGTGCACGCCGACATCGCCGACGTCGACGCGATCTGTCTCGACGACCGCGACGAGCACGCCACCCCGATGGGTTCACGCGGTGCGGGCGAGATCGGCATCGTGGGCAGCGCCGCGGCCGTGGTCAACGCGATCCACAACGCCACCGGGGTGCGGGTCCGCGATCTCCCGGTGCACTGCGACGACCTGCTCGACGGGTTGCCCGACCAGTAGTCCGTGCGGGATCAGGCTGCGCCGGGGTAGCTCGACCATCCCGGCGACGGCGACAGCGACGGCCACGGTTCGGTGGCGGCCGCCGGCAGCCAGTGCGGCATCCCCGCCGGAGTCAGTGCCGCGCAGGACTTCTGATCCGCTGTCGGGGTCGGATACAGCGCCGCGAAGTCGTAGCGGGAGGTGAACCACCCGCCGAACACATCGGCGCCCGGGGTCCGTTCACCACCGCGTGTCGCGGCCGCGGGATCGTCCCCGACCCGCCGGATGTCGATCTCGACCGGCCGCGGGGTGTCGAAGCCGACGGTCCACCCACCGGCGCGCTGCACGGATCGGTATCCGTGGCGGCACAGCACGATTCGCACCCATCCGTTGTCATCGACCCGGCGCAGCGCGCTGTAGAAGGCGGTGCCGACCTCGCGACCCGTCGACGAATCGGTGGGATAGGCCGTGACCATCTGATCGATGTTCGACGGGGCGGCCTCGACGAACCCGGGATAACCCCACCGCACGGACCCGCCGGCATTCGCGAGTTCGAAGGACTCGGTGAAGGCTCGGACGAAGGTGCCTTCGGCTGATTGCGGGTCGAGGACGCCGGAGGCGGACCAGCGGAAGGTGGTGTCGACACCGGGCGGCAGATGCGCGTCCTCGACGGGCCGGGGCGCCGGGCCGGCGACGTCGGGACCGGCCGCGCACGCCGCGAGCCCCGTTCCCAGGACCAGCGCGGCGATGATCGCGGTGAGGCGTCGACGACGATCGTGCGCCACGGCGATCACCCGCTTCGAGAGAGTGCGGTCCGTTACCCGGCTATGTCTGCACCCTAGACATGGACGCATGTCCCACGCGGGATCCCCGTGCACCGGAACGGCGACGAGAAGGTCTCGAAATGGGCACGCTCACCGCAGGTCAGCGTCTCTCGTCGATGTCCTCGCCCGTCGACAGATCCCCACATTCGACGGGTGTGACCGCCCGGGAGCGGAGGTAGACCTGCGCCCCGACGTCACCACCGATGTCGCGCAACGCGGGCCCGAAATGGTCGGCACCGATGTACACCGGGTGTCCCGGCCGGCCCTCGAAGACCGCTCGCGCCAACGCGGCTCGATCAGCCCCGACCGCATCGAGCAGCCGGGCGGTGATCTCCGGGCCGCTGTCCGGGGTGTCGACCACGTGCACCACCAGTCCCGCCGCATCCGGTCGTGCCATCGCCCACCGCAGGGCCGCCGCCACCGAGGCGCCGACACCGTCGGCCCAGTCCTCGACGACCAGCGCACCGGCGCCCGGGGGCGGTTCGACGACCGCCGCTCCCATGGCGACCGCCACCTCCGCGCATCCGCCGTCGCGCAGCGTCGCGACCGCGTGTCCGAGCCACCGACCGTCGTCCGCCAGGATCTTCGGCATCCCGTACCGGGTGCCCGCGCCGGCGGCGAGCACCACACCGAGCACCCGACCCGGCGATCGCTGAGCTCGTCGGGGCGCGGCGGCGTCGGTCATCGCTCCATCTTCCACGCGACGGCCACGCGCGCTCCTCCTAGGCTGGGCAGCATGATTCTCGACGAGATGGACGATGCCGAGGTCCGGGCGGCGTTGCGGTCGTGCTGCGCCTCGACGGCCTGGATCGAGCGCATGATGCGCGCGCGGCCGTTTCACGATGTACCCGCACTGCTCGACTCCGCCGACCGCACGTTGGCGGAGCTCTCCGAAGACGACGTCGACGAGGCGCTCGCGGGGCACCCCCGGATCGGGGACCGGCCGGACAACGCCTCGTCGGCGCGAGAGCAGGCCGGCGTCGCGAGTTCGGCGGCGTCGGTGCTCGCCGACCTGAGGAAGGGCAACGCGGCCTACGAGGAGCGGTTCGGGCACGTGTACCTGGTCTTCGCGAACGGTCGTCCCGCCGACGAGCTGCTCGCCCTCCTCCACCAGCGGATGACCAACGACGCCGCCACCGAACGGCGTGTCCTGCGCGAGGAGTTGGCGAAGATCAATCGCGCCCGCCTGCTCCGTATGCTGTCGACCGAGCGCACCGCCGACGAAGGGATCCCGAGATGACCGGTCTGTCCACACATGTCCTCGACGCGGTGTCCGGGGCACCAGCGGTCGGCATCGAGGTGTCGCTCCAGGACGCGTCGGGAACCCAATTGTCCACGGGTACGACCGATTCGGACGGTCGCATCACGACGGTGAACACCGAACCCCTCGTCCCGGGGATCTACCACCTCGTCTTCGACACCGGCAACTGGTTCGCCGACAACGACATCAAGGGTTTCTATCCCGAGATCGACATCTGTTTCGAGATCGACGACCCCGGGCGCCACCATCACGTGCCGATCCTGTTGAGCCCCTTCGCCTATTCGACCTATCGGGGAAGCTGACCGGCGGCGGGGCACCCGCCCCGCCGCCGCAGCCTCAGCGGATCTCGATCAGCAGATCCCCCGGCGCGACCTGGGTGACCTGCCCGATCGCCAGGCGGGCGACCTTGCCCGCGACCGGTGCGGTGATCGCCGCCTCCATCTTCATCGCCTCGATGGTGCCGATCGTCGCACCGACCGCCACCTCGTCGCCGACGTCCACCGACAGCGACACCACACCGGCGAACGGTGCACCCACGTGGTGCGGATCGGACCGGTCCGCCTTCTCCGCCGACGCAACCGCCGAGTCGATGGCGTGGTCGCGCACCGCGATCGGGCGCAACTGGCCGTTCAGGACGCACATGACGGTCCGCATGCCCTGCTCGTCCGGCTCACTGATCGCTTCGAGTCCGATGAGCAGTTCGACGCCGGGTTCGAGTTCGACGCGGTGTTCCTCGCCGTAACGCAGGCCGTAGAAGAACTGGTTGGCCGACAGCGTCGAGGTGTTGCCGTATGCCTCGTAGTGCTCCTCGAATTCGCGTGCGGGGCCGGGGAACAGCAAGTGGTTGAGCCGGACCTGACGGTCGCGTCCCGGCTTGTCGAGGATGGCCTCGTCGTCCGCGGAGAGTTCGGTGACCTCGGGCGCCGGCGCCCGGCCCTGCAGCGCCAGGGTGCGCAGCGGCTCGGGCCAGCCACCGGGCGGATCACCCAGTTCGCCGCGCAGGAAGCCGATGACCGAATCCGGGATGTCGTACGACGCCGGGTCGGCCGCGAAGTCCGAGGCGGTGATACCGCGACCGACCAGGGCGAGCGCGAGATCGCCGACGACCTTCGACGACGGGGTCACCTTGACCAGCCGGCCCAGCATCGAATCGGCTGCGGCATAGGCCTGCTCGACCGCCTCGAAGCGGTTGCCCAGGCCGAGTGAGATGGCCTGCTGGCGCAGGTTCGACAGCTGCCCGCCGGGGATCTCGTGCGAGTAGACGCGGCCGGTCGGCGCCGGGAGGCCGGACTCGAACGGCGAGTACACCTTTCGCAGTGCCTCCCAGTACGGCTCGAGATCGCACACCCGCGCGAGGTCGAGACCGCTGTCCCGCTCGGTGTGGGCGGTCGCGGCGACGATCGCCGACAGCGGCGGCTGGCTCGTGGTCCCGGCCAGCGCGGCACTCGCACCGTCGACGGCGTCGGCACCCGCCTGCCACGCGGCCATGTAGGTCGCGAGCTGCCCACCGGGGGTGTCGTGGGTGTGCACGTGGATCGGCAGGTCGAACTCGCGTCGCAACGCGGTCACCAGGGTGGTCGCGGCGGGAGCACGGAGCAGACCAGCCATGTCCTTGATCGCCAGGACGTGGGCGCCCGCCGCCACGATCTGCTCGGCCAGGCGCAGGTAGTAGTCGAGCGTGTACAGGTCCTCGGCCGGGTCGGACAGGTCGCCGGTGTAGCTCATCGCGACTTCGGCGACCGCCGTACCGGTCTCGCGGACCGCATCGATCGCGGGTCGCATGGCGTCGATGTTGTTGAGCGCGTCGAAGATGCGGAAGATGTCGATGCCGACGTCGGTCGCCTCGGAGACGAACGCGGTCGTCACCTTGGTGGGGTATGGGGTGTATCCGACGGTGTTGGCCCCGCGGAGCAGCATCTGCAGGCAGATGTTGGGGATGGCTTCCCGCAACTGGGCCAGCCGATCCCAGGGGTCTTCCTTCAGGAAGCGAAGTGCCACATCGTAGGTCGCACCGCCCCAGCATTCGACCGAGAGCAGTTCGGGGGTCAGTGCCGCCACGTACGGTGCGACGTTGAGCAGCCCGTTGGTGCGCACGCGCGTCGCGAGCAGCGATTGGTGTGCGTCGCGGAACGTCGTGTCGGTGATGCCCAGGCGCGGGTTCTCCCGCAGGTCGCGCGCGAAGCCCTCGGGGCCGAGTTCCAGCAGTCGCTGCCGCGAGCCGTTCGCGGGCGAAGCCAGCACCGAGCGCTCGACGGTGGGCAGCTTGTCGCGCGGGTACACCGTGGTGGGCCGCTCGCCGTGCGGCTTGTTCACCGTGACGTCGGCCAGGTACGAGAGGATCTTGGTACCGCGGTCGGCCGACGAGCGCGACGTCAGCAGCTCGGGACGCTCGTCGATGAACGAGGTGGTGACGCGTCCCGCGCGGAAGTCCGGGTCGTCGAGGACCGCCTGCAGGAACGGGATGTTCGTCGCGACGCCGCGGATGCGGAACTCGGCGACCGCGCGCCGCGCCCGACGCATCGCGGTCGGGAAATCCCTACCGCGACAGGTGAGTTTGACCAGCATCGAGTCGAAGTGACCACTGACCTCGGCACCCAGGGTGGCGCCGCCGTCCAGCCGCACCCCCGCGCCGCCCGGGCTGCGGTACGCGGTGATGCGCCCGACGTCGGGCCGGAACCCGTTCGCCGGGTCCTCGGTGGTGATGCGGCACTGCAGGGCGGCTCCGCGGATGCGGATCACGTCCTGACTCAGGCCGAGGTCCGCGAGCGACTCGCCCGCGGCGATCCGCAGCTGCGAACTCACGAGGTCGACGTCGGTGATCTCCTCGGTGACGGTGTGTTCGACCTGGATGCGCGGGTTCATCTCGATGAACACGTGCCGACCCTGCTCGTCGAGGAGGAACTCGACGGTGCCCGCACAGGAGTAACCGATGTGGCGCGCGAAGGCGACGGCATCGGCGCAGATCCTCTCGCGCAACTCGTCGGAGAGATTCGGGGCGGGAGCCAGCTCGATCACCTTCTGGTGCCGGCGCTGGAGGCTGCAGTCGCGCTCGTAGAGATGGATGACGTTGCCGTGGGTGTCGGCGAGGATCTGGACCTCGATGTGGCGCGGGTTGACCACCGCCTGCTCGAGGAACACCGTCGCATCGCCGAACGCGGCCTCGGCCTCGCGCGACGCGGCGGCGATGGCCTCGGCGAGATCGGCACGCTCGTCGACGCGGCGCATCCCGCGCCCGCCGCCACCCGCGACCGCCTTCACGAACACCGGGAACTGCATGTCCTGCGCCGCGGCGAGCAGTTCGTCGAGATCCGACGACGGCTCCGAGCTCGCGAGAACGGGGATGCCCGCCGCCTTCGCCGCGGCCACCGCGGTCGCCTTGTTGCCCGTCATCTCCAGGATGTCGGCGCTCGGGCCCACGAAGGTGATGCCCGCCTCCGCGCACGCCGCGGCCAGACCCTGGTTCTCCGACAGGAATCCGTAACCGGGGTAGATCGCGTCGGCACCACAGCGAACCGCTGCGCTGACGACCTCGTCGACCGACAGGTAGGCCCGCACCGGATGTCCCGGCACCCCGATCTGATAGGACTCGTCGGCCTTCAACCGGTGCACGGAGTTGCGATCCTCGTACGGGAAGATCGCGACTGTGCGCGCCCCCAGTTCGTAGGCGGCGCGGAATGCGCGGATGGCGATCTCGCCGCGGTTGGCGACCAGAACCTTGTCGAACATCGTGGTGTTCTCTTTCTCTCACGCCTGCGCCGGTCCGGCGCGTGCTCAGCGACTCGCACAATCGCGGTGGAGATCGCGCGAACAAACCCCCCGACGGACACGGTTCGACGCAGGTGCCCCCGACGACGCCGACCCGTTTTCCACGGGCAGTTCACGTCGTGATCCTACTCACCGAGACCGGCCGACCGGCCACCCCCTCACACTGTCTTCGACGCCTTCGGAAAGGGCGCGCGCCACCGCATTCCGGATCGTCCGAAACGTTCCGACGCAGGGGTGCGGCGACCCCGTCACCGGGGGCGAAAACAATTGCCGCGCAATGTACGTGGCACTCATTGCGACAGTGTTGAGAAATACTCTCCAGTGCCGTTCGGCAATGAGAGATCCGGTGCCGCGGTAATTCGGGAATGCCGATCGAGCGCTCCGTCGGAATGCCGATCGATCGTTCCGTCCCGAGCATGCTTTGGCCGCGACCGGCGGTCGGGATTAGCGTCGTTCCGACCACTCGACAGGAAGGCGCGCTCGTGGGCTTCACCCGTTACGTCGCATTGGGCGATTCGTTCACCGAAGGCGTCGGCGATCCGGATCCGACCCGACCCAACGGTGTGCGGGATGGGCCGACCGCGTCGCCGAACGGCTCGCCGCATCAGCAGACGGCGGGGAGTTCACGTATGCCAACCTCGCCATCCGCGGCCGGCTGCTCGACCAGGTGATCGCCGAACAGGTGGGCCCGGCCATCGAACTCGACCCCGACCTCGTCACCATCTACGCCGGCGGAAACGACCTCATGCGTCCGTCCCTCGACGTCGACGCGATGATCGCGCGCTACGACCGAGCACTCGGCGACCTCGCCGCGACCGGCGCCACCGTCGTCGTCTTCACCGCCTACGACACCGGATGGGCTCCGGTCTTCCGGATGCTTCGCGGGCGCGTCGCGATCTACAACGAACTCGTCCGCGCCGTGGCCGAGCATCACGGCGCACTGATCTGCGATTTCTGGCGGATGCCGGGGTATGACGACTACCGCATGTGGGACAACGACCGCCTGCACATGTCGCCGCTCGGACACGCACACATGTCCGGCCGGGTCCTCGACCTGCTCGGGGTCGACCACGATCTCACGCCGGCGACCCTCGCCGCCGCCGCGGTCGCGACCCGGCGGGAGCAACGACGCCAGAATGCGGAATGGGCGCGGACCTTCCTCGGGCCATGGGTGATGCGCCGTATCCGCGGCGTCTCGTCGGGCGACGGACTCACCCCGCGATGGCCGCACCCCGTCGGCGCCGCCGAGCTCGGGTAGTCCGCTCGCCTGGCCGGTCCGGCCCGCTCCGGCGGACGCGAACGTTTGCGTCGGTGACCCGCGCGATATCCTGATCGTTCGGAGGTGTGAACAATCGATGATCGGAACCAGCGGGATGACGGCGTGACCAGCCGCACCGACGCCGACGGAACAACGGACAGTACCCCGGATCTCCCGCCCCCCGATCACGCCGCCGAGAAACCCCACCCCCGACTGGCGGTCGCGGTGCTCTGCCTCGCCGGGATCGTCGTGGCGCTGATGCAGACCATCATCGTCCCGCTGATCCCCCAACTCCCCGCGCTGTTGCACGCCGACGCCTCCGACACCACGTGGGCGATCACCATCACCCTGCTGCTCGGGGCGGTCGCGACACCGATCGGCGGGCGGATCGGCGACATGTACGGCAAACGCCTCGCCATCCTGGTCAGTCTCGGGTTCGTCGCCGTCGGATCCGTCGCGTGTGCCGTCGCGACATCCCTCCCGCTGTTCATCATCGGCCGCGGGCTGCAGGGTCTCGGCTTCGGCATCGTCGCGCTCGGGATCAGCGTGATGCGCGACATCGTCCCGCCCCGCCACCTCGGCTCGTCGGTGGGAACCATGAGCGCCTCGCTCGGTATCGGCGGTGCACTCGGCCTACCGGTCGCCGCCCTCATCGCCCAACACGTGAGCTGGCACGCCCTGTTCTGGTCGTGTGCGGGCGCCGCCACCCTGGCCGGTGTCGGTGTGGCCCTCACGGTGCGCTCGACCGCCAAGCCCTCCGGTGGCCGGTTCGACGCCCTCGGCGCGCTCGGCCTGACCGTGCTGCTCGTCTGCTTGCTGCTGCCGCTGTCGAAGGGCGCCGAGTGGGGCTGGTCCCACCCACTCACGCTCGGCCTGTTCGCCGGCTTCGTGGTGTCCACGAGCGTGTGGGTTTTCGTCGAGCTCCGTCGCGCCAGTCCGCTGATCGATCTCCGCATCCTGGCCAAGCGCCCCCTGCTGCTGACGAATCTGGCCTCGATCGCCACCGGGTTCGCCTTCTACGCCATGCAACTCATCCCGATCCAGCTGCTGATGGCCCCGACGAACAGCCCGGACGGCTTCGGGTACGACATGGTCCACGCGAGTCTGATCCTCGCGCCCAGCGGACTGGTCATGTTCATGTTCTCGCACATCAGCGGCCGCATCAACGCCGTCTTCGGCGCGCGGATCTCGCTCGCCCTGGGCGCGGTCATCATCGGCATCGGCTACGTGATCTTCATCGTCGGGATCGCCGGCCCATGGGATCTGACGTGGATTCACATGCTCGTGATCGCCTGCTGCATCGGCGCGGGCCTCGGCATCGCCTACTCCGCGATGCCGGCCCTGATCATGCAATCGGTCAGTGTGGAGCAGACCGGTGAGTCCAATGGTGTCAACGCACTCATGCGGATCGTCGGGACCTCGACCGCCGCCGCGGCGGTCGGCATGCTGCTCACCTGGTCGATGATCTCGGTTCCCGTCGCCGACGGGACCTCGATCGGGGTCCCGACCGCCGAGGGGTATCTGTGGGCCTCCGGCATCGCCCTCGTGATGAGCGTGATCGCCGCGGTGGTCGCCTTCGCGATTCCTGCGCACGGACGCAGCACCGAAACCCCGGTCTGACGCGACGACGAGGACTCGGAACCGGCCCGCCGGCCACGAGATGCGGACCGCACCGGATGCACGTAGCGTGACGCCGTGCTTCTTTCGACGTCGATCTCTGCGATCCGCTCCGGCGGGCGCATCGGCCTCGTACGGTGGGAGCCACTCACCGCTGCACCCCGCCTCCTCGACAAGGCACGCTGATGGACCTCACCGCCGTCTCCCACTACCGGTTCGCGCGCGTCCGCGACGAGGCGTTCCCCGGTCCCGGTGAACAGATCGTCGCCGGTGGCACGTGGGTGTTCTCCGAGCCACAGCCGGCGACCACCGGACTGGTCGACCTGAGCGAGATGGATTGGGCACCTGTCGAAAACCTGCCCGGAGGCGGCCTCCGGATCGCGGCCACCTGCACGATCGCCGAGCTCGCCGCGATCCCGCCGCGCCCCGGCTTCGAGGCCCAACCCATGTTCGCGCAGTGCGCGAACGCGCTGCTGGCGTCGTTCAAGATCTGGAACATGGCCACGGTCGGCGGCAACATCTGCCGGTCATTCGCCGCGGCGTCGATGGTCTCCCTCGCGGTCGGACTCGATGCGACCGCGCACGTGTGGACACCCGACGGCACCGACCGCGACCTGCCCGTCGCCGAGCTGGTCATCGGGAACGGGATCAATCTGCTCGGACCGGGAGAAGTACTGCGCGCCATCGATTTCCCTGGTCATGCGTTGCGTGCGCGGACCGCGGTGCGCAAGATCGCCCTCGCCGAACTCGGCCGCTCGGGGGCCGTGGTGACCGGCCGGGTCGACGACGACGGCGCCGCCACCTTCGGGATCACCGCAGCCACCGAATGGCCGACGGTCCTGCGCTACCCCGTGGTGCCGACCCGCGACGCGCTCCACGACGACATCGTCGCGGCCAGCGGCTATTACACCGATCCGCTGGGCTCGGCCGACTGGCGCCGCGGGGTCTCGGCCGTCCTGGGCGAGGAGATCCGAGCGGAACTGGCCCGGCGGACGCCGGTGACCGACGAGGGATTCGGAGCCGACGGATGAGGTTCGAGGTCAACGGCGAGCAACTCGACGCCGAACCCGCCGCGGGACAATGCCTGCGAATGTTGTTGCGCGAGCACGCCCATTACGAGGTCAAGAAGGGTTGCGACGCCGGGGACTGCGGGGCGTGCTCGGTGCTCGTCGACGGAGAACCCGTGCACTCCTGCATCTTTCCCGCTCATCGCGCCGCCGGGAAGTCGGTCACGACGGTCTCCGGCCTCGGTACCCCGGACGACCTGCACCCCGTCCAGCAGTCGTTCGTCGACAACTTCGGGTTCCAGTGCGGGTTCTGCACCGCCGGGATGATCGTGACGGCCTCCACCGTCACCGCCGACCATCTTCCCGACCTGCCGCGCCGGATGAAGGGAAACCTGTGCCGCTGCACCGGCTATCGCTCCATCTGGGATGCGATCACCGCGGCCGTCGCGCCCGTCGACGCCCCGACCGCGGCGCCTCCGGCCACCGGACCACGCCCCCTCGTCGGCAGTTCGGTCAACCCGATCGCGGCTCGACGGGTGGTGACCGGCACCGAGCCGTACACCTTCGACGTCCCGACGCCCGGGACGTTGCACATCCACGTGCTCGGGTCGCCGCACGCACACGCACGGATCACCGCCATCGACACCACCGACGCGGCCGCGCTCCCGGGCGTCGAACTGATCCTCACCCACGAGAACGTCTCGACCGCCAGGTTTTCCACGGGTCGGCACGAGAATCGCCTCGAGGACCCGGATGACACACTCGTCTTCGACCCGGTCGTGCGGTTCGTCGGCCAACGGGTCGCGGCGGTGGTGGCGTCGTCCCCGGCCGTCGCCGACCAGGCGCTGGCGCTCATCGACGTCACCTACGAGGTGCTCCCGGCGGTGTTCGACCCGGAGGAGGCCCGAACTCCCGGGGCGCCGCTGCTCCACCCCGATCGCACGCCCGCCGACCGGGTCGCCGAGGCCGACCGCAACGTCGTCGCCACCTTCCACGAGGGTTTCGGCGGCGACATCGACGACGCCCTCGCCGCGTCGTCGGCAACCGTGCACGGAACCTGGTCCAGCGGACGGGTTTCGCACGCCCAGCTCGAGACACACGGCTCGATCGGGTGGCTCGACGAGCACGGACGCCTCGTCATCCGGACCAGTACGCAGGTCCCGTTCCTCGTCCGCAACGAGCTCGCGCTCCTCGTCGACCTGCCACCCGAGCGCATCCGGGTCTTCAGCGCCCGCGTGGGCGGCGGGTTCGGCGGCAAACAGGAGATGCTGACCGAGGACCTCGTCGCCCTCGCCGTACTCCGCACGGGCAAACCCTGCGCCTACGAGATGACGCGCACCGACGAGCTGACCCGAACCACCTACCGGCATCCGATGCGGGTCACCGTCGACGTCGGCGCCGACGAGGACGGCCGGCTGACGGGCCTGCGGGTGAACCTGTTGTCGGACACCGGCGCCTACGGCAACCACGCGATCGGCGTGATGTTCCACGCCTGCGCCGAATCGGTGTCGGTGTACAACTGCCCGGTCAAGCGGCTCGACGCCGAGGTCGTCTACACCAACAACCCGCCCTCGGGCGCGTTCCGCGGTTACGGCCTCGGCCAGGTGGTCTTCGCCGTGGAGAGCGCCATGGACGAACTCGCGATCGAACTCGGCATCGACCCGTTCGAGTTCCGGCGTCGCAACGCCGTCGCCGACGGCGACCCACTCCTCATCGCACGCGCCGAGCCCGAGGTCGACCTGGTCTACGGCAGCTACGGACTGGACCAGTGTCTCGACCTCGCCGAGCGGGCGATGCGCAGCGGCAACGGGGTCGAGGCACCGCCGGGCGAACGATGGCGCGTGGGTGAGGGCATGGCCATCGCCGCGATCGCCACCATGGCCCCGCGCGGGCACTTCGCCGACGTCACCGTCGCGGTCGACGCCGCGGGCACCTACCACGTGGGGGTCGGGACCGCCGAGTTCGGCAACGGCACCACCACCGTGCACGCCCAGATCGTCGCCACCGCCCTGTCGACCGGGCTGGATCGCGTCTCGCTGTGGCACGGCGACACCGATGCCGTCACCCACGACACCGGGGCCTTCGCCTCGGCCGGCACGACGGTCGCCGGAAAGGCCGTGTACTCGGCCTGTCTCGCGCTGCGCGACGCCCTCGTCGACGCTGCGGCGCGCCTCACCGGCTCCGAACCCACAGCGATCGGACTCGTCGCCGACGGCGCACTCGTCGACGGCCGGGTCGTCGGGTTCGCCGACCTCATCGGTGCCGTCGATCCGTCGAACCGGGTCGACCACCCGGGCGGCCCGCGCGCCGTCGCCGCGGGCGCCGAACGCGGTGAGATGAGATCCATCGCGTTCAACGTGCAGGCGTTCCGCGTCGCGGTCGACACCGAGACCGGCACCGTACGCATCCTGCAATCGGTCCATGCGGCCGACGCCGGCACCGTGATGAACCCCGAGCAGTGCCGGGGACAGGTCGAAGGCGGTGTCGCACAAGGAATCGGGACCGCCCTGTACGAGGAGATCATGATCGACGACCACGGGCGGCCACTGACGAACGTCTTCCGGGTCTACCGCGTGCCGCAGATGGCCGACGTCCCCGTCACCGAGGTCTATTTCGCCGACACCAGCGACGAGCTGGGTCCGTTCGGCGCCAAGTCGATGAGCGAGTCACCGTACAACCCGGTTGCGCCGGCACTCGCCAACGCGATCCGACGGGCGCTGGGCGTCAGGCCTTGTGAGACGCCGATGTCGCGAGACCGGATCTGGCGGCTCACCCGGTCGGAGTGAACTCGATTCGTTAGCACCGCGAACACTCTGCGCGACAACCACATCGGGCCGCGGCGCGGTGGTCACAAATCTGCGCCCACTCTCGCCCATCGCTTGCGGCGGCGGAACTTCGGGCGGAAACTCCTGCTTGTCACAGTTGTCCAGAGAAGGGCGTCGCCATGACTCACACCGCACCCACCAACGAGAACCACGGTCCATCCGTCAAGCAGGGCATCGCCGCGGGGACATCCGTCGGCGCCGCGATCATCCTGACCGTCCTCGGTGTCATCCAGCTCGCCCAGGGTATTGCCGCCGTCGCCGAGGACGAGGTCTTCGTCCGCGGCCTCGAGTACGTCTACAAGCTCGACTTCACCACCTGGGGTTGGATTCACATCGCCCTCGGCGTCGTGATGGTCATCGTCGGTATCGCACTCATGAACGGCGCGACCTGGGCGCGGTTCACCGCGATCGTGATCGCGGGCCTGTCGATCATCGCCAACTTCCTGTGGTTGCCCTACTACCCGTGGTGGTCGATCCTGATCATCGCCCTCGACATCGTGGTCATCTGGGCCGTGTCCACCTGGCACCCCAAGGCCGAGTACCGGTAGGGGGCCCGGGCGACCAGGCGGGGTCGAGATGACCACGGACACCAACGGGCACGACGTCGAGCGCAGCGTCGGCATCACCGATGCCGAACGCACCGAACTCGAACGACTCAGAGCCGAAGTCGCACAGTTACGCCAGGAGACCGGGAGCGGGCCTCCGTCCGGTGCCGCGACGTCGATACAGCGGCACCGGTGGCGCTGGTTCGCGGTCGCGCTCCTGTGCGTGCTCGTCGCGGTGCTCGCCATCACCTCGGTGACCTCGCGGTTCGTCCGCGGCGAGATCCTCGACACCGATCGCTACGTCAGCACCGTCGCGCCGCTCGCCTCGGACCCCGCTGTCCAAGCGGAGATCTCGAACACGATCACCGACGAGATCTTCAGTCGCATCGACGTCGAGGCGCTCACCGCGTCCGCGCTGACCACCCTGACCGACGCGGTTCCGGCCACCGAGAACGCACCGCGCGTCGATCGTGCGGTCGAGGGCCTCGCCCCGGTGCTGGCCGGCCAGGCACGCGGATTCGTCCAGCAGACCGTGTCGTCATTCGTCGCCAGCGATCAGTTCGAAACGCTGTGGTTGCAGGCGAATCGGGCCGCACACACGGCCCTGGTCGCGGTGGTGACGGGCGATGTCGGGCCGTCGTCGGTGACCGTGGACGACTCCGGCACGGTGAGCATCTCGCTGGGCACCGTGATCGACAACGTCAAGGTACGCCTGCTCGACCGCGGATTCACCTTCGCCGAGAAGATCCCCGCTGTC
This sequence comes from Gordonia sp. McavH-238-E, assembly GCF_022348225.1. NCBI lineage: Bacteria > Bacillati > Actinomycetota > Actinomycetes > Mycobacteriales > Gordoniaceae > Gordonia > Gordonia sp. McavH-238-E. Next base: position 64,100 of record NZ_JAKRFE010000004.1, read on the forward strand.
GACAAGCAGTTCGTCCTCTTCCGCTCGCCCGAACTCGTTCGGGCCCAACGCGCCGTCTCGGCGCTCGACACCGCCGCCGACGTCCTGCCGTGGCTGACGATCGCGCTCGCGTTCGCCGCGGTCGCGGTCGCACCCCGCGGCCGGCGCATGCGGGCTCTGTCACTCGCGGGGCTCTCGCTGGTCCTCGCGATGCTCGTCCTGGCCATCGGCCTGCTGATCGGGCGAGCGCTCTACCTCGATGCGATGCCTCCCGACATCCTCTCCCCCGACGCCGCATCCGCCGCCATCGACACCGTGCTCGACCCGGTGCGTCTGGCCCTGCGTGCCGTGGCGGTCCTCGGCCTCGTGGTCGCCGTCGGGGCCTACCTGCTGGGCGGGTCGGCGTCGGCCGCGGCGGTGCGACGCGGGTTCGGCCAAGGCCTCGACTCGGTGCAACGGATGCGGCGGTCACGACCGCCGAACGCGTTCGAGGAGAGCCTGTTCCGTGCACGGATCGCGTTGCGCAGCGCGATCATCGGTATCGCAGCGCTGCTCCTCGTGTTCTGGAGTTATCCGACCGGGCTGGTGGTGCTGCTCATCGCCGTCTTCGGGCTCCTCGCCCTGCTGATCCTCGAACTCGTCATCAGGCCGGCGAAGACCTGGGCCGAGAGTGGGGCGACGCCGGATGAGGAGAAGCCGTCGGGCGACGCGGCGCCGGTCGTCGAGACCGTATGAGCCAGGCGTCGGTCGCCGCCGAGGTCGCGCCGCCCACCACTCGCAGGTGGTGGGCGCGCGCGGCCATGGCCCTGGCCGTGGCCGCGATCCTGCTCCCGGTGGCCGCCGCGGGGATCCTCGGCCTTCTCGGTCTGCTGATCATCTGCGTCGGCTGCGTCATGGTCATCGTCGTCGCGCTGTACTGGTTCCTGATCAGCCGGGGCGTCCTACGGGTGGTCGCGGCCGTTCTCGCCGTCGCCCCCGTCCCCCTGCTCGTGGTGTTCCTCATCCGCGAGCGACAGCTGTGGGTCGTGATCGTCGCCGCGCTGCTGGCCGGCGCAGCGGTGGGGTGCGGCCGGCGCGCGCTCCGACCGTCCCGCATCGACTCGCTGATGCCCGAGCACGCGGCCCCGGATGTCCACCGTCCGTTCATCATCATGAATCCACGTTCCGGTGGCGGGAAGGTCGTCCGGTTCGACCTGCAGCGTCAGGCCGAGTCCCTGGGCGCCGAAGTCGCGTTGCTCGACGGGCCGGTGGAGATCGACGTGGTGCAGCTGGCGCGAGACGCCGTGGCCCGCGGAGCCGACCTGCTCGGGGTCGCGGGCGGTGACGGCACCCAGGCGCTCGTCGCGGGCGTGGCCGCCGAATCCGGCGTCCCCTTCCTGGTCGTCAGCGCCGGCACCCGAAACCATTTCGCGCTCGATCTCGGACTCGACCGTCAGAATCCCGCCCGGTGTCTCGACGCTTTACGGGACGGCGTCGAGTTCCGCGTCGACCTCGGTCACATCAACGGCCGCCCCTTCGTCAACAACGCGTCGTTCGGGATCTACGCCGAAGTCGTCCAGAGCCCGCAATACCGGGATGACAAGACGCGCACGGTGTTACGCATGCTCCCCGACCTGCTGGGCAGAGGCTCGACGTCTGGTCTGCGCGCTGTCATCGGGAACGAGTCGGTTGCCGACCCCCAGGCGATCCTGGTCAGCAACGGCCCGTATGCCACCAACGACGTGGCCGGGCTCGGTCGTCGCACCCGCATCGACGAGGGGCGCCTGGGCGTCGTCACCGTCTCGGTGTCCGACACCCGGCAGGCCGTCGGACTCCTGCGGCGTACGCACGATCAGGGGCTCGTCCAGCGGACCGCCACCGAGGTGACCGTCGACGCCGACGCCGAGGTCATCCCCGTCGGGGTCGATGGCGAGTCGCTCCAGCTCACGACGCCGGTGCGGTGCACGATCACGCCCGGTGCGCTGCGCGTCCGCGTGCCACGGCACCGACCCGAGACCCGGATCGCGCCACCGCAACTGGACTGGCTCCAGCTGTGGTACCTGGCGTGGCGTCCCCACCGCGCCGCCTGACCACAGCTGGAGCGTGTACCTCAGCCGCGAAGCAGCCCCTTGGCGACGTGGGTCACCTGGATCTCGTTGCTCCCCGCGTAGATCATGAGCGACTTGGCATCGCGCGCAAGCTGTTCCACGCGGTACTCGGCCATGTAACCGTTGCCGCCGAACAGCTGCACCGCCTCCATGGCGACGTCGGTGGCCGCCTTCGACGAGTAGAGCTTCATCGCCGACGCCTCGGACAGGCTGAGCGGTTTACCCGCCTTGCCGCGTTCGATGGCGCTGAAGAGCATGTTCTGGACATTGATCCGCGCCACCTCCATCTCGGCCAGCTTCAGCTGGATGAGCTGGAACTGGGCGATCTCCTGACCCCACAGCTTGCGGTTCTTCGCGTAATCGATCGACAGCCGTTGCGCCTCGTTGATGATGCCCAGCGACAGGGCGGCGATCCCGACGCGCTCCGCGGTGAAACCGGCCTTGGCGCCCTCGGATCCACGCGAATCGGCGCCGGTGTCCTCGGTCTCACCGAGGAGACGGTCCTTGCCGACGCGGACGCTGTCGAAGAAGAGCTCACCGGTCGGCGAACTCATCATGCCCATCTTCTTGAACGGCTTGCCCTGGGTGAGCCCCGGCATACCCTTGTCCAGCACGAACGACAGCACCTTGCGGTCGCGCATCGGCGTTCCGCTGCCGTCGTCGAGCTTGGCGAACACGACGATGGTGTCGGCGTAGGGGCCATTCGTGATGAAGGTCTTCTGCCCGTTCAGGATGTAGTCGTCACCGTCACGACGAACCGTGGTCTTCATGCCGCCGAGCGCATCCGACCCGGAGTCGGGTTCGGTGATCGCCCAGGCGCCGACCTTCTCCATGGTCACCAGCTCGGGCAGCCACCGCTTCTTCTGCGCCAGCGTGCCCTTGCCGCGGATGGTCGAGGCGGTCAACCCCATGCTCACACCCAGCGACGCGACGAGGCCCAGACACACACCCGCGAGTTCGATGTTGACCATCATGAACATCGAGCCACCCATGCCGCCGCCGTCGCCGGAGGACTTCTTCTTCTCCCCCTTGGCTTCTGCCTCGAGTTCTTTCTCGAGCGCATCCTTGGCCATGGCATCGACACCGAAGCTCGACAACAGCTTGCGGGTGATGTCGTACGGCGGCAGGACGCCGGACTCGAGTTCGTCGAGATGGGGCCGGATCTCCTTGTCGATGAACGCCCGCAAGGCGTCCCGAACCATCAGATCTTCATCGGACCACTCGAACATCGTCACACTCCCAGACCGGTGTCCGCCCGGGGGCGAACATGTTTCAGTTTCGTCGTCCCCAACTGTGTCAGGAGTCACTGCCGATGTCTAGGTACGCCGTCGCGAATCTGTTCCTATCAGGTGTTCGCGCAGGTGTAGATGGTCGCGGGGCGGACCTCGTGGGCGAAGAACCGCTCTGCGTCCGGGCACAGCAGGGCTTGGGCAACCGGCATCGCCACCACCACACAACGGTCGGCGAGCCCGGAGTGCCCGACGCGCCAGGCGTGGACTCGGCCGACGAAATCCTCGACACTCTCACCCCCGTGTGGCCGGGCACCGGGATCGGCGAACCATGCGCCGAGATCGGCGGGATCGATCTCCTCCGGAGTCCGCCCGGCCCACGTTCCGACGTCCAGCGTTCGCAGGGCGTCGTCGACGAGGGCGTCGGAGGCACCCAGGAGTTCGGCGGTCTCCCGGGTCGCGATCTCCGGACCGCAACTGTCGATCGTGCGCGCGGAAGTCGCGGCCAGGCGGAGCACGTCCCGGCGGCCCCGCTCGTCCAGAACCGGATCACCGCCGAATCGCACCGACCGATTGGGGCCGGTGCGACCGGCGGTGATGATCTGCATGCGCGAAACGATCGCCGCCTCAGTGCTGGGCGGCGACCGCCGGGGCGCGGTCGGCGGTACGCGAGCGCGCCATCGCCCCCAGCAGCAGGGCGAACACCACGGTGAGAACCGTCCACAGGATCACCTGGTTGGCGATGGCGTAGACCCGGAAGTCCCCGATCACGTCACCGGGGAAGCCCGGGAACACGATCTGACCCGCGTCGTTGCGAACCGGCTCGGGGACCTCGCTGAAGGACGGCAGGAACGCGAGCACGATCGCGATGCCGGCCAGGTAGGCCGCGACAGCGGCGACGGCCGAGACGAATCCGCCGATCCGCGGACGCAGCCACAACGCCAGGACCACGGCCGCGATGGCCAGGATCACCGACGCCACACTGATGGTGAGGAAGGCTCCGGTCCTCTCGCCGATGGTGTCGTCGTCGCCGACGGCGGGCGGATTCGCCGGGTAGGCGAAGAACGGAACGGCGAACACGGCGACGAAACCGATCGCGCCGAGCACACCCGCGACCGCGCGCGGGTCGGTCGCCGGATGGCGACTGCCGAGATGACTCCAGAGCACCGTGAACGCCACCGCGAAGAACGCACCCATGCACACCGCGAACACGACGTTGCCGACACCGGCGCCGAGGTTCTCCTGCATGGCCCGCGTGAACAGCTCGCCGCCCTCACCGTGCGTGTGGCCACCCGGTTCGGCGGCGTGGGCCAGTGCCTCCTCGGCCTCCGAACGGGCGCCTTCGTAGTCGATGGCCTTGGCGACGACCGGTTCGAGGTAGAACCGGGCGAACACGAACGAGACGATTCCGGCGATCAGACCTGCGAGCAGGCCGGCGCCGATGAATTTCTTCTCCATATGTACTTGGCTTCCTGTGGGATACGGCCGGTCAGGCCGGCTCAGTGGCAGGGGAAGCCGAGGAAGTGGCGTGCGTCGTGCACGAACTCGTGGACGTGGGTGTCGGAGCCGAAGACGGACACGACGCCCTGGTCGTACCCGAGGAAGTAGTAGGCGAGACCCGCCAGGAGCACGGTCAGGCTGAGCCAGAGGGCTGCACTCGCGACCGACAGGTTCGGTACGGGCAGGGCACGGGCCGGGGCGGCCTGTACGGCTGCAACAGTGCGGGGAGCTGTCATGGTGGGGTCCTTTCGCCGATCTCGCGTCGGAGATGTCGTGGTGTAGCAGTCCGGAGGACTGCTACGCGCCGGCACGGCATCCTGACTCACGTCACCCCGTCACCATCGACCGCGTCGATATGTCGACACGTCGACCGCGTCGACATATCTACGGTGTCGATATGGGCAGCGTTCACAGTGGCGCGACCGTTCCGGACTCTCACCGGATTCCCCGCACAGGCGTGGGATGACTCTATACCGCGCTCTGTCGTACGCGTGAGACATAGTGGAGAGATGCCCCGCGCTTCGGTGCTCGACCGCTTCACCGCCCCCACCCGACGGTGGTTCTCCGGCGCCTTCACCGCTCCCACCGCCGCGCAGAAGGGTGCGTGGACGTCGATCGCCGACGGCTCGCACACCTTGGTCATCGCCCCCACCGGATCGGGCAAGACCCTCGCCGCGTTCCTGTGGGCCCTCGACCGCCTCGCCGCCGACCCGGACTCGCGGCCCGCCGGCACCAAGGTCCTCTACATCTCGCCGCTCAAGGCATTGGCCGTCGACGTCGAACGCAACCTGCGGGCCCCGCTGACCGGCATCACGCGGGCGGCTCAGGAGCTCAACCTGCCCGAACCGAACATCACCGTCGGCGTCCGGTCCGGTGACACCTCCGCCGCGGACCGCCGCGCACTGGTCAAGACACCGCCCGACATCCTGATCACGACGCCGGAGTCGCTGTATCTGATGCTCACGTCGGCCGCGCGAGAGAGCCTCACCGGCGTCCAGGCCGTCATCGTCGACGAGGTGCACGCGGTCGCCGCCACCAAGCGCGGTACGCACCTCGCGCTGACCCTCGAACGACTCGACGAGCTGCTCGAGAAGCCCGCGCAGCGGATCGGGTTGTCGGCGACCGTCCGGCCGCCGGAGGTGGTGGCGGGGTTCCTGTCCGGCGCCGCGCCGTGTCAGGTGGTCAAGCCCAAGGCCGACAAGACGTTCGACCTCCGCGTCGATGTTCCGGTCGAGGACATGGCCAACATCCCACCCCCGGTGTCCGATGCCGACCCCGCCGCACTCGACGACGCGTTCTCCCCGACCGCCGGGTCGCTGTGGCCGTACGTCGAGGCCTCGATCGTCGACCAGATCGAGGCCAACCGGGCGACGATCGTGTTCGCCAACTCCCGGCGCCTCGCCGAGAAACTCACCGCCCGGCTCAACGAGATCCACGCCGAACGCCACGGGCAGCCGGCCGAACCGACCGGCAATCCGTCGGTCGCCGGCGGCGCCCCCGCGTTCGTCATGGGCAGCGGCGCGAGCTCGGGCGCCGAACCCGTCCTGGCCCGCGCGCATCACGGCTCGGTCAGCAAGGAGCAGCGCGCCCAGATCGAGGACGACCTGAAGGCCGGGCGCCTGTCCTGCGTCGTCGCGACCAGCTCCCTCGAACTCGGCATCGACATGGGCGCGGTCGACCTCGTGATCCAGGTGGAGTCCCCGCCGTCGGTGGCCAGCGGGCTGCAGCGCATCGGCCGCGCCGGCCACCAGGTCGGCGAGATCAGCCAGGGCATCCTGTACCCGAAGCACCGCACCGATCTCCTGCACTGCACCGTGACGGTGAGCCGCATGCTCGACGGGGCGATCGAGGAGATCAAGGTCCCGCAGAATCCCCTCGACATCCTCGCCCAGCAGACCATCGCGGCCGCCGCGGTCGACGACCTCGAGGTCGACCACTGGTACGAGGTGATTCGCCGCGCGGCGCCCTATCGCGAACTGGGCCGGGGCGTCTTCGACGCGACCCTCGACCTGATCGCGGGTCGTTTTCCGTCGGACGAGTTCGCCGAACTGCGCCCGCGGGTGAACTGGGACCGCGACGCCGGGGTGATCACCGGCCGGCGCGGAGCGCAGCGGCTCGCGGTCACCTCGGGCGGTTCCATCCCCGACCGCGGCCTCTTCGGTGTGTTCATGGTCGGCGAGAAGGCAACGCGCGTCGGCGAACTCGACGAGGAGATGGTCTACGAGTCGCGTGTCGGCGACGTCTTCGCACTCGGCGCGACCAGCTGGCGGATCGAGGACATCACCCACGACCGCGTCCTGGTCTCCCCCGCGTTCGGTCAGCCGGGCCGGTTGCCGTTCTGGATCGGCGACGCGATCGGACGCCCCGCCGAACTCGGCGCTGCGATCGGTGCGTTCACCGGTGCGATCGCCGACCCCGGCAAGCTCGACGACCATGCCGAACGCCTCGGCCTCACCGACAACGCCCGCACCAACCTCGAGACCCTCATCGCCGAGCAGCGGGAGTCGACCGGACACCTCCCCACCGACCGCACCCTGGTGGTCGAGCGGTTCCGTGACGAGCTCGGCGACTGGCGGGTGATCCTGCACTCCCCCTACGGTTTACGTGTCCACGCACCCTGGGCGAGCGCGATCTCGCAGCGCCTGCTGGAGACCCTGGGCATCGAGGGTGCCACCACGGCCTCCGACGACGGGATCATCCTGCGCATGCCCGACACCGACGACGCCCCGCCCGGTGCCGACGTGTTCCTCCTCGACCCGGACGAGGTCGAGCAGCTCGTGACCGACGGTCTCGCGGACTCGTCGATGTTCGCCTCCCGGTTCCGCGAATGCGCCGCTCGCGCACTGTTGTTGCCGCGACGCGACCCCGGACGGCGTGCCCCGCTGTGGCAGCAGCGCCAGCGCAGCGCCCAACTGCTGTCCGTCGCCTCCAAGTTCCCCGACTTCCCGATCGTGCTCGAGGCCGTCCGAGAGTGCCTGCAGGACGTCTACGACCTCCCCGCCCTCCTCGATCTGCTGACCCGCATCCGCACACGCCGCATCCGGGTCGTGGAGACCGAGACACAGAGCCCGTCACCGTTCGCCGCATCGTTGTTGTTCGGCTACGTCGGGGCGTTCATGTACGCCGACGACGCCCCGCTCGCCGAGCGCCGGGCGGCCGCGCTCTCTCTCGACACCAGCCTGCTGGCACAACTCCTCGGTCGCGTCGACCTCCGCGAACTCCTCGATCCGGCCGTCATCGCCGACGTGATCGCCCGTCTCCAACGCCTGTCTCCCGAACGCCAGGCCCGCGACGCCGAGGATGTCGTCGACCTGCTGCGGTGGCTGGGACCCCTCACCACCGAGGAGGTCGAGGCCCGGTACCGCGGCGACGAGCCGGCGACCGATGTCCTCGCCGAGTTGCACCGCAGCGGCCAGATCATCTCGGTGAACCACAACTCGCGCGCGCTGTGGGCCGCAATCGACGACACCGCGCGGTTGCGGGATGCGCTGGGAGTCCCTGCACCGCTGGGTATCCCGGCGGCCTTTCTCGAACCGGTCCCCGATCCGGTCGGGGACCTGATCGGCCGGTATGCCCGTACCCACGGGCCGTTCACCGTGCCCGAGGCCTCCGCGGCGCTGGGCATCGCGACCGGGGTCGTGCGCGACACCCTGAACCGCCTGGCCTCGGAACGACGCGTCGTCGAGGGCGATTTCCTGCCGGAGGGTGGCGACACCACTCCGCGGGAGGGCCAGTGGTGCCACACCGACGTGCTGGGGCAGATCCGACGCGGTTCCCTCGCGGCGAGCCGCGCCGAGGTCGCTCCGGTCGGCACCGACGTCCTCACCCGTTTCCTCCTCGACTGGCAGCACGCCTCGCCCGGGACCAGATTGCGCGGCGTGGACGGGGTCGCGACCGTCATCGACCAGCTCGCCGGATTCCCGCTCCCGGCGTCGGCATGGGAGTCACTGGTCCTGCCCGCGCGGGTCTCCGACTACGCGCCGCCGATGCTCGACGAACTGCTCAGCGCCGGCGAGGTGATCTGGTCGGGGCACGGCCGGATCGGCAACTCCGACGGGTGGGTCGCGCTGCATCCGGCCGACGTCGCCGTCCTCACGCTGCCCGACGCCAACGAGATCGACACGACCCCGGTGCACGACGGGGTCACGGCCGCACTCGAACCCGGCGGCGCACTGCGCTTCCCACAGATCGCCGCCGACATCAGCACCGGCACCACGACGCCTGCCGCCGACATCGAGACCGCTCTGTGGGACCTGGTGTGGGCGGGACAGGTCAGCAACGACAGCTTCGCGCCCGTCCGGGCCCTCCTGCAGCCACGACGAAACCCGTCCGCCCCTCGCTCGGCCCCGGCTCATCGCGCACGGGGGCGGGCGCCCCGCCTCCGCGCCGGTCGTCTGTCCGCCCGGTACCTGACCGAACACTCCACGTCACCGCCGGTGTCCCCGACCGCGAGCGGCCGCTGGTTCGCCCTCGACCATCCCTCGACCGAACCGACGATCGCCACCCAGGGCCTCTGCGACCAACTGCTCACCCGGTACGGCGTGATCACCCGCGGGAGCGTCGTCTCCGAAGAGGTCACCGGCGGATTCGCGCGGGTCTACAAGGCGCTCACCGTCTTCGAGGACAACGGACACGTCCGCCGCGGCTACTACGTCGACGGTCTCGGCGGGGCGCAGTTCGCCTCGCCCGCCACGGTCGACGAGCTGCGTCGGCATGCACTCCCCGATCGCAAACCGCCCCGCGAGGCGACAGTGCTGGCCGCGACCGACCCGGCCAACCCCTTCGGTGCGGCGTTGGACTGGCCCCCGTCCCGCGACACCGAGGCCGGACACCGCCCGGGTCGCAAACCGGGGGCGCTCGTGGTGCTCGTCGACGGCGAACTCGTGTGCTTCGTCGAGCGCGGTGGCAAGACGCTGCTCACGTTCAGCGATTCCATCCCGCGGCTGGAGTCGGCGGCCGGGGCGCTGGTCGCACTGGTTCGGCGCGGCCGGATCTCCCGCCTGACGATCGATCACATCGACTCGGAGCCGGTGCGCGCCACCGACTTCGGCAAGGTGCTCGTCGAAGCCGGGTTCTCGACGACCCCGCGCGGCATCCGGCTACGCTACGGTGATCATGCCTGAGGAGAGCGATGCCTGAGGGCGACACCGTCTTCGCCGCCGCGGCGCGTCTGCGGGCCGGTCTCGCCGGTCGCGTGCTCGAGTCGTCGGACTTCCGCATCCCGTCACTGGCGACCGCGGATCTCTCCGGACGGGAGGTGTCGGCGGTGCGCTCGGTGGGCAAACATCTGCTGATCGACGTCGCCGAGAGCAGCCCGGGAGCCGGCGACGCCGTCAGCATCCACTCGCACCTGAAGATGGAGGGGGCCTGGCACGTTCATCCTCGCGGGCAACGGTGGCGGCGGCCCGCCTATCAAGCGCGTGCGGTCCTGCGAACTGCCGACCACGAGGCCGTGGGTTTCGACCTGGGGGTCCTCGAACTCCTCGCCGACCCGGACGCGGCGCTCGCCTACCTCGGTCCCGACCTGCTCGCCGACGACTTCGATCGTGAGGAGGCGATCCGGCGACTCGCCGCGCACCCCGACGAGACCATCGGGTCGGCACTCCTCGATCAACGCCTGATCGCGGGGATCGGCAACGTCTTCCGCAGTGAGATCTGCTTCCTCCGCCGTGTCCTCCCCACCCGGCCGGTGGGCGAGGTGGATCTCGGCCCGGTGGTCGATCTCAGCCGGCGCCTCCTGTGGGCCAACCGGATGCGCTCGGCGCGCACCACCACGGGCAACACCTCACCCAACGCGCGGATGTGGGTGTACGGCCGTCACGGTCGGTTGTGCCGGCGCTGTGCGACCCCGGTGAAGCGCGGCGAACACGAATCCCCCGGCGGGGAGCGCTCGGTCTACTGGTGTCCCCGGTGTCAGATCTGAGGCGGCCGCGGCCCCCTCACACGGGGTAGCGCTCGGGCTCGGGCCCGAACTCGAAGCGGCGGGCCGTGATCGAGTCGACCGTGATCTCCACGTAGTGGTACTTCATCGTTGCGATCCAGGGTCGCAGCGGAAGCTGGTCGGCCGCCTCGATCTCGTGGAACGACACGAGGATCCGCGCCGTCCCCTTGGCGACCACGCTCCAGCCGTCGGCGTCGGTGTGTCCGTCGGTCTCGAACGCCACCCGCGAATTCACCGCCAGCTCCGACAATTTGGTGCCCTCGCCGGACCGCAGCAGGATGCGGCCGTCGATCGCGTGGAAGTTCACCGGGAAGATGTCGGGTTGACCGTCGACACTCAGGGCGAGCCTGCCGAAATCAGCGGCTCCCAACAGCTTCCAGGCCTCGTCGGGGGTGAGTACCCGAACCGATTCGTCGACCATGACCGTCTCCTTCTCCCCCACCCCGATCGTGCCGCGCGATCAGGGGCAGGGACAGAGGCCAACGTCCCGACTTGACCGGGCCGCCGTCACTTCGGAACGGGCACCGGCTCCAGGATCTCGGCGCGCGCCTCGGGCGCCGCGGCGCGTAGTGCGTCGGCGGAGTCGTCATCGGGCTGCTGCTGGGAGGCCACCTCGGCCTCCACCCGCGCGATGTAGGTCGCGACCTCGAAGTCGCGTTGCTCGGTGGTCCAGCCGAGCAACGGCGCGAGCAGGTCGGCCACCTCGTCGGCGCAGTCGACCCCGCGGTGGGAGTACTCGATGGCGATACGGGTGCGGCGGGCGAGCACGTCTTCGAGATGCAGCGCCGCCTCGTCGACCGCCGCATACACCACCTCGACGCGCAGATACTGCGGCGCCGCGGCGAGCGGCTGCAGCAGGCTCTTGTCACCGTCGGCGTAGTAGAGCACGTCGTCGATCAGTGAGCCGTACCGGTTGAGCAACCGCCGAATGCGATACGGGTGCAAGCCGAAACGCTGCCCCAGGTGCTCGCACTGGTTGATGAGCGCGAAGTAGCCGTCGGCGCCGAGCAGCGGGACCCGTTCGGTGATCGACGGCGCGACGCGGGTGGGGATGAAGTCGTTGCAGGCGTCCACGGCGTCGGCGGCCATCACCCGGTAGGTGGTGTACTTGCCGCCCGCGATCGACACGAGACCGGGTGCAACGGTCGCGACCGCGTGCTCGCGCGACAGCTTCGAGGTCTCGTCGTCCTCACCGGCGAGCAACGGACGCAGTCCCGCGTACACACCTTCGATGTCGTCGTGGGTCAGCTTGGTCACGAGGACCTCGTTGACGCGTTCGAGGATGTAGTCGATGTCGGCGCGGGTGGCGGCCGGATGCGCGAGGTCGAGGTTCCAGTCGGTGTCGGTGGTGCCGATGATCCAGTGCGTCTCCCACGGGATGACGAACAGCACCGAGTTGGCGGTGCGCAGGATGATCGCGGTCTCGCTGACGATGCGGTCGCGGGGCACCACGATGTGCACCCCTTTGGAGGCGCGGACCTTGAAGTGCCCGCGCTGTCTGGACAGCGCCTGCACCTCGTCGGTCCACACCCCGGCGGCATTGATCACACAGTGCGCACGGATCTCCGTGACGTCGCCGTTCTCGGTGTCGCGCACCCGGACTCCGAGAACGCGGTCGGACTCGCGCAGGAATCCGATCACCTGGGTGGAGGTCCGGATGACCGCCCCGTAGTTGGCCGCCGTGCGGGCAACCGTGAGGCTGTGGCGAGCGTCGTCGACGACCGTGTCGTAGTACCGGATCCCGCCGATCAGCGAGTTGCGTTTGAGTGCCGGCGCCACGCGCAGCGCGCCCGATCGCGTGACATGCCGTTGTCCGGGAACGGACTTGGCGCCACCCATCCGGTCGTAGAGGAAGATGCCGGCTCCGACGTAGGGCCGCTCCCAGACACGTTGCGTGAGCGGATACAGGAACGGCAGGGGCTTCACCAGGTGCGGGGCGAGGAACCGCAGCGACAACTCGCGTTCGCGCAGAGCCTCACGCACGAGCCCGAATTCGAGCTGCTCGAGATAACGGAGCCCACCGTGGAACATCTTCGACGACCGGCTCGACGTGCCCGAGGCGATGTCGCGCGCCTCCACGAGCGCCACCCGCAGGCCGCGCGTCGCCGCGTCGAGTGCGGCGCCGACGCCCACCACGCCGCCGCCGATGACCACGACGTCGAACTGCTCCTCCCCGAATCTCCGCCACGCCTCGGCGCGGTAGAGGGGCCCCATGTCGGCCGGCCGGTCCGGGTTGAACTCGGTGTTCATGGTTGCCGAGCCTAATTGATCTCGGCGAGTCGGACAGCGTGCGACACTGTCCGGCGTGGGTAGGTCAGGCAAATATGTGGCGGCGATCGACCAGGGCACCACCTCGACCCGGGCGATGATCTTCGATCACAAGGGGCGCGTCGTCGGCGTCGAGCAGCTCGAACACGAACAGATCTTCCCGCGCGCGGGCTGGGTCGAGCACGACGCCGCCGAGATCTGGCGTAACACCCGGCGCGTCGGCGCCGCTGCCCTCGCGTCGGCCGAACTGACCGCGAAGGACATCGTCGCCTGCGGCCTCACCAATCAGCGCGAGACCACCGTGATCTGGGAGCGCGACACCGGCAAGCCGGTGCACAACGCCATCGTGTGGCAGGACACGCGAACCGATGATCTGTGCACCGAGCTGGCCGGAGATGTCGGCATGGACCGGTTCCGCGATCGCACCGGCCTGCCGTTGTCGACCTACTTCGCCGGCCCGAAGGCCCGCTGGCTCCTCGATTCCGTCGACGGCCTCCGCGAACGCGCCGAGAACGGTGAATTGTGTTTCGGCACAATGGACTCCTGGATGGCCTGGAACATGACCGGCGGGGTGGACGGCGGCCGGCACGTCACGGATGTCACCAACGCATCGCGCACCATGTTGATGGACCTGCGGACCCAGACCTGGGACGCCGACATCTGCGCCGAGATGGGCATCCCGATGGCCATGCTGCCCGAGATCAGGAGTTCCTCAGGCGATTTCGGCGCCCTCCGGGGCAACGGCCCCCTCCCCGGGGTACCGCTCGCCGGCATCCTCGGCGACCAGCAGGCCGCGACCTTCGGCCAGGCCTGCCTCGAACCGGGCGAGGCCAAGAACACCTACGGGACCGGCAACTTCCTGCTCCTCAACACCGGCACCGAGCCGGTCTTCAGCGAGCACGGACTGCTCACCACCGTCTGCTACCGCATCGGCGAGCAGCCCGCACGATACGCACTCGAGGGCTCGATCGCGGTGACCGGTTCGCTCATCCAGTGGCTGCGCGACAACCTCGGGCTGTTCTCGCAGGCGTCCGAGGTCGAGAAACTGGCCGGCGGGGTCGACGACAACGGCGGCGTCTACTTCGTCCCGGCGTTCTCCGGACTCTTCGCACCGCGCTGGCGCTCCGATGCCCGTGGCGTCATCGTGGGTCTGACCCGGTTCGCGGACAAGGGCCACATCGCGCGAGCGGCGCTGGAGGCCAGCGCTTTCCAGACGCGTGAGGTCATCGAGGCGATGCAGGCCGACTCCGGGGTGGACCTGTCGACGCTGAAGGTCGACGGCGGGATGGTGGTGAACGAACTGCTCATGCAGTTCCAGGCCGACATCCTGGACGTACCCGTCGTGCGCCCGGTCGTCAACGAGACGACCGCCCTCGGCGCGGCCTACGCGGCCGGGCTGGCGGTGGGCTTCTGGGAGAGCGAGGACGACATCCGCGCCAACTGGGCCGAGGACAAGCGGTGGGAGCCGGGGATGGATGCGGACGAACGCGACCGCCTCTATGCGGGGTGGAACCGGGCGGTCGAGCACAGCTTCGGCCTGACCTGACGGGGCCGCCCCTCACACCACGTGGTCGGCGAGGACGGCGACCACGCCGGCACTCCCGCCGAGCGCGGCCGCGGCCTCGTATGCCGTGTCGCGGAGCGCGTCGCGGGGTGATTCGCCGGCGGCCGACGTCGACATCGCCGCGACCGCGCAATCGACGGCGCGGGCGCGCCGGAAGCTCTCGCGCTGGGCGCCGACGTCGCCGCGGCGCTGATGCGCGAACGCGTCGAAGTCGTGTTGGGCCGCGACGAGACGGAGCCGGGCGATCCCCGCCGCCGTCGTACCGCCCTGCCGACGCCACTGGCCGATGATCTCCCGGATCTCGGGCGTCGACACCGCCGTCACATCCAGAACGGTGGCGACGATGAGGTGCAGACACGCGGTGAGGTCTTCGTCCGGGACCGCATCGACGAGTCGGGCGACGCCGCCGGGCAGCCGGTCGACACGCCTCAGCACGGTGTCACCCGTCGTCGCCTGCGGGACTTCCCGATCACACCGGCTCCGGTCTCGCGGGGACCGGACCGTCCGCGGTCGTTCGGTCGTCGTTCGAAACCGGTTGCGCTGCAGTGCCGTTGCCGTCAGGGGAATCGGCGTCGCGGGGCGGGGCGGACCGCGGGGACGAGGTCTCGCCGGGATCGGCCGGGCGCGGTTCGGGGACTGTCGGGAACGCCTGCCGGATCCAGTCGCCGATGACGGGCGGACCCACGAGCGGCATGTCGCCGACGATCTCCGCCCCGTGTGCCCGGTTGTGCAGGTATGGCGCGGCGCGGTGGGGGGCGTCGTCCGCCCCGGGGCGCCGGCCGCCACCCGGCATGCCGGCGGGTGGCATCCCCGCGGGGCGCTGGCCGACCGGGCCGGCCGGGGTTGCCGATGTGGGTGCGCCGGCCGTCGGGGACGCCGGTGTCGGAGTGGCGGACGGGGCCGAGAGCGGTGGTGGCAGCGCCCCGGGAGTCAGGACGGCGGGCGTGGCCATCGACGCGGGGACACCCGATCCGACGCCGCTGCCCGGAGCGCCTCCGCGGGAACCGGACTCCCCGGTCCCGTCGGGGCCCACGCCACGATGCGATCCCGAGGTCGCCGCACCTCGTGGCGTCGAATCGGGGGTCGCACGACCACCACGCACGAGGCCGTCGGACCCATCGGTGCCACCGCGTCCCGCGGGGCCCGACGGCGGACCTGCCGGACCCGCCGGCGTCGTCGACGAACCCGGGCCGCCACCTCCCGGCGGTGGCCCGGCCGCCCCGGCCGGCACCGGCACACCGGAGGATGCCGGGCGGCCGAAGTCACCGGCATCCACGGTGTTGCCCGCCTGGCCCCGCGCGGCATCCGACCCAGAGCCCCCGGTGCCGGACGGCACATCGGCCGCTGCTGACCCGAGGCCGCCGGTGACCCCGTTCGCGCCGGACGGATCGTGCGGGAGAGAGTGCTGCAGCCCGATCATCGGCGACGAGTACGCGCCCGTCATGGTTCGATCGGCCTCATGCCGCACCGTGGGGGCGTCCTCGGGGTGGTCCCGGATGTGCTGCTGCAACTCGCGCAGCCGTCCCTCCTGGCCGCGCGCCGACCCGAGGATGCCCGTCGCACCGGTCAGCGCATCACCGATCCGGCTCGCGGTGTCCGACGTCGTTGCCAGATCAGCGGACAGTGACCGGCCCGCTTCCAGCGCCGCGTCGGACGCCAGCCCCAGCATGCTGTCGCCGAACATCGCATGCATCCGTTCGGCCGCTCGCCGGACGGACTCGATCGCCGTCAGGATCGTCTGGACGTCACCACTCGCACGTCCCGGTTCCATGGTGCTCAGGACGTCGAGGATCTCGTCGATGCTCATACCGGCCCACTGCGTGCGGTCGCCGTCGAACATGCGCTCGTTGCGACTGCCGTGGGTGTTGTAGGACTCCTCCGGCGAGGTCACGACACCCCCTTGGTCGCTGGCCGGGACGAACGAATTCGTCCGACCCTACCGTGGCATCCCCGGCCGCGGTGAACACCGGCACCGCCTGTGCACAGCGGAAGGCCCGACTCAGTCCAAGTCGTCGTGGCGCACCAGCTGGCGCGCGGCCTCGGTGATCGACCCGGTCAGCGACGGGTACACCGAGAAGGTCTGCGCGAGGTCGCCGACCGTGAGCTTGTTCTGCACCGCGAGGGCGATGGGCAGGATCAGTTCGGAGGCATTCGGTGCCACCACGACACCGCCGATGACCACGCCGGTGGCCGGCCGGCAGAAGATCTTCACGAAGCCCCGCCGAAGACCGCTCATCTTGGCGCGCGGGTTGGTGGCCAACGGCAGCATCACGGTGCGGGCCGGGTACTCGCCGGTGTCGATCGCGTTCTGCGACACCCCCACCGTCGCGATCTCGGGGCGTGTGAAGATCGCGGAGGCAACGGTTTTCAGCTTGATCGGGCTCACGCCCTCGCCGAGGGCGTGATACATCGCGATGCGGCCCTGCATGGCCGCCACCGAGGCGAGCGGGAACAGACCGGTGCAGTCACCCGCCGCATAGATCCCGGCGACCGATGTGCGGGACACCCGGTCGACCTCGATGTAGCCGCCCTTGCCGACGGCGACGCCGGCGCGGTCGAGCCCCAGGTCGGTGGTGTTCGGGACCGAACCGACGGTCATCAGCACGTGACTGCCGGTGACGGTCGACCCGTCGGCCAGGTGCGCGGTGACCGAGTCGCCGTGGCGCTCTACCTTGTCGGCGCGGGCGTGCTTGACCAGTTCGACGCCACGCTCGGCGAGCGCGTCCTCGAGGACCAGGGCCGCATCCTCGTCCTCGTGCGGGAGCACCCGGTCGCGGCTCGACACCAGCGTCACCTTCACGCCCAGTTCGGTGTAGGCGTGGACGAACTCGGCGCCGGTGACGCCCGAGCCGATCACGATGAGGTGTTCGGGCAGTTCCTCGAGGTCGTAGAGCTGACGCCAGGTGAGGATGCGCTCGCCATCGGGCCGGGCGTCGTCCAGGACGCGCGGCGACGCTCCCGTCGCCAACAGCACCACGTCGCCGTCGTAGCGTTCGGTGGTCCCGTCGGCCAGCGTCGCGACGACGCTGTGTGTCGAGACGCCGACCTGCCGTTCGTCGAGCACCGCACTACCGGCGACGAGATTGACTCCCTCGCTGATGAGCCGTGAGCGGATGTCCGCGGACTGCGCGAACGCGAGGTCGCGGACCCGCTGGTGGATCTGCGGGAGCGTGACCGAGGTGTCGTCGGTCTTGATGTTGATTCCCAGGTCGACAGCTCGCCGGACTTCGGTGCGGATGCCGGTGGACGCGATGAAGGTCTTGGACGGCACGCAGTCCCACAACACGCAGGCACCGCCGATCCCGTCCGAATCGATCACCGTGATGTCGGCGCCGTAGGCGGCCGCCGCGAGCGCCGCCTCGTAACCCGCGGGTCCACCGCCGATGATGACGATCCTGGTCACTGTCACTCCTGTTCTCCACGCCGGGTCGTCGCGCCATCCTTTGTGGGGATGCGGCGTCCGGCTGCGTGTTGTAGCTCGACGGGGAGCGCGGGGTGGTGCGTTCCCTCGGGTCGGCGAGACGGTCGACCCCGTGTCCGCCGCCTACCAAACTAGTCGTGCGGGTGCGGCGGTGTGAACGTGGTCGCACACACCGCCGGGGCGACGGTGTCGCCTTCCGGACTCGGCGACGACCATCTAGGCTCCTTCCGTGCCCATCTATGCCGCCTACGGATCCAACATGCATCCCGAGCAGATGGCCGAGCGCGCGCCGCACTCGCCGATGTCGGGCACCGGATGGCTTCGGGGCTGGCGTCTGACCTTCGGGGGCGGCGACATCGGCTGGGAGGGGTCGCTGGCCACGGTGACCGAGGACCGCGACGATCCCGACGCGCGGGTGTTCGTGGTTCTCTACGACGTCACCACCGAGGACGAGGACCTCCTCGACCGGTGGGAGGGCTCCGAACTCGGCATCCACCGCAAGATCCGGGCCCGCGTCGACACGGCGGACGGTCCGGTCCTCGCCTGGCTCTACGTCCTCGACGCATTCGAGGGCGGACTTCCCTCGGCGCGCTATCTGGGCGTCATGGCCGAGGCCGCCGAGATCGCGGGTGCACCCGCCGAATACGTGCAGGATCTGCGACTGCGCGAGTCGCGGAACGTCGGTCCCGGCCCGGGTCCCGCGGAGTAGCCGACGCTGACTAACCGGCCGCGCTCGTCGCGTTCAGCACGATCCCGGCGAGTGCACGGACGCCGATCGCGAGGGCACGCTCGTCGAGGTCGAAGTTCGGCGCATGCAGATCGACCTGCGGGCCGAACCCGTCCCACACGCCCAGACGGGCCATCGCTCCGGGCACCTGTTCGAGATACCAGGAGAAGTCCTCCCCACCGGGCGACTGCGGCGTGTCCGCGATGGCCCTGGGCCCGATCGCGGCGACCGAACGCTCGAACATCGCGACCGCGATCTCGTCGTTGACGACCGGCGGCACGCCACGGAAGTACGAGAGGTCGTAGCGGACACCGAGCGGTGCCAGGAGTTCACCGACGACGCTGCGAACCAGCGGTTCGAGTTCGGCCCAGGTGGTGTGGTCACCGGTGCGGACCGTCCCGCGCATGCGTCCCTCCTGCGGGATCGCGTTGGCAGCACTGCCGGCGTTGGCCGCGCCCCACACCATCACCGTCCCCGACCGCGGGTCCACGCGACGCGACAGCACCCCGGGCAGTCCGGTGATCACGGTGCCCATCGCGTAGATCAGGTCCCCGGTCAGATGTGGGCGTGACGTGTGCCCGCCTGCGGAATGCAGTTGCAGATCGATGTGGTCCGCCGCGGAGGTCAACGGGCCGGACCGCAGCCCGACCGTGCCCACCGGCAGTCGCGGATCGCAGTGAAGGGCGAAGATGCGGCCGAGACCGCTGATGACCCCGGCCTCGATGGCGTCGAGGGCGCCACCGGGCATGACCTCCTCGGCCGCCTGGAAGATCAACCGGACACCGACGGGCAGCGGTTCGGCCGCGGCGAGCAGTTTCGCGACGCCGATCAGGATGGCCGTGTGCGCATCGTGCCCGCACGAATGCGACGCGCCCTCCACCGACGAGGTGAACGGCAGTCCGGTGTGTTCGGTGACCGGCAGAGCATCCATGTCCGCGCGCAGGGCGATCCGAGGCTCACCGGCGGGTCCCAGGTCGCACACGACGCCGGTACCCAACGGCAGTCGACGCGGGTCGAGCCCGGCGGCGGTGAGTTCGCTCATCACCAACTCGGTGGTGCGCACCTCCTGCCGGGACAACTCCGGATGCGCGTGGATCTCGCGGCGCCACGCGATGAGGTCGGTGCCGTGTTCGGCGAGCCACGAGTCGATGGGATCGCCCGCCGCGGCGAAACCCGCTCCCGCGGCCGACATCAGAAGACCCCGGGCGGGGTCGGACGCGCGAGATCGTCGAGCAGGGGTGCGCGCAGTCCGCGTTTGATCAGTGCGAGATTGGCGCCAACGGTCGCGGCGCGGGCGCCGGCGATCTCGGCGGCCCGGGCCGTGAGGTGTTCGGCACCGACGGCCTCGTCCACGATCCCCGCGCCGACCGCGTCGTCGGCACCGTATCGGCGGCTCGTGTACATCGCCTCGGTCGCGGTGCGGTCGGTGAGGCGAGTGCGCAGCAGGGTGGCCATCCCGCGGGTGAAGGGCATGCTGAGGGCGGCCTCGGGCAGCGACCAGAATCCGCGCTCGGTGCGCATGAGGACGTGGTCGGTGCACAGCGCGAGCATGGCGCCCGCACCGAAGGCGTGCCCGTTCACGGCACAGACCGTGGGGACCGGCAGGGTGAGGACCTTCGCGTACAGCGCGTGGACACGGTCGAGGTAGGCGGGCAGCTGATCGGGGGCGGCGAAGATGTGATCGGTGTCCAGTCCGTTCGAGAAATACTTCCCGGTGGCGGTGATCACCAGCGGACGCGTCGGGGCGGCGACGACCTCGTCCAGCAGCCGCTCGACCTCGTCCAACCATTCCACCCGGAACCGGTTCTCCGGATTGGACTCGCTGATCTCCTCACCGCGCGCTCCGAGATGGAGTTCGACGACCTCCCCGGCATCGTTCAGAAATGGCATGTCCCGACCTTATCGCCCCCGGTGTCGTCGTCGCCGACCCGATCGGTCGGCGCACCGCCGTCACGGGGTCGTGCGGGCTGCGGAACGGTTTAGGGTTGGCGCATGGACCCCACCGTCGACGCAGACGCCGCAGCCATCGTCGCCGCGGCCACGATCGCCGCCGAGACCGACGCCGCCGCACACGATGTCGCCGTCATCCTGGGATCGGGCTGGTCCCCCGCGGCCGAGGCCTTCGGCAGGCCCATCCGCTCGTTGCCGATGGCGTCGATCCCCGGTTTCGCCCCACCCGCGGCCGCCGGCCACGGCGGCGTCGTCCACTCCGTCCGGATCGGTGATCGGCGGGTCCTGTTGATGCTGGGGCGGATTCACGCCTATGAGGGACACGACCTCGCCCGCGTGGTCCACCCGGTCCGCACCGCCGCGGCAGCCGGTGTCCACACCGTCGTGCTCACCAATGCGGCGGGTGGCCTGCGCGCGGACATGTCGGTCGGGCAACCCGTCCTCATCTCCGACCACCTGAACCTCACGGCCCGCTCCCCCCTGGTGGGCGCTCGGTTCGTCGACCTGGTCGACGCGTATTCACCGCGGCTGCGGGACATCGCGCGCGGTATCGACCCGGGACTCGCCGAGGGTGTCTACGCCGGACTGCCCGGCCCGCACTACGAGACCCCCGCCGAGATCCGGATGCTGCGGACGATGGGTGCCGACCTGGTCGGGATGTCGACCGTCCACGAGACCATCGCCGCCCGGGCCGCCGGGCTCGACGTGCTCGGCATCTCGCTGGTCACCAACCTCGCCGCCGGCATGACCGGCGAACACCTGAGCCATGCCGAGGTTCTCGAGGTGGGACGCGCGTCGGCGACCCGGATGGGTGAGCTGCTGGCACAGATCATCGGCGAACTGTAGAACCGCACCGATGTCCGCCGGCCGAACCGAAGGAGCGACATGAGCTATCCACCGACCGGTCCCGGCGGCCACCCCCAGGGCGGTTACCCGTCGGGCCCGGTTCCCCCGGGGCCGCCCCGGTCGCCGTGGTCGTCGCCCGCGGTGCTGGTGGCGATCGGCGCGGGTGTGCTGCTGGTGGTCGTGGGCGTGCTCGCGGCGCTGCTGTTGATCCCCGCGGACGACGAGTCCGCCGACCGCGACACCGCTGACGGCGGACAGCCGTCCGCCTCGACCTTCACGAGCACCGTCACCCGATCCGCCGAGACGGCGACACCGACCGCCGCGCCCCCCACGACGACCACCACGACGTCGCCGACACCCGACCGGCCCACCCCCGGTGTCTCGGGCGCGGATTGGCAGGGGTTCACGACCGGCCCCCGTTGCAACGCCGCGGGCGACCCCGCAGTCGTCGTCGGGCAGACCTCGCGGTCGCGCGTCGTGATCTGTCAGGTCGGCACCCAGACCGGGCGCTGGTACTACAAGGGTCTCGCACCCGAAGGCGGGATCGAGGTGCAGTTCCCGACCCGCACCGGCGACACCTTCGAAGCCCGCAACGGCGCGGTCCGCTACCTCGTCTCGCCGACGAGCCTCACCATCGTCGAGGGCGGGACCGTCCTGGCCGAGGAGCCGATGCTGGCCTACTGGTCACTGCCCGGTTGAGGCTCGGCGTCGTCGGACCGCTAGGAGTAGCGCGGACCGAACTGACGGTCCCCGGCGTCGCCGAGGCCCGGCACGATGTAGTTGACCTCGTTGAGACCGTCATCGACCGCGGCAACCACGAGCCGGCACGGATGCCCCGATTCCTCCAGCGCGGCAACACCTTCCGGGGCGGCGACAACGCACACCGCAGTGATGTCGGTGGCATTGCGGGCCACCAGGAGTTCGATCGTGTGCAGCATCGAACCACCGGTGGCGAGCATCGGATCGAGGACGAACACCGGGCGTCCCGCCAGGTTCTCGGGCAGCGACTCCAGGTAGGGCACCGGTTGCGCGGTCTCCTCGTCGCGGGCCAGACCGACGAAACCGACATGCGCCTCGGGGACCATCGCGTGCGCCTGCTCCACCATGCCGAGTCCGGCACGCAACACCGGCACCAGCAGGGGCGGGGATGCCAGCCTCGAACCCGTGTGCGCCGTCAGCGGTGTGTCGATCGCGACATCGGCTCGGGGCGCGCCGGCGAGCGCCTCGTAGATCAGCATCTGGGTCAGGTCGGACAGCGCGGCCCGGAATCCGGCGTTGTCGGTGGTCTTGTCGCGCATGGTGGTCAGCCGTGCGGCCGCGAGGGGATGGTCGACGATCAAGGACTCCATGCTCACCACCCTATTTCCTCCGCAGAGGCGGCGTGCCCCGTGGGCGAGTCCGGCCCACCCGTCGTCATGCGCTCGAAATTCGATGGAACCCATCTCGGGCGCGCCGCGTCTGAATCCCATGAGCCCGTCCTCTTCGCTCCCCGATCCCATGCCTGCCCGTCCAGGTCTCTCGGCCGGCAACCGCCTGTCGGCCGATCCCTCTGCGCTGCACGATTTCTCCGACGTACACCGCACCAACGCCCGGATGCTCGACGGCGAGGCCGGCAGCGACGAGGCCGCCGTGGTGGACCTCGCCATCACCTTCGGACTGATCGGGATCGAGTTCCTCACCGCCGTCGTCGAGTTCCTCGCGCTGCATCGCCGGAGTCTCGAGGCCGCGGCGAGGCGTGAGGAGCGCGTGGGGTCCACCACGAGCTCGGCAGCCGCGTCCTACGCCGACTGCGACTGCGCGGCTGCCGACGGGGTCATGGCGCACAGTGAGCTGACGCTGTGATCGCCGTCGAACTCCTCATCGAGCCGTTGCGTCAGCTCCTCGTCGCGCTGGGCACCGGCGTCCTGGCACCGGGCAACCCCGTCGAGCGGGTCCAGACGGACGCGGCCGCCGTCGAATCGGTACGCCGCCGATCGATGTCTGCCACCGAATCGGTCCGCACCCGCTGGGACGGGGCGGGTGCGGCGGGTGCCGAGGACGCGACGGTGGCGATCCAGCAGCAGCTCGGCGGACTCACCGACTGCGCCGCCGAGTTCGGCCGGCTCGTCGACGACGCGAGTCGCACCGTGCACGCCGCGTCGACCGGACTGAACGGACTGGTGGACTCTTTGGAACGGCATGTCCGCGACCTCGGCGGCGGACTGGTCGGGCCGACAGGGCTTCTCACGCTTCTGCCCATCGCCGTCGAGCACCTCGGCCGGGGCGTGCAGATCGTGGCTCGCGCTCGCGCCGAGCTCGGTTCGGACACCGAGGCGCTGGCCGCGCTGAGCCGGCGGACGGCTCCCGCCGAGGTGACCGGCGTCGCCCACGGGAACGAGCGACCGTCGGCGGGCCCGACCTCCGGCGGCATACCGATCACGCTGCCCGACGGCTCGGTCGCCTACGCACCGAATCAACGAGCGGCGACCGCGGTGCGGGCCGCGCTCAGTCAACGCGGGGTCCCCTACGTCTGGGGCGGCACCACGCCGGACGGATTCGACTGCAGCGGCTTCACCCAGTGGGCCTACCGTCAGGCCGGACTCGAGCTACCCCGCCTCGCCCAGGACCAGGACACCGCAGGCCACCAGGTGTCGCAGTCGCAACTGCAACCCGGGGATCTCGCGGTGTGGTCCGGGCACGTCGCCATGTACATCGGGAACGGTCAGATGGTGGAAGCCGGTGACCCAGTCGGCGTCTCGCCGGTGCGGACCGCCAACCTCGACCAGGCGTTCGAGGGCTTCTTCCGGCCGCGGTGAGCACCCGGGGCCGCTCATGTCCGACACCGGCCCGCCGAGTTCACGGAAATGTCGTCGGCACACCACCGACCGTCTGTGGGGGCACTACTGGATTCGCCGTCGACGATCGCTAGGCTGTGTCCCCATGGCCGGAGACATCGTCCCGATTGAGCTCGGACTCACCGACGGAAACAGCTTCACCCTGTGGGCACCCCGCTGGCGTGAGGGCGATGACGAGTGGGAGGCCTTCCTCGGACTCGACGAGGACCTGTACGTACTGCCCGGCGTCGCCGAGCTCGCCGCCTTCATCCGGACCAATGAGGACAACGACCTCGTCGAGCATCCCGCCTGGTCGACGGTGGTCGGTGTGCAGGCCGAGGAACTGGTCCCCGATGAGCGCCACAGCTACGACCTCGTCGGTGTGCCCGAGCTCGCCGCCGAGGATCCGACGCCGGAGGTCATCGCCGAGCTCGAGGACGCTCTCGAGATCGTGCGCATCCTCGGCGAGGTCTGCGAACTGACGCCGGTCACCAAGTTCTTCAACGGCAACCCGATCCTCGGAGCCGTCACGACCGGCACACGCAACTTCGACGGCCGCGAGGGCACCGACCTCTGGGTCCGCATCGGCCGGTTGATCGCCAAGCACTGGGACGACGTACTCGACGCCATCGACGGGGTCATCAGCACCCCGAAGGTCGATGCGAAGGCCGTCGAAACCGCCGAGGCCGAGTTGGAGGCCGCCGCGTCCGCGGAGGACGAGGACGAGCCCACCGACGACGACATCGAGATCGTCGGTGCCGCGGACACCGACGATGACGAGTCCGTGGACACCGAGGACGACGAGCACGTCGACGACGACCATGACGACGAGGACGACTACGACGACGACGATTTCTGGGCATCGGTCGGTATCGACCCGGTCAAGATCGTCACGAGCGCCGGCGAGTACCTCACTCTCCGCTGCTACCTCGGCGACGATCCGGTCTTCCTCGGGAGCAAGGGCAAGATCTTCGTGTTCACTTCGGCGCGCTCGCTGTCGCGATTCCTCGCCGACGAGAACGAGCACGACCTTGCCGACCTGTCGACCTTCGACGAGGTCCGCACCGAGGCGACCGACGGCTCTCTCGAATTCGACGTCATCGACGACAACGTGTACGTGCTGCCCGGCCTGGCCGACGACATCGCCGACGGTCCGCGTCGCATGGATCGCGACCAGCTCGACCTCGCCGTCGAACTGTTCACCGACGCAGCCGACTACGCCGGCGACAACACGGTCACCGAGGCCCTGGGCACCACCACCCCGCTGGGATGGTTCGTGGACTACACGGTCAACCCCGACCCCAAGCGGATGGCGCCCAGCGGCCCGTTCGACAACGAGGCCGAGGCGTGGCGCGCGCTCGAGCACGACTTCGAGGCCCGCCTCACCAAGAAAGGCTGACCGGCCCGTCGGCGGTCGATCGCACGCCGGCGCGGGTGCCGCTCAGCCGAGCAGCACCGCGTAGCCGGGCTTGATGACATCGTCGATGAAGGCCAACCGCTCGTCGAAGTGGATGAACGCCGACTTCATCGCGTTCACCGTGAACCGCTCGAAGTCGGCCCAGCCGTAACCGAACTGATCGGCGAGCAGACCGAATTCCCTGCTCATCGTGGTGTCGGACATCAACCGGTTGTCGGTGTTGACGGTGACGCGGAACCGGAGTCGGGCCAGCACGTTGAACGGATGCTCGGCCAAGGAGCCGACCGCGCCGGTCTGGACGTTCGAACTCGGGCACAACTCCAGCGGAATCCGCTTGTCCCGCACGATGTTCGCGATCTGCCCGAGCCGGGCACCCGCGAACGAGTGGGCGGCGAGATCGACCCCGGCGGGCAGTTCGATGTCGTCGAAGACGCGGACGCCGTGGCCCAGCCGGTCCGTCCCGCAGAAGCCGATCGCCTCGTGGATCGACGGCAGCCCGAAAGCCTCGCCGGCATGGATCGTGAACGGCGCGCAGTTGGCACGCATGTACTCGAACGCATCGAGGTGACGGGTCGGCGGATGCCCGGCCTCGGCGCCCGCGATGTCGAAACCGACGACTCCCCGGTCGCGGTAGCGGACCGCGAGTTCGGCGATCTCCCGCGACCGGGCCGCGTGGCGCATCGCGGTGACCAGGCAGCGCACGGTGATGCTCCGACCCCGCTCGGCCGCGGCCGCCTCACCCTCGGCGAACCCCTGCAGCACCGCCTCGACGACCTCGTCGAGATCCAGCCCGCCCTCGAGATGCTGTTCGGGCGCGTACCGGACCTCGGCGTAGACGACGCCGTCGACGGCGAGATCCTCGACGCACTCCCGCGCCACGCGCTCCAAAGCAGGAGCGGTCTGCATCACCGCGACCGTGTGGGAGAAGGTCTCGAGGTAGCGCTCGAGCGAGCCGCTGTCGGCGGCCCGGCGGAACCAGCGCCCGAGCGTCTCGGCATCGTCGATCTGTATACCGTTCTCGTCCCGCGGCAAGCCGTCGTAACCCACCTCGTGGGCCAGCTCGAGGACCGTCGCGGGCCGGAGTCCGCCGTCGAGGTGGTCGTGCAGGAGCACCTTCGGGGCGAGGGAGATGTTCGCCGGGGTCAGCGTCGTCATGGAGTGAACCTAACGCGGTCGATGATCAGTGGCCGGGCGCCCGCGCCGACCGCGTGTTCCGCGGCGTCGGGCTCGATGGTCGTCGCCCCGGCCAGGGACGTGCGGGCACCGGCGATCCGGTCCTCATCCTGCGTGTGCACGGTGAACAAGGGTTGACCCGCCCGAACACGCTCCCCCGGCTTCGCATGGATGATGACTCCCGCCTCGGCCGCGACCGCCTCCCCCGGTTTCGATCTGCCGCCGCCCAGACGCCACGCGGCGTCGCCGACCGCCCGGGCATCCATCTGCGCGACGACGCCGTCGCGCGACGCGGTGACGGTGTCGTGGTGTCGTGCCTGCGGTAGCGGCCCGTCCGGATCACCACCCTGTGCGGCGATCATCGCCCGCCAGGTGTCCATCGCCCGACCGTCGGCGAGATGAGTTGCCGGATCGGCGTCGACGAGCCCCGCGGCGTCGAGCATCTCCCGGGCGAGGGCGAGGGTGAGCTCGACGACGTCGGCCGGACCGCCTCCTGCGAGCACCTCCACCGATTCAGCCACCTCGACGGCGTTCCCGATCGCGAGTCCGAGCGGTGTGCTCATGTCGGTGATCAGCGCGCGGGTGTCGACACCGGCGTCGTGGCCGAGTTCGACCATCGTGGACGCCAGTTCGCGGGCGTCGTCCTCATCCGGCAGAAACGCACCCGAACCGGTCTTGACGTCGAGAACCAGCGCGCCGGTCCCTTCGGCGATCTTCTTGCTCATGATCGACGAGGCCAGCAGCGGAATGGATTCGACCGTCCCGGTGACGTCGCGGAGCGCATAGAGCTTGCGGTCGGCCGGGGCCAGGTCGGCACCCGCGGCGCAGATGACCGCGCCGACCCGCTCCAGCTGGTCGAGCATGTCGGCCGTGCTCACCTCGGCACGCCATCCCGGGATCGACTCCAGCTTGTCGAGCGTCCCGCCGGTGTGACCGAGCCCGCGGCCGGACAGCTGCGGTACGGCGACACCGAACGATGCGACGAGCGGCGTGAGCGGGAGGGTGATCTTGTCGCCGACGCCACCCGTGGAGTGCTTGTCGACGGTGGCGAGTGACTTCCCGTTCCGCTGCAGCCCGGACAGATCCAGCCGGCGTCCGCTGTCGATCATCGCGTGCGTCCAGGACGCGATCTCCCGGCGATCCATGCCGCGCAGACAGACCGCCATCAACAGCGCCGACATCTGCTCCGGCGCCACCTCGCCTCGGGTGTAGCCGTCGACCACCCACGCGATCTGGGCGTCGCTGAGAGCGCGCCCGCCCCGCTTGGTGGCGATGACCGACACCGCGTGGATGATCTCCCGGTCCTCGACCGTCATGAGCGGACCGCGTCGAGATCGTCGGGTCCGAAGGCGTCGGGAAGCAGATCCGCGAGCGGCCGGGGCCCCGCCGGGTGGTCGACGAGGAGCTCGCGACCGCCGTGCTCGAGCAGCACCTGCCGGCACCGGCCACAGGGCATCAGGACCACTCCGCGGGCGTCGCAGACACTGACCGCCCGCAGTGCCCGGTCGCCCCCGTTCACCAGGGCGGCGACCAGCGCGACCTCGGCGCAGATCCCCAGCCCATATGAGACATTTTCCACATTGCAACCAGCGATGACACGACCCTCGGCCGTGATCCCGGCAGCGCCCACCGGGTACCGGGAGTACGGCGCATAGGCCCGGTCGATCATCGATTTCGCCTTGTCCCGCAACACATCCCACTCGATATCAGCAACCACGTGAATCTCCTGTCGCACGGCGTCATCGACCGTTCATCCGGATTTCATCACCGCAAAGCTTGGGTAAGGCAAACCTAAGTCGTAATGTCTTGTCGCTCAGATCGGTTCGGGCAATTTACCACCGGAATGGGCATGGGTTTAGAGTCTCTTCCTATGGGTCCATGGTCGAGTCGGAGCATGCCGATTCGACGCGTCCATCGACGATGTTGGAGGCCACTTTCCCGATGAGCACCTCGACCGAAGTCGCACCCGACCCGGTGCGCAGACGATCTCTTTATCGCGGCGATCCCGGCATGTGGTCGTGGGTCCTGCACCGCATCACCGGCGTCACGATCTTCTTCTTCCTGTTCGTCCACGTGCTGGACACCGCGGTCATCCGCGTCGATCCCAACCAGTACGACGCGATCATCGAGACCTACAAGACGCCGATCATCGGCCTCATGGAGATCGCCCTGGTCGCCTGCGTCCTGTTCCACGCCTTCAACGGTGTGCGCCTGATCCTCGTGGACTTCTGGTCCAAGGGACCCAAGTACCAGCGGCAGATGCTGTGGGTGGCCATGACCCTGTTCGTCATCGTCTTCGGTGCCGGCACGGTCCGCCTGCTGCAGATCCTGTTCAGCCATCTGTAGGAGACACCAGAGATGACCACCTCGGAAGCCACCGGTGTCGCCAAGACCCTCGGCACGCAACACGACCGTCCCGCGAGCCTGGACAACCCGCGCTCGCCCCGCAAGCCCAAGGGCGGCAACTTCGAGAAGAACGCGTGGCTGTTCATGCGGTTCTCGGGTCTGCTGCTCGTCGTCCTGACGATCGGCCACATGTTCATCATGCTGGCGTGGGACGGCGGCGTGCATCGCATCGACGCCTCGTTCGTCGCGGCACGCTGGAGCTCGCCCTTCTGGCAGATCTGGGACCTCACCATGCTGTGGCTGGCCCAGCTGCACGGCGGCAACGGTGTGCGCACCGTCATCGCCGACTACTCCCGCAAGGACTCGACCCGTTTCTGGCTGAACGTGCTGCTCGCCGTGTCGATGATCCTCGTCCTCACGATGGGCACCTACGCCCTCCTGACCTTCGACGTCAACAGCGTCGGCTAGAGGAGACCTAGAACATGCAGGAACACCGCTACGACGTCGTCATCGTGGGCGCCGGCGGCGCAGGCATGCGCGCGGCGATCGAAGCCGCCCCCCGTGCCCGCACCGCGGTGCTGACCAAGCTGTACCCGACCCGCAGCCACACCGGCGCGGCCCAGGGCGGCATGTGTGCGGCACTCGCCAACGTCGAGGAAGACAACTGGGAGTGGCACACCTTCGACACGGTCAAGGGTGGTGACTACCTCGCCGATCAGGACGCCGTCGAGATCATGGCCAAGGAGGCCATCGACGCGGTGCTCGATCTCGAGAAGATGGGGCTGCCCTTCAACCGGACGCCCGAGGGCAAGATCGACCAGCGGCGCTTCGGCGGCCACACCCGCGACCACGGCAAGTCGCCGGTCCGGCGTGCCTGCTACGCGGCCGACCGCACCGGCCACATGATCCTGCAGACGCTGTACCAGAACTGCGTCAAGCACGACGTCGAGTTCTTCAACGAGTTCTACGCCCTCGACATCTGCCTCACCGAGAACGAGAAGGGCGAGCAGGTCGCGACCGGCGTCGTCGCCTACGAACTCGCGACCGGCGAGATCCACGTGTTCCACGCCAAGTCGATCGTCTTCGCCACCGGCGGCTCGGGCCGCATGTACAAGACGACGTCCAACGCGCACACGCTGACCGGCGACGGCATGGGCATCATCTTCCGCAAGGGCCTCCCCCTCGAGGACATGGAGTTCCACCAGTTCCATCCGACGGGTCTGGCGGGTCTCGGCATCCTCATCTCCGAGGCGGTCCGCGGCGAGGGGGGCATCCTGCGCAACGCCGACGGCGAGCGCTTCATGGAGCGTTACGCCCCGACCATCAAGGACCTCGCGCCGCGCGACATCGTCGCCCGTTCGATGGTGCTCGAGGTGCTCGAGGGTCGCGGCGCCGGGCCGAACAAGGACTACGTCTACATCGACGTGACCCATCTCGGCGAGGACGTCCTCAACGAGAAGCTCCCCGACATCACCGAGTTCGCGCGCACGTATCTCGGCGTCGATCCCGTCACCGAATACGTGCCGGTGTTCCCGACGTGTCACTACGTCATGGGCGGCATCCCGACGAACATCAACGGCCAGGTGCTGCGGAACAACGACGAGGTCGTGCACGGCCTGTACGCCGCGGGCGAGTGCGCGTGCGTGTCGGTCCACGGGGCCAACCGCCTGGGCACCAACTCGCTGCTCGACATCAACGTCTTCGGACGCCGGGCGGGCATCGCCGCGGCGGACTACGCGAACTCGGCCGAGTTCGCCGAACTCCCCGAAACGCCCACCGAGATGGTCGATTCGTGGCTCGAACTGCTGCTCAGCGACCACGGCCACGAACGCGTCGCGGACATCCGCACCGAACTGCAGGCGTCGATGGACGCCAACGCCTCGGTGTTCCGCACCGAAGAGACCCTCAAGCAGGCCCTGACCGACATCCACGGGTTCAAGGAGCGCTACGCCCACATCCGTGTCCATGACAAGGGCAAGCGGTTCAACAGCGATCTCCTCGAGGCCATCGAACTCGGCTTCCTGCTGGAGATGGCCGAGGTGACCGTGGCGGGAGCCCTGAACCGCAAGGAATCGCGCGGCGGCCACGCCCGCGAGGACTACCCGGATCGTGACGACGTCAACTACAAGCGGCACACCATGGCCTACAAGAAGGGCACCGATCTCCTTTCGGACATCGAGTTGGAGTACAAGCCGGTCGTGGAAACCCGCTACGAGCCGATGGAGCGTAAGTACTGATGACATCTGTTCTGGACAAGCCCGCGCCGTCCTCCGACGAGCCGCCGTTGCCACCGGTGCCCGACGAGGCCACCATGGTGACGCTCAAGATCTTCCGCTTCAACCCGGAGAACCCCGACGCCCAGGGCTTCGAGAGCTTCCGCGTCCCGGCGCTGCCGACCGACCGTCTGCTCAACCTGCTCCTCTACGTGAAGGGCTACCTCGACGGGACACTCACGTTCCGTCGGAGCTGCGCCCACGGCGTGTGCGGCTCGGACGCGATGCGGATCAACGGCGTCAACCGTCTCGCCTGCAAGCTCCTGATGAAGGACATGCTCCCCAAGGACAAGTCCAAGGAGATCACCATCACCATCGAGCCGATCCGCGGCCTCCCGGTGGAGAAGGATCTCGTCGTCGACATGGAGCCGTTCTTCGACGCGTTCCGCGCGATCAAGCCGTTCCTGATCACCTCGGGTAACGAGCCGACCCGCGAGCGCATCCAGAGCCAGGCCGACCGCGCCCGTTTCGACGACACCACCAAGTGCATCCTGTGTGCCTGCTGTACGACGAGCTGTCCGGTGTTCTGGACCGAGGGCTCCTACTTCGGCCCGGCCGCGATCGTCAACGCGCACCGGTTCATCTTCGACAGCCGTGACGAGGGTGCCGTCGAGCGTCTCGACATCCTCAACGACGTCGACGGTGTGTGGCGCTGCCGCACGACCTTCAACTGCACCGACGCCTGCCCGCGTGGCATCCAGGTCACCCAGGCGATCTCGGAGGTCAAGCGCGCGCTCATGTTCTCGCGCTGACCCTTTCGAACTCTCTCTGCAGCCCGGCAACGGCCCGCACCCTCAGGGGTGCGGGCCGTCGTCGTCGGTGACGGTCGAGGTGGCCCTCAGGGTGCTTCCGGGCGGAAAAGGCCGGCGACAATGGATTCCGCGCTGCGCGCCTCCTCGTCCGGCTCGGCGGGCCACAGCAACATGGCGAGCACCGAACGGATGAGGAACCGCGCATCCGCGGGGTCGTCGGGATCGACGCCGACCAGATCGGCGGCCACCGCGTGCACCGCGGGAGACGACAGGACCGTCGGCGTCGCGTCGATCAGGTTGTCCGGTCGGAGGAACTGCCGGATGACCCGGTCCCCCCGCAGGGCCCGCAAGGTCTCGATGATCGCCGTCCGGGCACGTTCGGGTCCCGTGAGGTCGGCGATCGACGCCCGGATGGCGGACAGCACCGGCGCCGAGGTGGTGGCCAACACGGACTCGATCACCGCGGCCCGCCCGCCGGCGTGCCGGTAGATCGTCGCCCTCGAACAGTGCGCCCGGCGACCGAGCTCGTCGAGATCGAACGCGTCGAGTCCGCGCCGGGCGATGAGAGCCGCGGCGTGCGCGACGAGGCGTTCGCGGGCGGCGTCCCGCCGTTCACCACCGACCAGCCAGTCCTGGGCCACGAGCCCTCCATTCTCACAATGAGACGGATCGCACCCTCTGGGCGCCCGTCACCCGCTGGTCACGACGCTACGGTGAGACGGTACCGCGCGCCAGGCGATCCCACCGATCTCTGCTTTCCGGATTCGCGTGCCACCGCGTCCGCCGCCGTCGACCCTGGTGTCATGGACACCACCGAGGACCCCACGACCTTCTACTCGCGCCTTCACACCGACTCCCCGGTACAGCGCATCGGCGACTCCTCGTTCTTCGCCGTCGGCTCCTGGGATCTCATCGCCGACGCGGTCCGCCGCCCGGAGGACTTCTCGTCGAACCTGACCGCCACGATGGTGTGGCACGGCGACGGCTCGGTCTCGGAGTTCCCGGTCGCGGGTCTGGGTGATGCGGTGCACGTCCTCGCGACCGCCGACGGTGCGCGCCACCGGGATCATCGCAAGCTCGCGATGACGTCGGTCTCGCCGGCGCGGATCCGAGAGCTGGAGCCGACCATCCGCGGGCACCTCGAGCGATCCTGGAGCGCCAATCTGCACGACGGTCGGATCGACTGGGTGAGCGCTGTGGCACAACGGATTCCGATGGCGGTCGCGTGCGAGCTGCTCGGATTCCCGGCCGACGACCGTGCCGCACTCACCCGGTGGGCGATCGCGACCAATGTCCTGATCGACGGCGTCATCACGCCGGAGCAGCTGACGACGGCGACCGCGGCGGTCGGCGAGCTGACGGGGTATCTGTCAGCGGCGTTGACCGGCGCCGGGAGCGAAGCGAGCGGGCCGAATGACACCGGCGCCGGGAGCGAAGCGAGCGGGACTGCGTTGGCCGAGGTGGCCGCCCGCGTCGCGGCGGGTGGCCTCGACCACGAGTCGGCCGTGATGATCCTGTTCCAGTTGATCGCCGCGGGCGCCGAGTCCACCACGAGTCTGCTCAACAGTGTCGTCTGGCTCTTGGACCGTCATCCCGAGGTCGTCGATCGTCTGCGCCGGAACCCCGAACTCATCCCGGTGTTCGTGGAGGAGGCACTGCGACTCGAGACCCCGTTCCGTGGCCACTTCCGACACGTCGTCGCCGACACCACGCTCGGCAACACGCGGCTTCCGGCCGGTTCGCACGTCTTCCTGATGTGGGGTGCAGCCAACCGCGACCCGGCCCATTTCGACGACCCCGCTGCGATCGACCTCGATCCGGCGGCCCGGAGGTCGCACCTCGCATTCGGCAAGGGTCTGCATCTGTGTGTCGGGGCCGCACTGGCGCGGCTCCAGGCGCGACTCGCGACAGAGCATCTGCTGACTTCCACCTCGACCTTCCGCATCGATCTGGGGCAGACGCACTGGGAGCCGGGCGTCCTCGTCCGCCGTTTCACCACGCTGCCGCTGACGGTCACCACCTGACGCAGGGACAGGCCCGCACTCCGAGGGAACCGATCCGGCGCTCGATGCGTCGAAGAGAGACCGAGGACGACCGGACGGTCGCCGGATCGGCTCTCGCACATCGAACGGAGTTCCCCATGGCCCGCGCCCTGTTGTTTCGGCTGCTGTTGACGTTCGCGGTGAGTGTGCTCGCCTGCCTTCTGGTCTTCACCCCGGCCGCGGCAGCACCCACCACCGACACCCAACGGATCACGATCATCCTGACCTCCGACCAGCAGCACAACGGCGCCGTCGCCTGGACCGACGCGGACGGCCGACTGCGGACACAGTCCGATGTCCCACTTCTGCAACGGGATTCGGAGGGCAACTGGACGGCGTCCCTGGTGTACACGAGAGCCGCGGGCGATGTGCCGGTCGACGCCCTGTTCCAGTCCGGCGGTCGCCTCTCCCGATGCGAGATCCGGATCGACGGCGAGCACGTCGCCGACCACACCGCAGACGGCCCGCGCCCCACGAGCTCGTGTCGCACCGGTTGATCCCGGCGCTGTGCCCCCCGGCTCGATCCACTCCCGACCGCGTCGACGAGAGGAATGGCCGCCGCGGCCGTACGCTTGCTCTCGTCATGAGCACCAGAACAGAGCGGATCGAGCCGCCGGAGCGGCTGCGGGTCTTGGAGATCCGGCATGCGGAGTCCGAGCCGCCGGGCGCATACGGGCCCGCGTTGTACGACACCACCGAGACGACCACGCTACGGATCTGGCGCGAGTCCGTGTCGGTCGATCTGACGGGTTTCGACGCCATCGTCGTTCTGGGCGGCGCGATGGGCGTGGGTGACGCAGACCGTATCCCATGGATCGGCGACGAACTCGACCTGTTGCGTCGAGCCCGTGACCGGGGAATGCCCATCTGGGGCGTCTGCCTGGGTGCGCAGATGCTGGCCGCGGCGCTCGGCGGCGAGGTGTCCACCGCTGACGCACCGGAACTCGGCGTGCACCGCGTGATCCTGAACGACGCGGGTATGGCCGATCCGGTGTGGGGCGGCGCGGTCACGGCACCCACACCTCGCGAGATCGACACCGTGCAGTGGCATTTCGACACCTTCACCCTGCCGCCCGGGGCGACACTGCTCGCATCGTCGGAAACCTGCGTCGCTCAGCTGTTCCGCGTGGACAACTGCTACGGCGTGCAGTTCCACCTCGAGGCCGGCGGCGAGCTCGTCGGCGGCTGGCTGTCACATCCGGATTCGCGGTCCTCGGTGGTCGAGGTACTCGGCGAACCCGCCACCGATCGGTTCGCCGCCGACGCGGCGGCCACCGAGAGCGTGACCGCACCGATGGCGGATGCGGTGATGCGGCGATGGCTGCACGAGGTCGTCGGCAACGGGCGCTCCCGCTGGTAACGTGCGGCCGATGACCTCGACGTGGACTCGTCGTACCGCGTGCGCTCTCGTCGCCGTGCTCACCTTCGGGCTCGTGGGCCTGGTCGTCGGTACCGAGCCCGCGGTCGCCGTCCCGCTGCCGGCCCCGCCGCCACCGGCCATCACCACACCGGCCACCGATCACTGCCCACACAAGGTCGCGACGCCGCCCGCCGTCGACGAATCCGAGGTCGTCGCGCCCGGTTCGCCGACCCCCACTCCCCTGCCGGTTCCGTCGCCGGCCGTCGGCGGTGACGAACTCGCCGGCTGCGGCGTCGTCGCCGATCCCGCCGCGGAACCTGTTCCGCCGCGCCTGACCTCGGCCGGCTGGTTGATCGCCGACCTCGGGTCCGGGCGGGTCATCGCCGCCAAGGACCCCCACGGCCGTTACCGGCCGGCATCGACGATCAAGGTGCTGCTCGCCCTCGTCGTCCTCGACGAACTCGACCTCGCCGCACGCGTCGAACCGACCCCCGAGGACTGGACCGCCGAGGGCGACTCCTGCGGTATGGGGCCCGGGGGTGTCTACACCGTGCGCGATCTGCTCACGGGCCTGTTGCTGGTGTCGGGAAACGACTGCGCGCACGCCCTCGCGCGTCAACTCGGCGGCGTCGACGCGGCTCTGGAGAAGATGAACGATCGGGCGGCACTGCTCGGCGCGCAGGACACGCGAGCGGCGAGCCCGTCCGGCCTCGACGCCGCCGGGATGTCGTCGTCACCCTACGACCTGGCGCTGTTCTTCCGCGCCGCACTGGCCGAACCGACGTTCCGCGAGATGATCGCGCTGCGCACCTACCGCTTTCCGGGATATCCGCGGCGCCCCGACGTGCCGGGCGACAAGGATCACCCGGCCTACGACATGTACAGCACCAATCGCCTTCTCCTCGACGGGTATCCGGGGATCATCGGCGGCAAGACCGGTTACACCGACGACGCGCGCAAGACGTTCGTCGGAGCCGCCGAACGGGACGGCCGGACGGTGGTCATCGTGCAGATGTTCGGCCTGTCCGTCGACGGCGACCTGTATTGGGATCAGGCCGCGTCGATGTTCGACTACGGATTCCGGACCGACCCCACCATCTCCGTGGGCCACCTCGTCGAACCGTCGTCGCCGGAGCGGACGTCGTCACCGGACGGGGCGTCGTCGTCACCGCCCGACCCACAGACCGAGAAGCGAGCCACGGCAACGGGTTCCGATCGGGCGTCGTCCACTTCCGTCCAGGTTCTGATCGGACTCGTGGCCGCGCTCGTGGCGGTGATCCTGCTGCTGCTCGGCCTCCGACTCGCCGGCCGGCGCTGACACGCTGCACGAGATCCCGGCTCGGACCGGCCCGGACCGGGTGTCAGCGTCGCCGGAGGACTCCGACGAGCGCGGCGACTGCCGCGCCCACACCGGCGGCGGCCGCGAGCGCACCGGCCCGGGGCGCCGGGTTCACCTCGACGGTCGGCGAGATCACCACCGGCCGCCGGAGTTCCGCGTCGGGCTCCTCGACCACCTGATACGAGCTGTTGATGGGGTCGGTCGCACACCAGGCGGTGGCGTACAGCACGATCCGCGACGCCAGATACGCGAAGACGAAGACACCGAGGATCGGCCCGAACGCAACCCCGGCCGGGGAACTGAGGACCGACTGAAGGTACAGTCCACCAAGCGATTTCATCAGCTCGAAGGCGATCGCGATGATCAAGCCGGCCTTCATCGCGTGTGTCATGGGCAAGGGCACCAACGGAAGCCGCGCGAGCACGAAGGTGAAGAGCAGCCAGCTGGCGACGACGGACACGAGGATGGCGACCGCCCGCACCACGACCGGGGCCCACGACGCGTCGTCGAGTCCGACCCAGGAGAGCATCGTGGTGGTGAGGCCGCTGTTGCCGAGGGTCGTCAGCGCCATCGTCACAGCGAAGGCGATACCCAGCAACGCGAACGTGAGGAGGTCCCACACCTTCGACAGCACGGGGTTGCGGTCGACGCGGCCTCCGTACATCTCGGTGAAGGCCACCCGGACGCCGGAGATCCACCCGATCCCGGTGAACGCGGCACCGATCAGCCCGACGATCCCGACCGCGGCGCGCGAGGAGATCGCGGAGTCGATGACCTCACTGAGTTGCTCACCCATCTTGCCCGGCGCGGCTTCGACGATGGCCTTCTGCAGGTCCTCCAGCAACTGGGGCTGATTGGCGAGCACGAAGGCCGCCACCGAGAACACCACCATGATGATCGGGACGAGCGCGAGGATGCCGTTGAAACTGATGGCTGCGGCGTACACGTTGCCGCGCCGATCGTTGTAGCGCTCGACGGTCTGCACCAGATGCTCGACGGCGGGCCACTTCTCCCGCGCCGCCGCGAAGGCCGCCTTGGCCTTGTCGACGGTCGACTTCCCGGTGTCCACCGCCGACTTCGCAGTGTCCACCGGCGATTTCGCGGTGTCCACCGGTGATTTCGCCGGGTCTGGCGCGGAGGTCATGAATGGCCTTCCTGGTCGGAGCGCGGGGACCGGCCGTCCCTGTTCGGTCCCGGTACGGGCGTCCTGCGGGTCCGGTGTCACCGGCCAGGCGCCAGGAACCCCACCTTGTCATAGACAGATGCCAGCGTCTCGGAGGCAACGGTCCGAGCGCGGGCCGCGCCCCGGGCCAGGACGGCGTCGAGTTCGGCCGGGTCCGACAGGTATTCGTCGACGCGCCCCCGTAGCGGGGTCACGAACTCGGCGAGCACCTCCGCGGTGTCGACCTTCAGATCGCCGTAACCCTTGCCCTCGTACTTGGCGACCAGATCGTCGACGCCGACGCCGGACAACGCCGACTGGATGGTCAGGAGGTTGGAGACGCCCGGCTTCTCGGCGACATCGAACCGGATCTCCGATCCGGTGTCGGTGACGGCGGAGCGGATCTTCTTCGCCGAACGCTTGGGGTCGTCGAGCAGGTTGATCAGACCCTTGTCGGTCTCGGCGGACTTGCTCATCTTGGCGGTCGGGTTCTGCAGGTCGTAGATCTTGGCGAATTCGGAGACGATGTGCGCCTGCGGCACCTTGAGCACCTTGCCGAAGCGGGAGTTGAAGCGTTGCGCGAGATCGCGGGTGAGTTCGAGGTGCTGCCGCTGATCCTCCCCGACGGGCACCCGGTCGACTCCGAACGCCAGGATGTCGGCGGCCATCAGGATGGGATAGGTGAACAGGCCGACACCCGCCGCGTCGACGCCCTGCTTCGCCGACTTGTCCTTGAACTGGGTCATCCGGCTCGCCTCGCCGAAGCCGGTGATGCACGACAGGACCCACGTCAGCTGTGCGATCTCGGGGATGTGGGACTGGACGTAGATGGTGGAACGCTCGGGGTCCACGCCGACGGCGAGCAACTGGGCAACGCTCAGACGGGTGCGGTCGGCCAGGACCTTCGGCTCGAACGGCACGGTCAGCGCGTGCATGTCGGGGATGAAGTAGAACGCGTCGAAATCGTCCTGCAACGCCACCCACTGCCGGACGGCGCCGAGATAGTTCCCGAGGTGGAAGGAATCGCTGGTCGGCTGGATGCCCGACAGCACACGCGGGCGGGTCGGCACCGCACCGGCCGACGGGTCTCCGGTGCGCTCTGCGTCGCTGGTCATGACGCCCAGTTTGTCAGATCCCGTCACTCGTACCGCACGGTGACCGGCGCATGGTCGGACCAGCGGAGGTCGTATGCCGCGGCACGTGCGACCTCGGCCTTGGTCGCGCGGCCGGCCAGCATCTTGTTGGTGAGCTGGTAGTCGATACGCCACCCGGAGTCGTTGTCGAAGGCTTTTCCGCGCCACGACCACCAGGAGTAGGGACCGGCGTCGTCGGGGAACAGCTCGCGCATGACGTCGCGCCACCCGGCCGCCAGCAGATCGGCCACCCACGCACGCTCATGTGGCAGGAAACCGGGGCTCTTCAGATTGCCCTTCCAGTTCTTGATGTCCGCCTCGGCGGGCGCGATGTTCCAGTCGCCACCGACGACGACATGCCGGCGACGACGGACGAGCCGGCCGAGATGGTCGCCGAACTCGGCCATGAACCGGACCTTCTCGTCATGTTTGGCGATGTCCTTCTCGGCGTCGGAGAGCGCGGCCCCCTTGGGGAGGTACAGGCTCGCGGCGGTCAACGGCCCCAGATCGGTGTCGAGGTCGACCTCGACATAGCGCCCGAGTTCGTCGAACTCGGCGCTCCCGAACCCGACCCGCACCGCGGCGGGCTCCCCCCGGGTGAGCACGCCGACGCCCGCGTGGCCCTTCACGGCCGACTCGCTCATCGTGAGATGCCAGCCCTCGGCCAACGCCGGCGCCAGGGCGTCGCGGGCGAGTTCCGCACTGGCCCGGACCTCCTGCAGCAGGACCACGTCCAACCCGGACCCTTCCAGTCCGGCCTGATCGAGCCAGGGCAGGAAGCCGCGGTTGGCCTCCGACCGATGTTTCACCGCTGCGCGGATTCCGTTGACGTTCACCGTGGAGATCGTGAGTGGCACGGGGCCACATCCTACGGACCGGGTCGGACAGCCCCGGCCGGCCGTGGCCGCGGCGCACACGGCCAGATAGAGGTAAGGCAACCCTTGTGCGGACACCCTAAGATATGTAAGCATTGCCTAATCCAGGCACGAAGGTGAGTCCGAAGATGTTCGTTTGCATATGCCGCGCCGTGACGGTCGACGAGGTCCACGCACACTGCGACGCAGGTGCGTACACCGTCGATGCGATCAGCGACCGATGCGGCGCGGGCGAAGGCTGCGGAACCTGCCTGGACCAACTGCACGACATCCTGAGCGAAAGGGCGTCAACCGCGACGACCGCTGCATGACCTGACAGCCGACCCGACGAACCTCGCGCGACACGACGCGCGGGGGGTTTTGTCGTGTTACGGTTCGACCGGACATTCACGGCGAACCGGAGGCTGACACATGCGTGGCGACGACGAGGTCATCGAACTGCTCAACGAACAGCTCACCAGTGAGCTCACGGCGATCAACCAGTACTTCCTGCATGCGAAGATGCAGCAGAGCTGGGGGCTGACCGAGATCGCGGCCAAGACCCGGGCCGAGTCGATCGAAGAGATGACGCACGCCGAGATCCTGACCGATCGAATCCTGTTCCTCGATGCCCTCCCCAACTACCAGCGCCTGCTGCCGCTGCGCATCGGACAGTCGATCCGCGAGCAGTTCGAATCGGACATGGCGATCGAGGTCGAGGTCGTGGAACGACTCCGCCCCGGAATCGCGTTGTGCCGGTCCAAGGGTGACATCACGAGTGCGAACCTCCTGGAGCAGATCCTCGCCGACGAGGAAGAACACATCGACTACCTCGAAACCCAGCTCGAGCTGATCAACAAACTCGGCGAGCAGCTCTATCTCTCGAAGACCATCGCCACACCGCCGACCAACAGCTGACCCACGCGTTCGACGACGAGGGCCGACCGGAACTCTCCGGTCGGCCCTCGTCGTCGAACAGAGGACTTCGCTCGGTCAGGATCCGACCGGCCGGCGCCGCGACGTCGCAAGGGCCACCACGGTGACCGCGATGCCGGCCAGCGCGAGCAACACCCCGACGACCGACGGTGCGAGATACCCGTAGCCTGCGCTGACCACCACACCACCGAGCAGCGCGCCGGCCGCGTTGGCGATGTTGAGTGCCGAATGGTTCAACGCGGCGGCCAGGGTCTGCGCGTCAGCAGCCACATCCATCAGCCTGGTCTGCAGCGCGGGCAGCATCGCCGTACCGGTGAGCGCCACCATGTACGTGAGAAACAGCGCTGCCCAGGCATTCTCAGCCAGCACCGCGAACGCGCCGAGCGATAGGGCGCTGGCGGCGAGGCCACCGAGGATCGCCACCGACACGCTGCGGTCGGCGATGTAGCCGCCGACGAAGTTGCCGGTCACCATGCCCAGTCCGTACAGCATGAGCGCGAAGGGCACGACCGACACCGACAGCCCGGTGTCGGTGGTCAACGCCGAGTTCAGATACGTGTAGAACGCGAACATCCCGCCGAATCCGACGGTCCCGATGACGAGGGTGAACCAGACCTGGGACCGCTTGAGTGCACCGAGTTCGGTGAGCGGATCGGTGGTCTTCATCCCGGTGAGCGCCGGAAGGGCGCGCATCAGTGCGATGACGGTGGCGACCCCGATGACGACGACGATCGCGAACGCCGACCGCCAGCCGAAGGTCTCCCCGAGCCAGGCGGCGGCCGGCACGCCGAACACGTTGGCAACCGACAGACCGAGCATCACCTGCCCCACGGCCTTGGCGCGATTCCGCGGGCCCGCGAGGTGAGCGGCGACCAGCGCCGCGACGCCGAAGTAGGCGCCGTGCGGCAGACCGGCCACGAACCTCGCCACCAGCAGCAGCCCGTAGTCCGGCGCGAGAACCGTGGCCAGGTTGCCCACGGTGAACGCCACCATCAAACCGATGAGCAACGTGCGTCGAGACATCCTCGCGGTGAGCGCCGCGATCAGCGGAGCCCCCACCACCACACCCATCGCGTACGCCGAGATGACATGTCCGGCAGTCGGTTCGGACACTCCGAGCGAGCCGGCGATGTTGGGCAGCAGACCCATCGCGACGAACTCGGTCGTACCGATCCCGAAACCGCCGAGCGCGAGGGCGAGAATCGTCCAGCGACGTACCCGGCGGGACACGCCGACCGAGACGGCCCCCTCGGGACGGTGGACCTCCGGAGCGGCGAGCCGATCCGTCAGCGAGACGTCGGCCGGGGCATCGGTGGTGGAAAGAGCGTCAGACACGGTTGATGCCAACCGTGTCCGGGAGGCCCTGATTCCGGACAC
Source organism: Gordonia sp. McavH-238-E (assembly GCF_022348225.1). Taxonomy (NCBI): domain Bacteria; kingdom Bacillati; phylum Actinomycetota; class Actinomycetes; order Mycobacteriales; family Gordoniaceae; genus Gordonia; species Gordonia sp. McavH-238-E. The sequence continues at coordinate 106,589 of NZ_JAKRFE010000004.1, forward strand.
GGCGGTGAGTTCATTCACACCCCCCTGCCCGCGCGGTCATCGCATCGGCCGGGTCGCGGTCGGGCGCCGCGACCGTGCGCCCCGGATCAGCTGCCGGCCTCGGCGCCGCCGCCCCCGGACCCGTCTCCCGCCGGGGCCGTGTCGGCCGCCTCCGGGTCGTCTCCGGGCGGCTCGTCCCCCGCCGGTTCCTCCCCGGCCGGTTCCTCCCCGGCCGGTTCCTCCCCGGCCGGTTCTTCTCGGGACGGTTCGTCCCCGGACAGCTCGCCCGACGACGGATCGGTGGCGGCCGGGACCTCGTCGCGGACGGGCGCCGGGGCGGGATCCTCGTCGGGCGCCTCGACACCGCTCGCGTCGTCGGTGCCGGCGGGTCCCCCGGGAGTGTCGGCGGTCGGGTCGGCCGGGGCCGGTGGCGGCATCACCGAGTCGTCGGATCCGGTGGCCGGTTCGACCCGAACCGGTTCGATGGCGTCACCGGTTGCGGTCGCGAGCCTCGTGAACGTCGACGACCGCAGACTCGACGCATCCGCCGCGAGAACCGTGACGGTGCCGGCCTGTGGCGCCACCGGTCCGACGATCGTTCCCGCCCAGTACCGCACGAAGTTCACCGGGAGCAGGACGATGCTGCGGAGGCTCGCGGCAAGGGCGGTGGCTCCGTCGACGAATCTCGCCGGCGACAGCGTCAGGATCCCCTGCAGGATGTCCTCGAAGACGAACAGATCCGGCAGATAGGCGCCATATCCGAGCTTCGGCAGCGGTGGCAGGAGGTCCTGCACGAGCCGGATCACCGGCTGCAGGTTCGCGAGTTCGATGCCGTATGGCAGGTCGATCATCGGACGACCGGACAAGAAGTCCCCGATGTCACCGGAAAACCCCAGATCGCGTGCCCACCCCTGCACGAGTTCGGCGAATGCGGAATCGGCGGTGACCACGCACACCGCGGTCCCCGGATCGCAGCGAACGGTCCGCCCGTCGTTCCACGTCGATGTGCGCGGATTCCGATACATCTGGAACGGATAGAGGTTGTGCTTGGTGAAGTAGCCGAGCAGGCCGTCGATCGCGCCGATCGGGTCGTGGATCGGATCCGGCAGGTCACAGATGGGATCGCCATCGATGCAGACCGACACCACCCGGCCCTCGAGGTCTCCGAACCCGCCGTCGGTCTCGGACGCACCTCGTGCCCCTGCCATCGTCAGACCCGGGATGATCCCGATCAACGACAACTCGATACCGCGGCCGGTCTTGTCGCCGGAGCGGCGGGGATCCGCGTACAGCTCGCCGGAGATGTTCCCCGTCACGATGTCCACCAGAACCGGATTGCCCTGCTCGTCGAGCATGACGTCGCCGTTCTCGTCGGTCGCGACGACCTGCTCGACGTTGCGACCGTTCCCGATGTCGGCGAGTACGTCCCCGGCGACACGGGCACCCTGCGAATAGCCTGCGACCACGATGTCGGCGCCTGCTCCGCATCGTTGCTGATAGCCGGCGATCGCCGACGCCGTCGCGCTCCTGCCCTGTCCGGTGCTGTCGTCGTATCCGGCGGCACCGAGTGGCCAGAGCGTGGTCGGGTAGTCGACGTGGATCACGTCCTTGGGCGCGGCGAGATAGGGACTCCCCGGGTCGTCCTCGATGACCACCTCGCCGTTCTGCACCGTCGGCACCTTGCCGGTGTAGCGCTGCTTCACACCGACGAGATGGGCGCTCTCCGGGTCGTTGGTCCCGGCCACGATGATGACCGCGCCCGAGTCGCTGCATTCGGCGGCCGTCGCGGGAGGGGCCCCGGACAGGCTGAGAGCTGCCGCGACTGCCAGGGCGGTCAGAGCGGCGATCGTGAGCGAGGTCCGTCGGGTTCGGAGACGAGCGATCGCGGCCATGGGGCGCTCCTGTGCGAACCCGGACCACCCGATCGGAATCCTCCGACGCAGCCGGGGCTGGTCCGAACGCTAGATCCGCGACGGTGAAACCGACAGCACGCTGAGGGACGCTAACGACCGTGACCTGGCACTATGTATCTGACCACACGTGATTTCACTCGGTCGGAGGACAGCTCATGCCACCTTCGGACCGCGCTTGGAAAGTGTTGGACGCGGCCTGACCGGGACGGTTCTCCGGCACTCACATCCGTGTTATATCCTTGTCGCCAGGTCATGAGCATCAGCGTCAAGCCCCGGCTGGCTGATCGGCAACCCTCCAACCGCGGTGGGGTGCTCCGGGTGATGACCGGGTTGTGGGATCGCAGCGACGATCCCCGGCAAGCGCGGGTCCGAAGGTCGGACCCCAACAGGGTCGAGTTGGCCCTGCCGACCGTAGAAAGTGATCAATCGCCATGTCTGATGCCCCTGACGGCACTTCCGCCGACGGCACCTCCCCAGTGGACAACTGGAGCTTCGAGACCAAGCAGATCCACGCCGGACAGGCCGCCGATGCGGTGACGAACGCGCGGGCGCTGCCGATCTACCAGACGACGTCGTACGTCTTCAACGACACACAGCACGCCGCGAACCTCTTCGGGCTCGCCGAGCCGGGCAACATCTACACCCGCATCATGAATCCGACCCAGGATGCCGTCGAGCAGCGGATCGCCGCACTCGAGGGTGGCGTCGCCGCGCTGCTCGTGGCATCGGGCCAGGCCGCGGAGACCTACGCGATCCTCAACATCGTCGAGACCGGCGGCCACGTGGTGTCGAGCCCGCGCCTGTACGGCGGCACCTTCAATCTCTTCCATTACACGCTGCCGAAGCTGGGCGTCGAGGTCACGTTCGTCGACGATCCCGAGGATCCGGCGTCGTGGCAGGCCGCGGTCAAGGACAACACCCGCGCGTTCTTCGGTGAGTCGATCTCCAACCCCAACAACGAGATCCTGGACATCCCCGGCATCTCGGAGGTCGCCCACCGCAATGGCGTACCGCTGATCATCGACAACACGGTCGCCACGCCGTACCTGATCAATCCGCTTGCCCACGGGGCCGACATCGTCGTGCATTCGGCCACCAAGTACATCGGCGGACACGGCACCGCGATCGGTGGTGTCATCGTCGACGGCGGGACCTTCGACTGGCGTGTCCAGCGCGACGGGAAAGACCTGTTCCCCGGTTTCACCACCCCGGACCCCAGCTACCACGGCGCGGTCTTCGCCGACCTCGGGGCGCCCGCGTTCGCACTCAAGGCCCGCGTGCAGTGGCTGCGTGACACGGGTGCGGCCATCGCACCGTTCAACGCGTTCCTCCTTGCACAGGGGTTGGAGACCCTGAGCCTGCGCATCGAGCGCCATGTCGCCAACGCGCAGAAGGTCGCCGCCTTCCTCGAGGGCCACGGCCAGGTCGAGTCGGTGGCGTACGCCGGCCTGGAGTCCTCCCCCTGGTACAAGCGCGGCCAGGAACTGGCCCCCAAGGGTCAGGGCGCGATCATCGCCTTCGAGATCACCGGCGGCGTCGACGCCGGCAAGAGGTTCGTCGACGCGCTCAGCCTGCACAGCCACGTCGCCAACATCGGCGACGTGCGCTCGCTGGTGATCCACCCGGCCTCGACCACGCACAGTCAGTTGACCCCCGAGGAGCAACTCGCCGCGGGCGTGACCCCCGGACTGGTCCGACTGGCCGTGGGCATCGAGGGAATCGACGACATCCTGGCCGACCTCGAACAGGGATTCGCGGCGGCCAAGTGAAACAGGTGAGGCAGCTTTGTCGGTGAGTATCGACCTGAACGCGACAGCGTCTGATCAGCCCGATTGGGAGTCGGTCCCAGACGGGGAACTCGTCGGCATCCCGATCGGATCGCTGCCTCTCGACAGCGGAGCACGGATCGACGACGTCACCCTGGCGTTCCAGCGCTGGGGGACGTTGTCGCCGTCCCGCGACAACGTGATCCTCACTCTCCATGCGCTGACGGGTGACTCGCATGTCACCGGCCCCGCCGACGCCGACCACGACTCGGCCGGATGGTGGGACGGGTTGATCGGGCCCGGGCAGGCCATCGACACCGACGAATGGTGCGTCATCTCCGCCAACGTCCTCGGGGGATGCAAGGGGTCCACCGGCCCGGGTTCCATCGCCCCCGACGGCCGTCCGTGGGGTTCGCGTTTCCCGCAGATCACCGTCCTCGACCAGGTCCGCGCCGAGGTGGCACTCCTCGATCGCCTCGGAATCACCAGCGTCGGTGCGGTTCTCGGCGGGTCGATGGGTGGCGCGCGCGCCCTCGAGTGGGTCATCGAGTACCCCGACCGGGTGCGCAGTGCACTCGTCCTCGCCGTCGGCGCCCGCGCGACCGCGGACCAGATCGGTATCCAGTCCGCTCAGATCGCCGCGATCAAGGCCGACCCGGACTGGCGCGGTGGCGACTATCACGGCACTGGACGAACCCCGTTGCAGGGCATGGGAATCGCTCGTCGAATCGCCCATCTCATGTATCGCAGCGAGCCCGAGCTCGACAGCCGATTCGCGAACGACGCCCAGGGCGACGAGAATCCGCTGACCGGCGGGCGCTACGCGGTGCAGAGTTACCTCGACCATCAGGCGTCGAAGCTGATGTCGCGCTTCGACCCGGCGAGCTACGTCGTCCTCACCGAGGTCCTCAACCATCACGATGTCGGTCGCGGTCGCGGCGGAGTAGCCAAGGCGCTCAACGCATGCACCGTTCCGGTGATCGTCGGGGGAATCGACTCCGACCGCCTCTACCCGATCCGGCTCCAGGTCGAACTCGCCGAGGAGCTGGGCAACTGCGTCGGCGGCCTCCAGGTCGTCCACTCCGACACCGGTCACGACGGCTTCCTGACCGAGTTCGACGCCATCAGCGATCTGCTCAAGCGCACAGTCGAACTCGCGCGACGCGACGCCTGAGGGCGTCCCGATCCGGCCGTCGGCGACCTCTCGTCAGCGCGGCGCGGGAACCGTGGGCACCGGACTGCTGGGCTGAGGCGACGGCGGGATCTGCGGTGCCGACTCCCCGCCCCGATCAGCGGGCTGCCCTGAGTCGGGCACCGACGGCGCCTGGGTCGCCCCCTGGGCGCGCGTGCTGCTCGGCCGTGCCGAACCGGTGCGCGGAGACTCCGGCGTCGGCGTCGTATACGTCGGAGGCGGAGGCGTGGGCGCGGCGCTCGGCGGGAGGAAACCCGGCGGCAACAGTTCCGGCGGGATCGTCGGCGTCGATCCGGGCGGGAACGGCAACTCCGGCCACGGGAACGGCGACAGCGTGCGGGTGCTGGTGCTCGTCGACGGGCGGGTCGGCGGCAACTCCGTTGTCGCCCAGGCCGGCGGATCGTTCCAGCCGGTCTGCGGCATGGGCTGTTGGGTCGGGACAGGGGCCACGACGGTCGGCTCGACGGGCTCATCCGGAATCCGGGTGATCGGCTGCGAGGGGGGTCTCGGGGCGACCGGCGGGTCGCTGTCACTGGTCGCCGCGGCCGGTGGCACGCTGCTGCTGACCGAGGGCTGTGGATCAACGGCCGGACGATCCGCGAATGACGAGCTCACCGCGTAGATCGTCATGAGCGTGGCGGCGATGACGGCTCCGGCGACCGCGATGGGTGTCGCGGAGAGCCACTCACGTTGCGGTTTGCCGCCGATGAACGCCAGACGCGCTGCGCCCGAATAACTCTGGAGCGCAAGCAGGGCTGCGCCGGTGGCCACGACCAATTCCGGAGCGGTCGGACCGACAACTTCCAGATCATGCCCCGATGCGATCGTGCGCACCGCGGGAAGGTTGGCGAGGCCGCCGATGAAGATCACTGCGTCCGGCCGTACGCCGCGCGATCGTGCGGCGTCGATGTACCGGGTGAACACCTCTCTCGCGTCCCGGATCATCGGCTCGATCGCCTGCTCGACATGCGCCGCCGACAGCGTCACGCGCCCCGCGCCCGCCGAGACCGCCACCACGGACTCGGCCGCGGACGAAGTCCCGCCGTAGGAGATCTCTTCCTTCGCGGTCCGGCAGGCGCTGCGCAACTCGCTGCGATCGGCCCGGGTGCGGCCGGCTTCACCGAGGGCCGGGTTGTCCGCGGTCAGCTGGTCGACGATGGATCGGTCCAGGCGACGGCCGCTCAGAACCGTCGAGTGTTCGGGATTGCCGATCCGGCCCTCGCGGGGGTCGACGGTGTAGAGAGACATACCGGTGTCGCCGCAGTCGACGACGACCGCGGCGGTGAAGCGGTCGACCTCCCCGGTGTCGGCGAGGTAGGCCAGAACGGCCTCGTCCTCGCCGGCGAGGCGGACCTGGCGACGGGGGCCGCTGCCCCTCGAACGCAGTTGTCGGCGCTGACTGCCCGTGCGTGCGGCCACCCCGATGGGTCCCACCCTCGTCGCGGACTCGCGAGCCGCGGTCAGCATCACGTCGATCCCGGCGTTGACGCGGCCGGCGGCATCGAGACCGTCGGTGGGGTCGACGTCGATGACGCGCGAGTCGACCACACTGCGACCGAGATCGTCACGCGTCAGGAGGACGTAGTGGATCATGCCAGCACCTGCTGACACGCCCATGGACGTCACTTCGCTCACGGTGTCGTCGGTTGGTGATGCAGTGATACAAACTCCAGCGGTCGGTGCGTCTGCGGCAGGGCAGCGGAAAGTGCCTGGTCGAGCGGACGACTGGCCGTCAGGTCACGCTCAGGTCTCTATTGTAATCAATCCGTGCCCAAGGAGTCGATCGACGCCGCCAGCCACAGCATCACACCGCCGACCGTCGCCATCACCGTGACGTCGAACGTCTTACCCCTGACCTGCAGCAACCCGGCTTGCGACGACGGTATGAAGGCTCGCAGCACGGCGCCGACGAGCAGCGCCGCCCCGAAGACGAACGACCCACGCCGCCAGCGATCGAACATCACGAGCAGTGCCGCAACGAGCACACCCACCATCACCAGCAGATACGGGAGTTGGACGAGCATCTCTCGAAGGCGGGTGCGGTCGGCGGAAGCGCGGGTCCGGCCTTTCGGGCGGGAGTTGTCGACACCACGCGGCTGGGAGTGAGCGGACTCACTCGGGCGCTCGTCTCGGGTCACGCGTCGCCGCCACCCCCGGAGGCGAGCGTCTGCTCCGCGCGTTCGACGACGTTGACGAGCAGGAACGCTCGCGTCAGCGGTCCCACGCCGCCGGGGTTCGGTGACACGTGGCCGGCGACGTCCCAGACGTCGGGATGTACGTCGCCGACGAGACGACCCTCGTCGGTGCGGCTGACCCCCACGTCGACCACCGCGGCACCTCGCTTGACCATGTCCGCGGTGATGAGGTGCGGCACACCCGCGGCGGCGACCACGATGTCGGCGCGTTCGATCTCGGACGCGAGATCGGTGGTCCCGGTGTGGCACAGGGTGACCGTGGCGTTCTCGCTGCGGCGGGTGAGGAGCAGACCGATGGGCCTGCCGATGGTGACGCCGCGCCCGACGACGGTGACCCGGGCTCCGGCCAGCGGGACGTCGTAGCGGCGCAGCAGGTGGATGACGCCGCGCGGGGTGCAGGGCAGCGTCGATTCCTTGCCCAGGACCAGCCGCCCGAGGTTGATCGGGTGGAGTCCGTCGGCGTCCTTGAGCGGATCGATCCGCTCGAGCGCGGCGTTCTCGTCGAGGTGCCGGGGCAGCGGCAACTGCACGATGTAGCCGGTGCAGGCCGGGTCCGCGTTGAGTTCGTCGATCGCGGCGTTGAGTTGTTCGGTCGTGGCGTCGGCCGGGAGATCTTTGCGGATCGACGCGACACCGATGCGCGCGCAGTCGGCGTGCTTGCCTTTGACGTAGGAGTGCGAACCCGGGTCATCGCCGACCAGAACGGTTCCGAGACCAGGGGTGACACCCGCCAGCCGGAGCTTCTCCACCCGTTCGGCCAGATCAGCGAAGATCTCGTCGCGCGTGGTCTTCCCATCGAGTCGTATCGCGGTCACGCCGACATTCTTCCACTCGTGCCCGGGTAATCCGTCATCGACGGACGGATGGGTCCTGCACCACTAGGGTCGGGGTGGTGACCGTGGTACCCGTCGACGTCGACCTCGCCCGCGCGGCGATCACTCCCCATCTCCGACGCACGCCGACCCTGCGCACGGTCATCGACACCGTCGACGGCCCGGTCGACGTGGCCCTCAAACTCGAGTACACCCAGCTCGGCGGGTGTTTCAAACCGCGGGGCAGTCTGTGGGCGATCCTGCATGCCCGCGACCAGGGGATTCTGACCGACGCCGGTGTGCTCGTCGCCTCCGGCGGCAATGCCGCGATCGGCGCGACGGTCGCGGCGCGGATCGTCGGCGTCCCGGTCACCGTGGTCATCCCCGAGACGGCACCGCCGGTCAAGATCGACGCGCTGCGCGCCGCGGGTGCGCGGGTGCATCTCATCGGACGGCGCTACTCCGAGGCCGCCGATGCGGCCGAGGAGCTCGCAGACCAGACGGGCGCACTGGCGCTCCACGCCTACGATCTACCGGACATCGTCGCCGGCGCGGGCACGATCGGTCTCGAGCTCATCGACGACGTGCCCGGGCCACTCACGACCGTCGTCTGTGTCGGCGGTGGCGGACTGCTGGCCGGCCTCGCCGCGACGCTACGCCCGGGCGATCACCTCGTCGGCGTCGAACCGCTCGGTGCCTCGTGCCTACACCAGGCACTCGCCGCAGGGACGCCCGTGCCCGTCGAACTGGAGAGCGTGGCCGCCGACTCTCTCGGCGCGACCCGGGTCGGCGACCTGTGCTGGAATGCCGTCGCCGAGAACCCCGCCGTCCGCAGCATCATCGTGACCGACGACCAGATCATCGCGGCGCGACGGATGCTCTGGGACTCCCATCGCATCCTCGTCGAACACGGCACCGCCACGGCCGTCGCCGGTGTGACCTCGGGACAGATTCGGCCGCAACCGGATTCGACGCTGTGCATCGTGCTGTGCGGGGCCAACACCCCGTTGGCGGTGTGAGGGGCGGGATCGAGTGGGATCCGCGTCGTACGGCACCGACTACGCTGACACCATCATGTTCCGAATCATGTTCTACCAGCCGTGCATCCCGCCGAACACGGGCAATGCGATCCGGCTGGCCGCCAATACGGGGTGCGAACTCCACCTCATCGAACCGCTCGGTTTCTCCATGTCCGACGCGCAGGTGAAACGCGCGGGACTCGACTACCACGAGATGGCCAACGTCACGGTTCATCCCAACCTGGTGACCGCCTGGACGACGCTGAAGCCGGAGCGGGTGTTCGCGTTCACCGCCCACGCCGAGCGGTACCACACCGACGTCGACTACCGGCCCGGTGACGTGCTGCTGTTCGGCCCGGAACCGACCGGGTTGCCCGCGGAGGTCCTCGACGAACCCGAGGTCACCGACCGGGTGCGCATCCCCATGCTCGCCGGTCGTCGTTCCCACAACCTGGCCAACGCCGCGAGCATCGTGGTGTACGAGGCGTGGCGGCAGCACGGCTTTTCCGGTGCTGTCTAGGATCAGCCGACGCGATAGCGCTTGGTGCGTGCCGTGGCGCCGCCGATGAGCGCGATCCTGCTCTTCGGAACCCCGAGGTGAGCGGCGAGCAGTTCGGAGACCGCCTTGTTCGCCCGGCCCTCCGTTGCGGGTTCACGGACGTAGACGGTGATCGCGCCGTCGGGCCCCGTCTCGACCAACGGGCCCTTGCTGCTCTTCGGTTTGACGGTCACCACGACCTGTTGCGGCATCGACTCTTTCCCTGATTCTGCTCGAGCACTACTGCCAGTCCCTGGATCTGCTTCCCACCCGAAGATCCATGCGTTGCAGACGATCTGCGACGACGGTCACAGCACCTTCGGCGTTCTGCACCCGTCCGCGGACCAGCAGTGCGGGCGCCGTCTGGGCGAGTACACGGTACCGCGCCCACAGGCCGACCGAGCACACCACGTTGACCATCCCGGTCTCGTCCTCGAGGTTGATGAAGGTCACCCCGGACGCGGTGGCGGGTCGTTGGCGGTGGGTCACCGCACCACCGATCAGCACCCGCGAACCGTCGGGCACCGACAGCAGTCGGTCGGCGGCCAGCACGCCCATCGCGTCGAGCCGGGGGCGCAGGAACTGCGTCGGGTACGACGTGGGTGTGATCCCGGTGGCCCAGGCGTCGGTGGCCGCGAGTTCGACGTCGGACAGTCCCGGGAGTGTGGGGGTCGCCTGCGCCGACTCCAGGGCCAACTGATCATCACGCACCGTCGCGGCGGCCCCCGCCTCCCACAGGGCCTGGCGCCGGCTGAGGCCGAACCCGTCGAAGGCGCCGGCGCCGGCGAGTCCCTCGAGTTCCTTGGTCGTCAGCCCGGCCCGGCGAGAGAGATCGGTGATGTCGAGGTACGGGCCGTCGGACCGCCGTTCGACGATGCGCTGCGCCGCCTCCTCCCCGACCCCGCGCACCCCGTCGAGACCCAACCGGACGTCGAGACCCTCGTTCTCCAGGGTGGCGTGCGCGAGTGAGGCATTGATGTCGGGACGATGGATCGCGACGCCGTGCCGCCGGGCGTCGGCAACCAGGGTCTGCGGCGAATAGAAGCCCATCGGCTGAGCCCGCAGCAATGCGGCGCAGAATGCCGCCGGATGATGCAGCTTGAACCACGACGAGTAGAACACCAGTGACGCGAAACTCTGCGAATGACTCTCCGGGAAACCGAAATTGGCGAACGCTGCCATCTTCTCGAAGATGCGGTCGGCGATGTCCCCGGTGATGCCGTGCAGGTTCTCCATCCCCTCGTAGAAGCGTTGCCGCAGACGCTCCATCTTCTCCGGCGACCGTTTGGATCCCATCGCCCGGCGCAGCTGATCTGCCTCGGAGGCGTCGAAGCCGGCCACGTCGACGGCCAGCTGCATCAGCTGTTCCTGGAACAGCGGCACTCCCAGGGTGCGTTCGAGCGCCTTGCTCATCGACGGATGCTCGACCGTCACCGGCTCCTCCCCGTTGCGCCGCTTGATGAACGGATGCACCGAGCCGCCCTGGATGGGGCCGGGACGGATCAGTGCCACCTCGACGACGAGGTCGTAGAAGCAGCGCGGCTTCAACCGCGGGAGCGTGGCCATCTGCGCACGTGACTCCACCTGGAACACGCCGACCGAGTCTGCGCGACAGAGCATCTCGTACACTGCCGGTTCACCGAGGTCGAGGGTGGCCAGGTCGACGTCGATCCCCTTGTGTTCGGCGACCAGATCGATCGCGTAGTGCAGCGCGGAGAGCATGCCGAGGCCCAGCATGTCGAACTTGACCAGCCCGATGGCGGCGCAGTCGTCCTTGTCCCACTGCAGGACGCTGCGGTTCTCCATCCGCGCCCACTCCGTGGGGCAGACATCGGCGATCGGCCGGTCGCAGATCACCATGCCGCCGGAGTGGATACCCAGATGCCGTGGCATCCCGAGGATCTCGCCGGCCAGCTCGGCGACGTCGGTCGGTGCCGTGTCGGGCATCTTGGCCCAGGCGTCCTGCTGGCCCGGCGCATAGCCGAGCGCCCGGGCCATGTCCCGGATCGCCGACTTCCCTCGGTAGGTGATGACGTTGGCGACCTGCGCGCTGCGCTCCCGGGTGTAGCGGCGGTAGACGTACTGGATGGCCTCCTCGCGTCGGTCGGATTCGATGTCGATGTCGATGTCGGGCGGCCCGTCGCGCTCGGGGGCCAGGAACCGTTCGAAGAGCAGCGTGTTGGCGACCGGGTCGACGTTGGTGATGCCGAGGGCGTAGCAGACGGCCGAGTTGGCCGCGCTCCCCCGACCCTGGCACAGGATGTCGTTGTCCTTGCAGTAGTCGACGATGTCGGCGACGACGAGGAAGTAACCGGGGAACGTGAGCGTCTCGATGATGGCGAGTTCGTGCTCGATCTGCCGGTAGGCCTGCGGATGTTCGGCCGGGGTGCCGTAGCGACGGCGTGCCCGGGTCATGGTGAGTTCGCGCAGCCAGCTCGCCTCGGTGTGACCGTCAGGAACGTCGAACGGCGGCAACTGCGGCGCGATGAGGCCCAGATGGAATGCGCAGTCCGCGGCGATGCCCACCGCGTTGTCGATGGCATCGGGATGCGCGGGCAGCAGGCGGGCCATCTCGTCACCGCTGCGCAGGTGCGCTCCGGCGACCCCGGGCATCCACCCCGAGATGGTGTCGATGTCGGTGCGGGCCCGAACGGCGGCCATCGCCATCGCCAGCCGCCGGCGTCGCGGCGCGGCGAAATGGGCGCCGGTGGTGGCGACGGTCGGCACGCCCGCACCGGCGGCGAGGCCGGCGAGCACCGCATTGCGTTCGTCGTCATCGGCCATGCCCTGCGCGGTCAGCTCGACGACGACGTTGCCGTGGCCGTAGGTCTCGATCAGTTCCCGCAGCGCCTGCTCGGCGGCCGGGATGCCGCCGCGATCGAGGGCGCGTCGCAGAGCACCCTTCCGGCACCCGGTGAGGATGAGCCAGTGCCCGCCACCGGCACCGGCCAGGGTGTCGCGGTCGTAGCGGAGCAGCCCCTTCTCCCCGGCGACCATGTGCGCGGCGGCGATGGTCCGGGACAGGCGCCGATAGCCCTCACCGTCCCGGGCGAGGACCAGCAGATGCTCTCCCGGCGGATCGTTCTGACCCGTCCGAGCGACGTCGGGCTCCAGCGACAACTCGGCGCCGAAGACGGTCGGCATCTCGAACTCGCGGGCCGCCTCGGCGAAGCGCACGATGCCGTAGAACCCGTCGTGATCTGTGACGGCCAGGGCGCGGAGACCGAGTCGTTGCGCCTCCTCGACCAGCTCTTCCGGCATCGACGCACCGTCGAGGAAGCTGTACGAACTGTGCGCGTGGAGTTCGGCGTAGGACACCGCCGAGGAACCACGGGAGATGTCCTCGGCCTGATAGGCGCCGCGCTTGCGCGACCACGCCGGACTGTCACCCCCGTCGCCGGGAAACGGTGCCCATTCGCTGAGATCCGGGCCGAATTCGGTGCCTGGCCGGTCGGCGTTCCCGGGCGCTCGGCCCGCGAGCACCCGCTCCATCTCCGACCATGTCGGAGGCCCTTGATCCCAGCCCACTCACAGAGTTTATCGAACATGAGTTCGATACGACAGCGGGACTGCCGCCCCCGTCGATCAGCTGTTGTTGACCCGGCCACGCTCGACGATGCCGGACCGACGGTCGGCCACCCGAGCAGGGTCGAAACCCGCCATCCATTCCACCGAGGTGGAGTGCTCCGCATCGAGCGCCGGACCGACGAGATGATCCTCGGCACGCCGGTACGAGTCGAGCATGGTCCGCACCGCGAGCTGGTCACTCCCGGCGATGGACACCGCGAGGTCCATCGCCGAGGCCATCAGCTGATCATGGGCCACCACCTCGGTCACCAAACCGACCCGCAGCGCCGTCTGGGCATCGACGAACTCCCCGGACAAGCTCATGCGGCGCGCGAAACCCCGGCCGACCGCCTCCGGCAATCGGGATGTCAGCCCCCAGCCCGGCAACACCCCGACCCGTGAATGGGTGTCGACGAAGCGAGCCCGTTCGGACGCGATCAGTACATCGCACGCGAGGGCGAACTCCAGACCACCGGTGGCCGCAACGCCGTTGACGGCGCCGATGATCGGCTTCGAGATGGGGCGCCACGGATGCCCGACGGGCACGTCCGCATGATCGAGCAGTCGAGCACTCTCGGTCGACGAGCCCAACTCGGTCAGATCCAGGCCGGCGCAGAATGCCGAGCCGGCGCCGGTGAGGATGACGACGTCGACGTCGTCGGCATGATCCGCGTTCGCCAACTCGGTTCGGAGAGCGTCGATCAGGCCGGAACTGAGCGCATTCCGGACCTCCGGACGGTTGAGGACGAGCGTCCGCACTCTTCCGGATTGCTCGATCAACAGAGGCGGTTCGACCGGCGTGGACGTCTGATCACTGCTCATGCGCTGCCTTTCGGTTCGTCGCCTGCGCGTGGCGCCGGGGTCAACCCGCCGACGGCGGACGCTCGGCGAGCCCGAGCCGCAGGTGTTCACTGTGGTAGACGGCCTCGTCGAGCAGTTGGGCCACATGACTGTCGTACAGGCTGTAACTGATCGACCGGCCCGATCGCGTGCCGGTGACCAGTCCGAGATTCCGGAGCAACCGGAGCTGATGGGAGACCGCGGACTGCTCCATGCCCACGGCGTCGGCGAGATCGGTGACCGAACGCGGACCGGAGCGCAACGCGGTGAGGATCAGCAATCGGCTCGGGGTCGCGAGCGCCTGCAGCGTGGTGGCGACATGCACAGCCGACTCCGGGTCGAGCCGCGCAGCCGGCCGCATCCCCTCGTCGATGCCGTGTCCCATGCAGCGAGATGCTACCGGTTGCCCTTCACATGAATATCTCTTCATATGAACTGTTACTGTCAGGATCTGGTTGGTGGCGGCAGACGGGAGACACGATGGGCGCGACGAGAGCGACCGACACGACGGGACGCGCGGCACCTGACGATGCACCGGGACAGCGAGCCGAACGCGGGAGCGTCGTCCCGCCGTCGTTGGTCCGGACCGGACTCCGCCTGCCCGAGGTGCGCCGAGCGGGTATCGCGCTGGCTCTGTTCCTCGCGGGGTGGTTGCTCCAACTCGGCAACGCGCCCGAATGGTCGTGGTGGACCGTGTTTCTCGCGTGCTACCTGAGCGGCGGGTGGGAACCGACCCGGTCCGGCCTGCAGGAACTCCGGCAGCGACGACTCGACGTCGATCTGCTGATGATCGTCGCCGCCATCGCGGCCGCGTCGATCGGACAGGTCGTCGACGGCGCGCTGCTGATCGTGATCTTCGCGACCTCGGGCGCACTGGAGGTCGTCGTCACCCAGCGCACCGCCGACTCGGTGACCGCGCTGCTCGGGCTGGCCCCCGAGCGGGCCACCCGCCACGCAGCCGACGGCACGACACACGAGATCGACTGTCGCGACCTCGACGTGGGACAACAGATCCTCGTCCGACCCGGTGAACGGATCGGCGCCGACGGAGTGGTCGTCCGCGGCCGGAGCGAGGTCGACCAGCAGGCGGTGACCGGCGAGTCGGTACCCATCGTGCGCGAGGCCGGTGACGAGGTGCTCTCCGGCACCGTCAACGGCACCGGCGCCTTGATCGTCGAAGTATCACGTCCGGCGTCGGAGTCGGTGATCGCGCGCATCGCGACACTCGTCGCCGAGGCCTCCGAGACGAAGGCGCCGACCCAGCTCTTCATCGAGAAGGTCGAGCAGGCATACTCCGCCATCGTCGTGGTCGCCACACTTCTGGTGCTGGGCATCCCGATGCTGTTGTCCGACAGCGCCTTCGATGAGTCCCTGCGCCGAGCCATCGTGTTCATGATCGTGGCCTCACCCTGCGCTGTCGTCCTGTCGACGATGCCGCCGCTGCTGGCGTCGATCGCCAACGCCGGCCGCCACGGCGTCCTGGTCAAGTCCGCCGCGGCGATGGAGTCGGTCGGACGGACCTCCGTCGTCGCCTTCGACAAAACCGGCACCCTGACGGAGGGGCGGCCCCAGGTCGTCGATGTGACGGCGCTCGATGGTCGCGAGCCGTCGGACGTACTGGCACTCGCCGCAGCGGTCGAGCACCCCAGCGAACACCCGCTGGGTCGCGCGGTCGTGACGGCCGCGGCCGACCGCGGGCTGGATGTTCAACCGGTCGACGACTTCCGGGCACTTCCCGGGCGCGGCGTCACCGGCACGGTCGGTGGACGCCGGATCACCGTCGAGCGCACGCTCGCCGCCTCGACCGGCACCGTGGTCGGCGTGCTCGTCGACGACGTGGAGATCGGTCGGGTCGAGCTCGTCGACCGTCTCCGGGACGATGCGGCCGACGCGGTACGTCTGATCGGCGACGTCACGTCGGGTCCGGTCCTCCTGCTGACCGGCGACCGCCCGTCGGTCGCGGCCGACGTCGCCGCCCGGACCGGCATCGACGAGGTGTACGCCGACCTCCTGCCGGAAGACAAGGTCCGGGTCGTCGGCGAGGCGGGCGGGCACGTGCTGGTGGTCGGCGACGGGATCAACGACGCACCGGCGCTCATCGCAGCCGGGACCGGCGTCGCGATGGGGCGCCGTGGGGCTGATCTCGCAGTTCAGACGGCCGACGCGATCATCGTCCGCGACGATCTCACCGCGGTCGCCGCACTGATCCGGTTGTCACGCCTCGCCCGTCGCTACGTGATCGCCAACCTCTGCATCGCGGCGACCGTGATCGTCGCGCTCGTGACCTGGGACCTGATCGGAACCCTGCCTCTCCCCCTGGCCGTGGCCGGTCACGAGGGTTCCACCGTTCTGGTCGCCCTCAACGGCGCACGTCTGCTCCGGAGTTCTGCGTGGTCGGGGTCTCGGGGTGCACAGTCGGCGTAATCGGACGCACAGTCGACGGTTTCGGGCGCACAGTCGAGTTCGCGGCGCTGACGCCGTCGTCGCGCCGGGCTTCGGTGATCGCCCAGATCGCGAGACCGAGACCCAGGATGATCCCGTGCGCGATGCGCACCGGCCCCGGCGCGAAGAACTGCGGAAGAAAGAGCAGGAGCCCGATCGCGGTCATCCGGACACCCCACCGTTGCGGCGACGCAGCCCGGCCGTCGTCCCGCACGAGCCGAACCGCCACCCACCCCAGCAGCACCCATCCGGCGACAAAGGTCACGAGCAGGACCGGCGACATCCGGAAATCGTCGGCAACCGCCATCGCGGCCGGATCACCACCCGAGGTGACCCACTGACCGACGTCGTTGAGCGCGAACGTCTCCGCGCCGTAGTACGGGAGGAGCAGACAGGTCGCGAGCCAGGCGAGCAGTTCGGTCGACCGTCGTCGCGGATCGTCGGCTCCCCGGCGCAGAGCGATGGCCAGGGCGACGAATCCGATCATCGCCGCCACATGTGCGGCGACCCAGCTCGGGGAGCCGAGATGCCGGGCGCCGGCGACTCCGACCTCCGGGCCGAAACCACGCAGCAACGGATACAGCAGGAAGGAGAGCGCTGCGAGACCGAAGTAGTGCGGAGCTAGGGGGCAGTGCGAGGCGAGAAGCGGGGTACATGAGCCAGTCCGTTTCAATTCGTGAGCAGTGCTCTCACTATTAGAGAGCACTGCTCACGAATGGTCAACACCGGCGACTCGCGACGGGACGAACCGTTGCCAAGGCCGCAAGTTGGTGTCACTCTAAGTACCAGACACATCCGCGGCCCGCGGGGCGCGGACAGCCAGCGGGCCGTCGGCCCGCCCATCTGATGGGATCTCTCACATGACGAGCTACTTCATCACCGGGGGCAGCGGATTCATCGGACGTCGCGTTCTCGATCGTCTCCTGACAGCCTCTCCCGACGACACGATCCACGCCCTGGTTCGCGAGTCGTCACGCGCGGCCTTCGTCGCGATGCTCGACGACCTCGGCGCGGGTGACCGCGTGACACCCGTGGTCGGCGACCTGACCGCGCCCGGGCTCGGCATCTCACCGGACGCGGTCCCCGCGATCGATCACGTCATCCACCTGGCCGCGATCTACGACATGGCCGCCGATGCCGAGTCGCAGCGCGCCGCCAATGTGGTCGGGACCTCGCGCGCCGCGGACTTCGCGATCGCACACGATGCACTGTTCCACCATGTCTCCTCGATCGCCGTGGCCGGTGACCACCGTGGGCGCTTCACCGAGATGGATTTCGAAGTCGGACAGGGATTTCCGACTCCGTACCACCGCACCAAATTCGAGGCCGAGCGCGTGGTCCGCGATCGTGAGGGACTCCGCTGGCGCGTCTACCGGCCGTCGATCGTGGTCGGCGACTCGCGTACCGGCGAGATGGACAAGATCGACGGCCCCTACTACTTCTTCGGCCACCTGGGAGCGCTCGGCCGGCTGCCCTCGATGCTGCGGTTGCCGATGCCCGACCTGGGGACGCTGAACATCGTGCCCGTCGACTACGTCGCCGACGCGATGGTCGCACTCATCGGCGTCAATCCCACTCGCAGTGGATTGGTGTTCCACCTCAGCGACCCGAAGTCGCTCACCACCACCGAGATGTACAACGCGCTGGCACCGGCATTCCGCGCCCCGCGCGGCTTCGATGCCATTCCGCGGGCGGCGGTGGAACCCGTGATGGCGTTGTCCGGCATGGGAATCGCGCGCGTCGGACGCAACCTCGTCGCCGCGCAGCAAGGCATACCCGGGGCACTGCTCGATGCGGTGACGATCCCGGTCGACTTCCGCGCCGACACCACCGTCGCGGTTCTGCACGACCTCGGCATCACCGTGCCCGACTTCGCCGAATACGCTCCGCGCCTGTGGACCTACTGGTCGCGACACCTCGACCGGTCACGCAACCGCCGCACCGATCCGCGCGGGCCGCTCGTCGGCAAGAACATCCTCATCACCGGAGGGTCGAGCGGGATCGGCAAGGCCACCGCCCGGATGTGTGTCGCCCGCGGCGCCAACGTCCTCATCGTCGCCCGCAATGCCGAGGAACTCGCCTCGGCGACAGCGGAACTGAACTCGACGACGAGCAAGAGGGGCATCCCGCCCGGCCAGGTGACCTCGTATCAGTGCGACATCACCGACGAGGAATCGGTCAATGCCCTCGTCAAGACCGTCCTGGCCGCACACGGTCACGTGGACATCCTGGTCAACAACGCCGGGCGGTCGATCCGTCGTGCCACCGTCAACTCGGTGGACCGGTCGCACGACTACCACCGGGTGATGGCGGTCAACTACTTCGGCGCGGTGAACCTCGTCCTCGGATTGCTGCCGCACATGGTCGCCCGGCAGGCAGGCCACGTGGTGAACGTGACGTCGGTCGCGGTGCAGTCGCGCGGGCCCCGTTTCGGCGCGTACGCGGCGTCGAAGGCCGCACTGGAGGCCTTCAGCGACGTCACCGGCACCGAGACCGTCTCCGACCATGTCACCTTCTCCAATGTTCGCCTCCCCCTGGTGAAGACGCGAATGATCGCGCCCACCGAGGCCTACGACAACCAGCCCGGGACCTGGAATGTGGACCGCGCCGCGGCGCGCGTCCTGCACGCCATCGTCGACCGGCCCAAACGCGTCGACTCGCTCGTCGGGCTCGTCGCCGAGATCGGGCACCGGGTGACCCCCGGCCTGACCACCCGCATCCTGCACCAGGAGTTCCTCGTGTTCGGCGAATCGGCAGCGGCGCTCGGTCGGTCGGATCGTGATGCCGGCGGGCAGAATTCGTGATCGACACCCCTTATCTCGAGGTCGACGTCGACCGCATGACGCGTAACCTCACGTTCCTCGCCGACCGTGCGCGATCGATCGGCGTGGCGGTGCGTCCGCACGCCAAGACCCACAAGTGCGCCGAGATCGCCCGCATGCAGCTCGATCTCGGTGCCGCGGGTCTGGCGGTGGCGACCATCGGCGAGGCCGAGGCCTTCGCCGACGCCGCCGAGATCACCGCGTGCACAGACATCTTCATCGCCTACCCGATCTGGCCGACACCGGCGAAGGCCGCCCGGTTGCGGGCCCTCGCGGACCGGGTGTCGCTGCGGGTGGGTATCGACTCCGTCGAGGGCGCACGGCATCTCGCAGCGCTGCTCGGCGAGCAGCGGATCGAGGCCCTGGTCGAGGTCGACTCCGGACAGCACCGCACCGGAACCGCGCCCGCGGGGGCCGGTGAGGTCGCGGCGGCAGCAGTGGCAGCCGGACTCGACGTCGTCGGCGTGTTCACCTTCCCCGGTCACGGCTACGGCGTCGGCGACACCCGGCGGCGGGCCGCGGACCAGGAGGTGGCGGCGCTCCGTACGGCGGCGGACGGTCTGCGAGCGCAGGGGATCGATCCGCGGGTACGCAGCGGCGGGTCCACGCCCACCATCGAATTCGTCGGCGACCCGTCGCACGCGGGTGTGCTCACCGAGATCCGTCCGGGCGTGTACCCCTTCAACGATGCCCAGCAGATCGAGATGGGCGCCTGCGGATTCGACGACGTCGCGCTGACCGCGGTGACGACCGTGGTGCGGAGCGACGCCGGCCGAGTTGTCGTCGACGCCGGCAGCAAGATCCTCGGCGCCGACCGCGCCGCCTGGGCCACCGGTCACGGGCGGCTCCTCGACCACCCCGAGGCTCGCGTCGTGCAGTTGTCGGAACACCACGCCGTCGTCGAGTTCCCGACGGAGTCGACGTCGGTCCCCCGGCCGGGCGATGTCCTCAGGGTGGTACCGAACCACGTCTGCAACGCGGTCAACCTCGTCGACGAACTGGTGGCGATCGACGGCTCGGACAGCCGGTGGCCGGTCATCGCGCGAGGACGCAACACCTGATCTGGTTGCCGGGCCTGCGACACTGGACGGATGGACCGCTCCGGTGATCGCGTCGCCCGCTCGGCTTCGGCGTCTCCGGAGGGGCGGGGACGACGGTCGGTGGTGACGCGCACGGCGGCCCGGTGGCGGGAACTCTCGGGACCGCAGCGGTACCGGCTCTACACCCGATGCACCCTCCAAGCCGTCATCGTCGCCATCTCGATCGTCTTGAGCGTCTCCGCCGGTACCGGATGGTCGATCGCCGGGATCCTCCTCGGCGGTGCGGCCGCCGTCGTCGCCCTCGAGGCACAGCCCGACTTCGCCGTCGGGCCGACCGCCCGCTGGCGTCGGGGCCTGCTCATCGGTGCTGTGCTCGTGATGGCAGCGGTCTGGGTGGCCGCGGTGATCGCCTCGCACACCGCCGCCGAGGATTCCGGCGTCGCGGGCTCCGACATCGACGCGGCACGCACGCTCGGCATATACGTCGCCTTCCTCGTCGCCTTGTCGGTACTGCCGTTCCTCCGCCACCGCTGGTGGGTGCTGGCCGCACTGAGTCTCGGATCGGGTGCGCTGCTGTCGGGTTCGGTGCCGGGCGCGGTCCGACTCACGGTCTACGTCTTCGTCATCGGGCTCGTCATGGTCGCCACCACCCTCGCCACCCAGTGGGGCCTACACGTGATCGACGACCTCGAGCGCGCCAAGGCGGTCGAGGCACGACTCCGCGTCGCCGAGGAGAGACTGCGCTTCTCGCGCGACCTCCACGACGTCGTCGGACGCGGGTTCTCCGCGATCGCCGTCAAGAGCGAGTTGGCCGGTTCCCTGCTCCGCGCCGCGGAGTCCCCCACCGCGGATCGCGAGACCGTGACCGCCCGGGCGGCGACCGAGATCGACGAGATCAAGTCGCTCGCCGTCCGGTCGATGGAACAGATGCGTTCGCTGGTCCGCGGCTACCGCGACGTCGACCTGACGGGTGAGGTCGCCGGCGCCCGATCGCTGTTGTCGGCCGCCGGTTGCCTACTCGTCGTGGACGGTGAACCGGCCGAGGTACCCGATCGCTACCGTGAGGTGGCCGCGTGGGTGGTCCGCGAGGGTACGACCAACATCGTCAAGCACTCGGCCGCGTCGTCGGCGCGACTGACGTTGCAGCCGGACGGTATGTCGTTGCGCAACAACGGGGTCGGGGTGGGTGACATGCACACACCGTCACCGCGGTCAGGCCTCCGTGGCCTCGCCGAGCGACTCGAGCCCGTGGGCGCGACTCTCGACACCAGCGTGCGCGACGATGAGTTTCTTCTACAGATCGGTTGGGCGAAGCCATGATCCCGGTCCTGATGGCCGACGACGAGACTCTCGTACGGACAGCGATGGCGACGATGCTCGATCTCGAGGCCGACATCGAGGTGGTCGCGCACGTCGAGTCGGGAGAGCAACTCCTCGAGGAGTGGCGGGCACGGGTCGACGCCGGCGAACCCGTGGCGGTGGCCGTCCTGGATCTCCAGATGACCGGCATGGACGGCATCGACACCGCCATCGAGCTCCTCACCCTCACACCGGACGCCGGGGTTCTCATCGTGACCAGCCACGGACGGCCCGGTTACCTCAAACGTGCGCTGGCCGCGGGTGTCCGCGGTTTTCTGCCGAAGACCATCCCAGCCACCACACTGGCGCAGGTGATCTCGACGGTCCATGCCGGTGGTCGGTACATCGATCCCGAGCTCGCCACCGAGGCGATCAGCACCGGCGACTCGGTGTTGACCGCCCGCGAGGCGGACGTCCTCGAGTTCGCCCTCGACGGGGCGTCGGTGGAGGAGATCGCCCGCCGTGCCCACCTCTCGTCGGGGACGACACGCAACTACCTGTCGTCGGCGATGTCCAAGCTCGACGCGTCGAACCGCTACGAGGCCGCCCTCAAGGCTCGCGAACTCGGCTGGATCTGACACCCTCGCGTCACCCGTCGAGTCGTCGAGTCGACCGTCGGAACGCCCACACCGCAACACCGATGAAGGCGGCGAACAACGGGAATCCCATCGCGATCTTCGCGGTCGCGAGCATCCCGGTGGCATGCGTCTCGTAGAACCACAGCTGGACACCGAATCGCGACGCGAGGACCGCGGTCAGGATGAGGGTGGCGATGTCATGCGCGCGCAGCACGACTCGGTCCTGACGCCACGAATACTTGTTGCCGTGCAGCAGGTTCCACAGCATTCCCGTCAGCGGCCTACGCATCAGCACGGTCGCCAGCACGATGACCGCCTCGATCCCGTTGGCCCAGATCCCGAGCAGGAAGTACCCGTCCGCCGACCCGGTGGCGGCGGCGACCGCACCGGCGGCGGCCACTCCGATGATGCCGCCCGACGCCTGCACCACGGGCTCACCCCGGGCGAGACGTATGCCCGCGGTGAGGACGGCGACGGCGATCGCGGCGGCGATGGCGATCGGCAAATTCGCCACCGCGTTCGCCGCGACGAACACCACGACCGGGATCGCGGAGTAGATCATCCCCGACACACCGCCGAGCTGATCCATCAAGACCTGTTGAGCGTCGGTGGTCTTCGGCCGAGAATCGGCCGCGTCGTTCTTCTTCGGGTCTCCTTCTGGGTGGTCTCGTCCATGGTGGTGCCCTCCGATCGTCCTCGGGTGTCGAACATCTGGTTGCGCGTGCATTCGGCAGCATGGGTCATGACTGCTCCCGCCCACCGAGATGCCGTGCGAGAAAGCGCTCGACGGCGCGATAGAAGGTCATCTGATTCTCCGGATTGACGAACCCGTGGCCTTCGTCGTCGAAGACGAGGTACTCGACGTCGATCTCGCGGTGCCGCAGCGCCTCGACGATGGTGTCGGACTCGGCCTTGACGACGCGGGCGTCGTTCGCTCCCTGCGCGATCAACAGCGGGCGCCGGATGTCGTCGACCCGGCTGATCGGTGAGCGAGCACGGATCTCGTCGACCTGCTGCGGGTCGTCGGGATCGCCGACGTAGAGGTGCCAGTTGTTGGCCAGGGACTCCTTGCCGAGGAACGACGGTTGCGTGCGCATGAAGTTCTCGAGGTCGGAGATGCCGACGTAGTCGACGGCGGCGGCGAACACGTCCGGGGTGAACGCCGCACCCACGAGTGCCGCGTACCCGCCGTAGGAACCACCCATGATGGCGACGCGGTCACGGTCGGCGTACCCCTGTGCCACGGCCCAGTCGACGGCGTCCAGCAGATCGGTGTGCATCTTGCCGGCGAGCTCACCGATCCCCGCGCGGGTGTGCGTCGGCCCATATCCGACGGAACCGCGAAAGTTGACCTGCAGCACGGCATATCCGCGATTGGCGAGCAACTGCACCGTCGGCTGGTATCCCCACGAATCGCGGTACCACGGACCGCCGTGGACCAGCACCACGAGGGGCAGTCCGGTCGGATCGGTGCCGACGGGCAGGGTCAGGTACGACGGCAGCTCGAGGCCGTCGCGGGCGGTGATCGTGACCGGGGTCATCGGTGCCAACGCCTCGGGATGCAGATGCGGGAACGGACGATAGAGCCGACGGCTCTCGCCGGTGGAGTGATCGTAGAACCAGGTCGCACCCGGGTCGCGGTCGTGGGTGAAGCTGACGATCCACTTCTGTCCGCTCTCGTCCGAGGACAGTTCGCCGACATCGCCGTCGGACAGGACTTCGAGGTTCTTCAGGACCTCTGCGAACTCCGTTGTCAGCGCGTGGATGACCTGCCGTTCGCCGAGATAGCGGACGCCGATGAGTTCGCCGGTGCCACGGTCACGGAGCAGCGCCGACGACATCTCGGCCACCGCCCGCCGGGCACCGTCGATCTCCAGCGTCGGATGCGCGTCGACCTCGGTGATCTCGCCCGTCCGTACATCGATGCGCACCAGACGTGTCAAGTCTGCACCGTCGCTCGAACCCGCCCAGATCCCGGTGCGGTCGGGAGTGGATTCCAGCGGGGCCACTCCCAACGGATAATCCTCCCCGTCGAAAGTGACGACCGGACGGAGTTCACCGGTGGCCGAGTCGAGGCGGGCGATCTCGTGATCACCGTCGTCGGTCTGCGAGAGGCGGATCATGTCGTCCCCGGGTCCGCGCATCCAGGACATGGCCACGCCCGGGCTCTGCGCCACCACGGTGGTCTCCCCGGTGGCGATGTCGATCTCGTGAAGGTCGAACTCACTCACGTCGCGCGCGTTCATCAGGAAGGAGATCGTGCCCGCCCGGCCGGCGACCGTCTCGGCTCCGACGACCCGTGCCCCGGGGAACGGGGTCAGGTCGACCGAACCGGCATCGTCGGCATCGAGGTCGACGCGGAACAGATGCCAGTTCTCGTCACCGCCGGTGTCCTGGAGGTAGACCAGCCACCGCGGATCATCGGTCCACCGGAAGTTGCGAACGCTGCGCGTCGCATCCGCGGTGACACAACGTGGCTCACTGCCGGGCTCGAGATCCTCGACCCAGACGTTGAGTCGGTTGCGCCACGGGGCGAGGAACGCGATCCGCGTGCCGTCGGGCGAGATCGTCGCGCCGGTGCGCTGCGGCGGGCTGAAGAAGTCCTCGAGCGGGATGAGTCCTGGTGCGGTGTGTTCTCGTGTCGTCGTCATGCATTCGACCCTGCCCGCGACGAGGCGTGGCCTGTAGTGTCGCCGATCATCAGAATGTCGTGACATTCCGGTCCGACGACCCGTGACAGATGTCAGAGTGCGCAGGTCAGGTCGGTCGGAATCCTTGCCGGACCAAGAACTCGCGCGCCCGTCCGAACTTGCGATCGGTGGAGAACGCGTACCAGCGCTGATTCACGCCCGCTTCGTGGACGACGTCCCGGAACCTGCGGAACGCCCCTCGCCCCTCGATCGCACGTTCCAGACGATTCCTCAGATCGGGATCGGAGATGCGCGTGGCGAAATCCGCCATGTCCCGCCAGCTGTCGCGCGAACCGACGCAGTCGAAGCGCAGCCAGCGATCCGGGTCCTCCTCGACATCGATCTCCTCATCAAATACCCCCGGCTCGAGACTCTCGTCGTCGTAGGCGAAACCGGTGGTCAGGTCGACGTAGCCACCGGTCGATCGGCTCGGATCGCCTTCCATCTGGTCGCTGAGCATCTCGAGATCCACCGTGACCGGCCGTCCCGGTGCGGGTTCACCGCGCAGACTCGCGAGCAGGTCCTCGGCGAGTTCGGCATCGCCGGACTCTCCCCGTCGGTTGAGTTGTTCGACGATCGACACGGCCACCGGTTCGGCTCGCTCGCGGCGCTTCTGCAGTGCCATCGGTACCCCGGGGCCGACCTGCTGGAGTACGTCGTGCAGATCGCATCCGATGACGGCATCCAGGAAGCGATCGGCATCCGACGACGCGATCGACCCGCGTACCTCGCCCAGATCGAGTTCGCGTATCTCCTTCTGCGCGGGCCACTGCCCGACGAGCATCGGATGCGGAACGGTGGGGAGTGGTGGCGTCTCGTCGTCCCCATCGGCCGTCCGTCGACCGTACTGATCCGGGATGTCGCCCCAGCCGAAGTACGCCAGCGGCGTTCTCGGCTTGATGCCCAACACGTCCAACGGGTCAACCTTCAGATCTCCCACGACACACCGATGGGTCCACTCGTCGCCGAGATCGAAGGTGTACTGGAACTCGGAGCCTGTCGCTGCGAACGCGGCGACCTTGGCCGTGGCGATGTCCACGGGCTCGGAGATCGGGCCGGCGATACCACCGGCCAGGTCGGCACCGAGCGCGGCGTCGGCGACCACCCTGCCGTCGTCCAGGGTGAAAAGTGACAGATGGGAACGATCCCATCGAGCGAACGCGTCATCGATGGCGGTCGCCAGATCCTTGAACGTGTGCGCCGGTCCGACCGCAAAAACCCTGCCCGGCCAGGGCCACAGTTCCGTACCTCGACCACCGAGCAGTTCCACGGTCACCGACAACCATGTGCGCGCCATGCGTCGAGAGTGACATCTTGGAGGCGAAAACGCACCGTTTCGTACTCGGGCGTTTCGTTAGTCACTCATAGACCCCCTCGACGATCCACTCGCCTGCGCGGTAGCACAGCAGCAGGGCACGCGAATCGTCGAGCAACACCTGTGCCCGGGCGATCAGTCCGGTCTCGGTGGTTCCGGCCGGCCCCGGTGGCCCGGTGGGCCGGTCGGTGCTCCCGACCGGCCAGGGCCCGGCCCACCAGCACAGGCCCCAACTCGATCGGCGTGCCCGGGATGATGCCAAGGCGACGGTCACCGGTTCGGCGGTGAAGGCCCCGCGTTCGGTCACCTTCACCGGTTGCCCCACGGCGTCGAGCACATGGATCGCGGTCTCCACCAGTACCGTCGGGCTGGGTTGTGGCAGGCGCCCGGGCCACGGCGCCAATGGGTCCCGGTGCGGAGCAGGCTCGTCGCCCAGGGAGACCATCGTGATCCGTTCGGCGGGTCCGCGACCACCGCTCAACACGGGGATGCGCACGGCGTCACCACCCAGCAAGCCCTGTATCCGCACCAGCGAACGCCGGGCGCGCTCCTCCACGTCGGGCTCACCGGCCAGTCCGCCACGGGCGAGATCGTCGGTGAGCTGGTAGTGCAGCGCACCGGCCTCGACGACCTCGACCGGCTCGAGCCGCAAGCGGACGATCGGTGAGTCGGGCCGGGTGTCCCGCACCGTGACGCGCTGCGCACCTCTCCCCTGGGCTGTGCTCCCGTAGGGGGCTTCGAGCGGGGAGGTGCGTCGTGCCGCGCCGGTCAGCCACCCCTCGAGTTGCCATCGGATACGATCCGCGGTCGTCTCCGGCGTCAGCGGTTGGGCGCACCGCCAGGTTCGCGAATGCTGTTGTCCGCGTTCGGTGATCGCGGTGATCGTGAGTCGCGTACAGGCCACCGCGGCATCGCGCAGGCGTCGGTGCAGCGCGTCGGCGAGGGTACGGCCGATGAACGCCGCGACGTCGATGCGGTCGACCGGCGGGTCGCAGGTGTGGTCGACGTCGAGTTCGGCGGGCACACCGCGGGACGAGGGGACGCGCCCCGGCAACGCGTTGGCGAGCCGATGCGCGACCACCGCATCCCGGGCGAACCGGGTGGCGACGTCGGTGACGGACATGTCGGCGAAGGCACCGATCGTGCCGATCCCCAGCCGGCGCAGCAACTCCACGAGATCGGCCCGGGACGGATCGCTCATGCTGGGTTCGACGGCGAGATCGGCGACGGGCCGGCCGGCGAGATATTCCCGGTCACCTCCGGGCTCCACCTGATGCCCGTTCCGGGCGGCGAGGACGGCGGTGAAGATCTCGTCGGCGATGCCGACCTGCGACTCGATGCCACATGCCGACACCACGTCGACGAGTTCCTCCGCGAGGGCCTCCATCCCCCCGAAGTAGCGGGCCGCGCGGTCGCCGGCGATCACCAGGAGACCCGGCCGGAGCACTTCGAGAGCTGGTATCACCTCGGCGACCGCGGCGACCACCGGTTCGAACAACCGCCCGTCCCGGTTCTCGTCGGCGGTGACCACGGTCATCTCCGTACACGCCGCCTGCGCCTGGCGTTTGCGCATCCCACGGCGGACACCCGCCGCCCGGGCCGACGCCGAGCAGGCCACCACCCGATTCGCCGACAGCACCGCCACCGGATGCAGTGGGGGCAGGTCCGCTTCGGCCGAGGCCGCCATCGCCGGCCAGTCCGGGCACCAGAGCGCGAGAATCCGCCGGGCCCCCGTCTCCTCGGGGGGCATCAGTTCGCCACCGCGAGCACCGGGGAGGTACTCGTCGCCGCGACCATCTCGACCATGCGGTCGGCGCCGTGACCCGCCGCCAGGAGCTCGACCTCGGTGCTCGCGGACTGCCGGCCGCGGCCGGACACCGTGACCTGCAACCGCATCCCGCCGATGCGGCCGTAGCCACTGCGCGCGGAGTCGAGACCGGCTGCGCGGGAAGCAGTTCGGCCCGGAAGGTGCGGGCTGTGCCGGTAGGTGAGGACACGGGCCTCGACGGCCAGCTGCGCGCCCGGCCAGGTGCCACCGGTCACCAGCAACACCGACGACTGCTTGCGTACCCGACCCATGACCACCCGGGCACGTGACGGGGCCACCACCTCGGTCCGTGGGCGAGTCCCCACGCCGTCGCCCGCCAGGTCCAGGATCACCAGGTCCATACCGTCGAGCAGGACCGCCGCCACCTCGACCGGATCGGGGCCGGGATCGGGGATGGTGGCGATACGGGACAGGTCGGCACCCATCTCCGCCGCCGACAACAAGCTCAACCGTGGCAGACCGACGATCCCCACCTGCCCACCGGCACGGGTCACCGCTGCGATCATCGCGACCAGCACCGAGCGGGCACCATCGAGACCGACCACCGTACCCCGCGGAATCCCGTTGTGCGGCATCACCTCCGACAACGAATCCGGCATCGGGAGTACACCCACCGCCCGATCGCGGACCTCGACCACCCGCTGATCGGGCCGACCGGACATGGCCGCCATCCGCCGACGCAATCCCGCCAGTTCGTCGGCGCGTCCACGGGCCGCGACATCGGTCACGGCAACACCAGCTGACACATCCATCTCCGGACACCCTCCAGTCGACATGAGGTACTCGAGCGAGCCGGGAAGGTGCGCGCCACCAGGGTCTCGAACAGCCTTCCGAGTGATCCCGAGGGGTACCCCCGGCCGCAGATCATTCGAACACTTTTTCGATGATTCGAGAGTAGAACCAACCACCGACAAGCGTCAACTGACATCGAAATCCGTTGCGCGACAGCACATGTACTCGAACACGTCGAATCGGCGCAGATCAGGACTGCGCCGACTCGGAAGAGCAGGGGTCAGAACAGGGTGAGGGCGTGCTGCAACTCGGGCGCGGCCACCGTCGTCGACGTGTCCCGACCCGCCTGCCGGAGACCACCGGACCCCGCGAGGCCGTGTCGGTGCACGAGCGGCTTCATCCGGTCACGGAGCCACGACGAGTACTCCGGGGTGACATAGGCGCCACGCCCGTACAGCCCTCGGTAGCGGCGGATGAGAGCCGGATGCTCTTCCGCCAGCCACTCCAGGAACCACGGCTTCGTCGAGGACCGCAGATGCATCGGGAACGCGGTCACGCCCGACGCACCGGCGTCGGCGAGGGCCTCGAGCAAGGAGTCGAGATGCGCGGAGGAGTCGGTGAGATACGGGATGACGGGGGCCACCATCACATGCGGCGCGATCCCGGCGTCGGCGAGGTCGCGGATCAGCGAGAGCCGGGCCTGCGGTGACGGTGTCCCGGGCTCGATCTTCTTCTGCAGATCCGGATCGAGGATCGCCAGCGAGATCCCGACGCTGACCGACACCTCCCCCGCGGCCTGACGCAACAGCGACAGATCACGACGGATCAAGGTGCCCTTGGTGAGGATGGAGAACGGCGTCCGGGACTCGGCGAGCGCGGAGATCACACCCGGCATGAGCCGGTATCGCCCCTCGGCCCGCTGGTAGGGGTCGGTGTTGGTGCCCAGTGCCACCGTCTCCCGGGTCCACGATCGGCGCTTGAGTTCCTTGCGCAACACCGCCGCCACGTTGAGCTTCACGACCACCTGGGTGTCGAAGTCCGTCCCCGCGTCGAGGTCCAGGTATTCGTGCGTCGGACGGGCGAAACAGTAGCGGCAGGCATGCGTGCACCCGCGAAAGGTGTTGACCGTGAACTGGAACGGGAGCTGCGAGGCCTCCGGGACGCGGTTGAGCGCACTCTTGGCCAGCACCTCGTGGAATGTGACACCCTCGAACTCGGGCGTGCGAACGGACCGGACCAGACCCGACCGGCTCAGCCCGGGGAGCGACCCGTCGTCGACGTCCACCGCCTGATCGGACCATCGCATGATCCGAGTCGAACATACGTACGACTCGACTGTCAAGTGCGTGCCCGCCGTGCGGGCCGCGCCGCTATCATCTCCGTATGTCGACGACCGCCGGACCCCACCATGCCCCGGGTCCCCAGTATCTGGTGGCCGGACGATACCGCCTGAAGTCGCGGATCGGCGGGGGCGGCATGGGCACCGTCTGGCTCGCCCGCGACCAGCTCCTCGACCGCGACGTCGCCGTCAAGCAGGTCGTCTCCACCGAGGGCCTCACCGAGGACTCCGCGGACAATGTTCGCCAGCGGGCCATGCGAGAGGGCCGCATCGCCGCCAAACTCTCCCACCGCAACGCGATCGCCATGCACGACGTGGCCCTCGACCGGGGCGAACCCTGGTTGGTCATGGAGTACCTGCCGTCGCGCAGCGTCGCCCAGATCCTCCATGCCACAAAGACACTCGCACCTGCCGAAGCCGCCCAGATCGGCGCGCAGGTGGCCGATGCGATGGTCGAGGCCCATGCCGCGGGGATCGTGCACCGCGACATCAAGCCGGGCAACATCCTCATCGCCGAGGGCGGCCGCCACACGGGCCTGGTCAAGATCACCGACTTCGGGATCTCACGAGCCAAGGACGATGTCACCCTCACCCAGACCGGCGTGATCACCGGCACGCCGGCATATTTCGCCCCCGAGGTCGCCCGCGGAGCCGATCCACAAGAGGCGTCGGACGTGTACTCACTGGGCGCGACGATCTACACGATGGTCGAGGGCCAGCCGCCGTTCGGCGTCGACGACAACTCGATCGCCTTGCTGCACAAGGTCGCACGGGCCCGCATCAATCCCATGCAGAATGCCGCCGAACTCGAGCCGGTCCTGCTGCGTCTCCTCGAACCCAGCCCGACCAAACGCCCGACGATGAGCCAGGCTCGAGATCTCCTCACCTCGTTCGCGGCCGGCTCCCGCGGCACCCGTGATCAGGTCCTGACCGGCCTGATCACCCGCCCGGGGGCGGGTACGCCGGTCTGGTCGCAGCGGACCAACCGATCGTCCACCACCGGTCCGCACCGCCCCGCCGGCGCCACCCTGCCCCCGTACGCCCCGACGATGTCGGCCGATCGCGGCTCCCGCGACCTGCCGCGCACCCGACAGGGCATGTCCCCCACGATGATGTCGACGCCGCAACCACACTCGTCGACGCCGAGACCGCCCACGGCACAGCACCATCCGTCCGATGGACGCCGGCCGTCGTACGGTCCGCCCGCGCAACCGTCGGGCACGTCGAGCACCGCGCTCGCGGTGTCGATCTTCGTGTTCTTCGCGGTGCTCGCCGTGGTCGTCGTACTCGCGATCGCGCTGGTGCGCTGAGCGGTCGTCCGCGGCGGGCGCTCAGCCGATGTGGCGGGTGGCCGCCCACCGGGTGAGGGCGTTGCGGTTGGACTGCTGCGTCTTGCGCAAGACATTCGACGCGTGGGTCTCGACCGTCTTGATCGAGATGAACAGCTCCTCGGCGATCTCGCGGTAGGTGTACCCCCGCGCGAGCAGACGCAACACCTCCAGTTCTCGCCTGGTCAGCGAGTCGAGTTCGGGGTCGAGCGGCGGCTCGGGGGCCGAGGACTTGCCGGTGAACGAGTCGAGGACGAAACCCGCCAGACGCGGACTGAAGACCGCGTCGCCGTCGGCCACCCGACGGACCGCGTCGGCGAGTTCCGGACCTGCGATCGTCTTCGTCACGTAACCGCGGGCGCCGGCGCGAATGGTCGCGATGACGTCCTCGGCGGCGTCGGACACGCTCAGCGCGAGGAACACCGGTGGAACCGAGCCCGGTGCGGCCGAACCGATCCGATCGAGCACGCCGCGCAGCACGGCCACCCCGCCACCGGCCGGCATGTGCACGTCGAGGAGGACCACATCCGGCGCCGTCGAGACGATCCCGTCGATCGCGTCGGCCACGGCACCCGCTTCGCCGACGACACGCAGACCCGGCTCGTCGGCCAGTTCGGCACGGACCCCGGAACGGAAGACGGCGTGGTCGTCGACCAGGTACACGGTCACCGGACCGGAGGGGTCGGGGCTCGTCGGACTCGCTGTCATCGTGCCTTCCTGTTGTCGGCCGGGGCGACCGCATCCATGCTCATCTCGCCGGTCCGCGCGGGTGGCTCGGACCTCTCCGGGTCAGATCTCTCCGGGTCAGATCTCTCCGGGTCCGATCTCTCCTCCACCGAACCCCCGTCACCGCGCGGCATCATGAGGCCCACGTTGGTTCCGCGTCCGGGCGTCGAGGTGATCCGCACGCGCCCGCCCATCCGTTCCACGCGAGCGCGGATCGACCGGGAGATCCCCTGCCGGTCGTCGTCGACCGTCTCGGGGTCGAAGCCGAGGCCACGGTCGCGCACGTACACCTCGACCTCGTCGTCGGTGATCTCGCCGTATACGTCCACCGTGCGCTCGCCGGAGTGCTTGGCGGCGTTGACCAGGGCTTCGCGCGTCGCGCCGACGAGAGCGGACCATCGTTTGGCGTCGCGGGTGTTGTTCGGGCGCAGATCACCGACGGTGATGATCTCCACCTCGATACCGTAGGCGTCCTCGACCTCGGCGCCCACACTGCGCAGCGCCGCCGCCAGGGAACCGCGTTCGGTCGCCGGATCACCGAACAGCCACGCCCGCAGCTCGCGTTCCTGGCTCCGAGCCAGCCGTGCCACCTCGTCGGGCCGACCCGCCTTCTTCTGGATCAGCGCCAGGGTCTGCAGAACCGAGTCGTGGAGGTGCGAGGCGATCTCCTCGCGCTCGGCATTCCGGATCCGGGCGGAGCGCTCCTCGTTGAGGGTGCGCAGCAGGCGCATCCACAGGGGTACGGTCAGCAACACGACGCCGATGAGGGTCGCGCCGACCGCGAGGATCGTCGAGTTGAGTCCGCCGAAGCTGCGGTCGCCCGCGACCACCACGACGACCAGACCGCCGACGACGAGCGCGACGCCGCCGATCAGCCGGGTCCAGGTGAGCAGCGGGGTACGCGGTGCCCGATGGGACGTGTCGAACTCGCGCCACACCAGGCTTGCGCCGAGCGCGATGAAGACGAACGGTACGAGGTACGACGCCGGGGTCCCCGAGGCCGCGAACCCCACCACGGCCATCGCCACCAGCCCGATCATCGCCAGTCCGAGCGACTGACGGCGCACACCCGGCGCCGGTGGCGCGGTGTCGCTCCCCTGGGGGCAGAAGAACCAGAGCAGACCATAGGCGGCAACACCGGCCCCGGCCAGCGCGGCCAGCACCACGAACACGATCCGCACGCGGAACACATCGACACCGAGATGGTCGGCCAGTCCACCGGCGACGCCGGCGACCACGCGCCCGCCGTCGCGGCGCACCAGCCTCGGGACCGGTTCGACCTCCATTCGACTCACTCCTCGATCGTCCCATGCGATCGGCTCCGCGACATCGGGGTCAACCCCGGTTCGTGCGTGTCGATCTCAGGGTGTGTCGCTCCACCACCCCTGCACACCGGGTTTCTCCGGGGGACAATTCAGGGGATCACCCGATGTGTTCGTGGCCCGGTGGGCGGCACGATGATCGGCATGGAGACCAAGGAGTTCCAGCAGCAGATCCAGGGCATGTGGTCGACCCGCCCGTATCGGCCCGACGATCGGACGATCGCCGGCGTCTGCACCGGCATCGCCGCGCGCTACCGCGTGGACCCGACGCTGGTGAAGGTCGCGTTCGTGGTGGCGGCGTTCTTCGGTGGCAGCGGACTCATCCTCTACCTCGCGGCCTGGGTCGCGTTCCCGGGCGCCGGCCGCGCACGCGCCGATGCGCTCCGGGTCGAATCCGCGCGAGCCGACCACAGCTCGCACGGCTCGATGCACGGACTCGGCAACCCCCAGGTCATCCTCCTGGTCGTGCTCGCGATCGTCATCGTCACGTCTGTCGGACCCAACCGGACATGGGGTTCCGGTGGACTCGTCGGCGCGATTCTGATGCTCGGCGGCTGGTTCCTGTTGTATCTGCGCACCCCGACTCCACCGGTAGGCACGAGCATCGACACCGCGGCGGTCACCGACATCGTCGTCCCGCCGCCGGCCGCCGGTCAGTTCGAGCGCTGGGTACCGCGGGCAATGAGTGATCCGGCCGGTACCCATCCGGTGACGCCTGCGCCCCGGGTCGAGTTGGAAAAGGACCCTTCGAGGCTCGTCGCTAACGCTCCTCACACCTCAGGGAGCGGAGGGGCGGTCGCCGACGCGCCGCACACCTCAGGGAGCGGAGGAGCGGTCGCCGACGCGCCGCACACCTCAGGGAGCGGAGGAGCGGTCGCCGACGCGCCGCACACCTCAGGGAGCGGAGGAGCGGTCGCCGACGCTCCGCACACCTCAGGGAGCAGTGGAGCGCGCGACGACGTCGACCTCGACGCGAGTCCGCCCGCGTGGGATCCGCTGGGGGCGGCGCGGTTCGCGTGGGATCTGCCCGAGCCGGCCAGCCCGGCGGAGCCGCCCGCCCGCAGGCGCCGACGCTCACCTCTGACGCTGATCGTGATCGGTCTCGCGATCATCGCGGGCGCCGTCGGCACGGGCCTGCACCAGATCGGCGTCGACTGGTTCACCGTGCCGCACATCCTCTCGCTCTCGCTGGCCGTCATCGGCGCGGGACTGCTGGTCGCCGCCGTCGTCCGGCGCCGGACCGGGGAACACAGCACCGGCCTCGTGCCCATCGCGATCGTCCTGGGAGCCGCCGTCGTGGTCACCACCGTGATCTCCGGGGTGAGCGGGCTGTCCGGACCGCTACCCGCCGGAGGGGCGGGCGAGCGCGAATGGAAGCCGTTGACCGAGAACGACATCCAGGCCGAATACTCGCTCGGCGTCGGCGAGATGACCCTGGACCTGCGCGCGGTGGATCTCACCGCCGACCGGACGGTGCGCCTGGAGAACGGCGTCGGGACGATCCGGGTCCACGTCCCCGACACGATGAACGTGCGTGCCAACTGCCAGACCGGCATCGGTGACTACACCTGCCCCACCGGGCTCGACGGCGGCCGCGACGGCACCGATGGCCCGGTCCTGCAGATCGACGCCCGCACCGGCATGGGAGAGGTTCAGGTCCTGCGATGAACGCACCCGACAACACCTACGGAGACGACCCGGCGGCCACCAGCGACGACCGGGGATGCGGGTCCACCCATCGCGCACCGGGGCTCGGACTCCTCGGGATCGCGGCCCTCGCGGTGGCCGGATGGGGACTCGCCGACGGGCCGGCACTGCCCGAGGCCGCCGACCTCGGGTGGGTCGCGGTCGGGATCGGCCTGCTGATCGGGCTCGTGCTGATCGTGTCCGGGACTCGTTCCCGGCGCTGACCGCGACAACGGTCCCGATTCCCGGCGGAGACAGAGAAGCGGCCGGTGGCATCTGCCACCGGCCGCTTCTCATCGCCTCATTCCCATTCGATGGTGCCCGGCGGCTTGCTCGTCACGTCGAGCACCACGCGGTTGACCTCGGCCACCTCGTTGGTGATGCGGGTCGAGATGATCTCGAGCACCTCGTAGGGCACGCGCGTCCAGTCGGCCGTCATCGCGTCCTCGCTCGACACCGGGCGCAGGACGATCGGGTGTCCATAGGTCCGGCCGTCTCCCTGGACACCGACGCTGCGCACATCGGCCAGCAGCACCACCGGGCACTGCCAGATCTGTGCGTCGAGTCCCGCGGCGGTGAGTTCCTCGCGCGCGATCAGATCGGCCTTGCGGAGCATCTCCAGGCGGTCGCCGGTGACCTCGCCGACGATCCGGATCGCCAGACCCGGTCCGGGGAACGGCTGACGTGCGACGATCTCTTCGGGCAGCCCGAGTTCGCGGCCGACCGCGCGCACCTCGTCCTTGAAGAGCAGCCGCAGCGGCTCCACCAGGCTGAACTCGAGGTCGTCGGGTAGGCCGCCCACGTTGTGGTGGCTCTTGATGTTCGCCGTCCCGCTGCCGCCGCCGGACTCGACGACGTCGGGATACAGCGTGCCCTGCACGAGGAAGTCGACCTTCTCCCCCGCCTCTGCCTCCTCGCCGAGCACCTCGCTGACCGCACCCTCGAACGACCGGATGAACTCCCGGCCGATGATCTTGCGCTTGGTCTCCGGATCGCTCACGCCGGCCAACTCGCGCAGGAACACGTCCGCGGCGTCGACGGTGACGAGTTTGGCGCCGGTCGCGCCCACGAAATCGTGCTGCACCTGTTCGCGTTCACCCGCGCGCAGCAGTCCGTGGTCGACGAAGACACAGGTCAGCCGATCCCCGATGGCCCGCTGCACGAGCGCGGCCGCCACCGCGGAATCGACTCCGCCGGACAGTCCGCAGATGGCCCGTCCGTCGCCGATCTGGTCGGCGACCGCGTCGATGAGCGCGTCGGCGATGTTCGCGGCGGTCCAGGTGGCCTCGAGGCCCGCGATCTCGTAGAGGAAGCGCGTGAGGATCTGCTGGCCGTGCGGCGTGTGCAGCACCTCGGGGTGATACTGCACCCCGGCCATCCGGCGCTTGAGGTTCTCGAACGACGCGACCGGCGCACCGGGCGTCGACCCGGTGACGGTGAATCCCTCGGGCGGACTCTGCACGGCGTCGTTGTGGCTCATCCACACCGGCTGGGTGTCCGACAGGCCCTGATGCAGAACACCTTCGCCGTTGACGGTCAGCGTGGTGCGCCCGAACTCGCGGCCGCCGGTGTTGGCGACCTCGCCACCGAGCTTGTCGGCCATCGCCTGGAATCCGTAGCAGATGCCGAACACCGGGACGTCGAGGTCGAAGAGGGCCGGATCGAGATCGGGCGCGTCCTCGGCGTACACCGACGAGGGACCACCCGACAGGATGATCGCAACCGGATCCTTCTCCTGAATCTTCTCGATCGGAGCGTCGTGGGAGATCACCTCGGAGTAGATGCGTGCCTCGCGCACCCGGCGGGCGATCAGCTGCGCGTACTGCGCGCCGAAGTCGACGACGAGCACCGGCCGCGGACCCTCGAGGAAATCCTCGGGGGAGTTCGCAGGAGAATCTGTCGCAGAAGAGTCTGTCACCGGGCCGAGTCTAGTGGGCGGACCGGCGCCCGTCCCTGGTCACCCCGCCCGGCGGATGCGGGCCCGCGATACCCGCGTGAAATACTCCGGAATCGACATGACTGCATCGCCGGAAACCCCCCATCGCTGGTCGCTGAGCATCGGCGACCTCACCCAGGCCGCCGTGTTCGCCGCGCTGATCGCCGCGCTCGGACTGCCCGGGACCATCAACATCGGCTCCAGCGGTGTGCCGATCACCCTCCAGTCGCTCGGCGTCATCCTCGCCGGTGCGGTTCTCGGACCCAAGAAGGGAACCCTCGCGGTCGTGCTCTTCATGGTGCTCGCGATCGCCGGGCTGCCGATCCTCGCCGGCGGCCGCAACGGGTACACCTCGCTCTCCTCGCCCACCGCGGGCTTCTTCATCGGGTTCCTGCCCGCCGTCATAGTGATCGGCGTGCTGACCGCGATGATGCTCGGTGTCGGCACCACCCCGCGCTACCGCGTGATCTGGGGCATCGGCATCAACGTGCTCGGCGGGATCGTCGTGCTCTACGTGTTCGGGATCGTCGGCATGCTCCTGCGCACCGACCTGACGGTGTGGGCGGCGCTGTCGGCCAACGGCCCGTTCATCCCGGGTGACATCGCGAAGGCCGTCATCGCCGCGCTGGTCGCCGCCCAGGTCCATCGCGGGCGGCCCGGACTCATCGCGCCGATGCGACTGTCGCGGCGTGCCGGCGTCGCCGACAGCTGACGCGGCGGTGGCCCGAGCCGGATGATCGAGTTCGAGAACGTCTCGCACGCCTACGACGGTCGTGTCGTGCTGCGCGACGTCTCGCTGACGTTGTCGGAGAACCGCATCGGGATCGTCGGGGCCAACGGCAGCGGTAAGTCGACGCTGGCGCGGATGATCAACGCGCTCGTCGTGCCCGACTCGGGGACCGTCACCGTCGACGGCCTGCCGGTCGCGAAGAACAAGCGTGAGGTCCGCCGACGGGTGGGATTCATCTTCTCCGACCCCGACCGCCAGATCATCATGCCGACGGTGCTCGAGGACATCGAGCTGTCCCTCCGCCGAACCGATCTCGACAAGGCGGCGCGCGCCGATCGCGCTCGTGCCGTACTCGCCCGGTTCGGACTCGGCGACCACGCCGACCATCCCGCCCAGCGACTGTCCGGTGGACAGAAACAACTCCTCGCCCTCGCGTCGATCTTCGTGACCGACCCGGCGATCATCGTCGCCGACGAGCCCACCACCCTGCTCGACCTGCGCAACACCCGCATGCTCACCCGGGTCTTCGACACCCTGGACGAACAGCTCGTCGTCGTCAGTCATGACCTCGACATCCTCGCCGGCTTCGACCGGGTGATCGCCATCGACGAGGGGCGCGTCGTCGCCGACGACTCCCCCGGGCCCGCGCTCGCGGCGTACCGCAGGCTCATGTCGTGAACGTGCTCGGCGTCTACCGGCCCGGCAACACCCTCGTGCACCGCCTGCCCGCCGGGTTCAAGTTCCTCGCGATGGGCGTGCTCATCCTCGTGTTGTCGCTGACCGTGCGGTCGCTGCCGGCTCTCGGGATCGCAACCCTCGGCGTCGCAGTGATCTACGCACTGGCCGGGATCGGCCCCCGCGAGGCATGGCGGCAGCTGCGCCCGCTGCTGTGGCTGCTGCTGTTCATCTTCGCGTTCCAGGTCGTGTTCACCGATTGGCGACGGGCCGTGGTGATCTGCGGGGTCCTCGCGCTGTCGGTCGCGCTCGCCGCCGTCGTCTCGCTGACCACGCGTACCACGGACATGCTCGACACGATCGTCCGAGCACTGGGACCGCTGGCCCGCTTCGGTGTGCGCGTGGACCTCATCGCGATCGCGTTGGCGCTCACGATCCGGGCGATCCCGCTGATGGTCGAGGTGGTGCGCGAGGTCGACGAGGCGCGCAAGGCCCGCGGGTTGCGTCCCGGGCCACGCATCCTCGTCGCCCCGGTCGTGCTCGCCGCGCTGCGCACCGCCGACGGCTTCGCCGACACCCTCACCGCGCGCGGCCTGGACTGACTCCCCGCTGCCGCCAACGGACGACGACTCAGAGCAGATCCGAGAGTGCGTCCTCGAGCCGGGGAAAGCGGAACTCGAACCCGACGTCGGCCAGGACATCCGATCGCGCACGGCGTCCCGTGAGCCCGAGCGCCGGATCCGTACGCAGCACCACCGCACCGAGTTTCAGCAACCAGGCCGGCGTCGGCGGCGCCGGCGGGCGTCCGATCTCCGCGCGCAGCATCGCCATGAGCTCGGTGTTGCGCACCGGATACGGACTGGCCGCCACGACGACACCGTCGGGAAGGGACACCGCGTCGTCGACGCGCAGTGCCGCGCGGGCGATCGCGAGCCAGTCGTCGATGTGAATCCAGCTGAACCACTGCCGGCCGTCGCCGACCCGCCCGCCGAGACCGAATCTCGTCAGGCCGACGAGACGGCGCATGGCCGGGGCATCCGCGTCGAGGACGATCGACGTCCGCAGCACGGTCAGGTGATCGGTGTTCGCGCCGTCCACCGCGTCCTCCCACGGCTGCGCGACGCCGGTCATCTGTGGCAGGCCGAGGGGGACCGGCGTCGACTCCGTGCACCACTGGTCGCCTGCGTCGCTCCAGATCGCCGTCGTGCTGGACTGCAACCAGTACGAGATCGGGGTCGACCGCGACCGGGAGGCGACGACGAGAGCGCGAGTCGCATCCACCCGACTGCTCCGCAGCGCGGCGATGTTGGCCTCGGTGGGGCGACAGTCCACGAGCTTGCCCGCGAGGTTCACCACCGCCGTCGGGCGATCCGCGGCCAGCACTTCGACCCAGTC
Source organism: Gordonia sp. McavH-238-E (assembly GCF_022348225.1). Taxonomy (NCBI): domain Bacteria; kingdom Bacillati; phylum Actinomycetota; class Actinomycetes; order Mycobacteriales; family Gordoniaceae; genus Gordonia; species Gordonia sp. McavH-238-E. The sequence continues at coordinate 146,353 of NZ_JAKRFE010000004.1, forward strand.
GCCCTGGGTCTTGCCGTCCCAGATCACCTGCTCGAAGGGCGACGACGGATCGATCCGCCGCGTCAGGATGACCGGATGGTGTCCGCGCGCGGCGAGATCGGTCGCCAGATGCGTTCCCAGCGAACCACTTCCGCCCGCCAACACCACGGTCGGCGACTCTGTGCCCGACATGCGTCTCCCCCGTTCGGCCGTGCACGCCGACCCTACCCCGGCGACGACCCCGAACGGGATCCCCTGCTCACAGTGCGCGCTGTCCGCGCACGGTTGCTACGAGATCCGCTGGGCCGTGACCGGTACGACGGGGATGATCGGCAACCGGAGGGCGCCCGGCGCGTCGGCCGGGACCACCGGCGACCTCGGCGTCGTCGGCTCGATGCGGCGGTACGGGTCACCCTGTGCGGGGCGCTGATCCTGTTCCCCCTTGTTCGGCCACAGCGCCGCTGCGCGTTCCGCCTGCGCGCAGATCGTCAGCGACGGATTGACACCGAGGTTGGCCGACACCGACGCACCGTCGGCGATGTGCAGCGTCGGGTAGTTCCACACGCGCTGGTACGGATCGATGACACCGTTCTCCGGGTCGTCGGAGATCGCGCACCCGCCGAGATAATGCGCCGTCAGCGGCATGTTGACGATGTCGCCCCACGTTCCGCCTGCGACACCGCCGTTCAGCTTCGCCGCGATCCGCCGAGTCGCCTCGTTGCCCTTGGGAATCCAGGTGGGGTTCGGTTCCCCGTGGCCCTGCTTGCTGGTGACATAGCGAAGCGGTCCGCGCTTGCGGACGAAGGTGGTCAGTGAATTGTTGTTGTTCTGCATGACCAGTGCGATCACGGTCCGCTCGCTCCACTGTCGCACCACGAGCAGCCGCACCAGCAGCAACGGATTGCGGGCGACCTGGCGGAGGAACTGGCCGAACCGGTTGCGGCGGCTCCCGCCGTCGGTCAGCAGGGTCTGCAGGTACGCGATCGCGTTGGAGCCCTTGCCGTATCGCACCGGCTCGATGTGCGTGTTCGGTTCCGGATAGAACGACGAGGTGATCGCGACCCCGCGCGAGTAGTCGTTCTCCGGGTCGATCCGGGAACCCATCGCGCCCAGGATCGACTCCGAGTTCGTTCGCGTGAGCCTGCCCATCGCGTCCGAAATTTGCGGCAGCGTAGCGAGTTTCGCGTGATGCAGGAGTCGCTGGGTGTTGAACGTGCCGGCCGCGAGGATCACCTGCCCCGCGGTGATCGTCCGCCGGCGACGCCCCAGCGGCCCCCACGACGACGAGTGATGGGTGCCCACCTCCCACACACCGTCGGCGCGCCGGTTCAGCGAGTCCACGGTCGTCCGGTCGATGATGGTGGCGCCGTTGCGTTCCGCGAGACCGAGGTAGTTCTTCAACAGGGTGTTCTTCGCACCCACCCGACATCCGGTCATACATGCGCCGCATTCGGTGCACGCGGTTCGATCCGGCCCCGCACCGCCGAAATACGGGTCGGCGACGGTCTCGCCGGGCGCCCCGGACAAGCCCGTCTTCGCACCGAAGAACACCCCGACCGGCGTCGGTGTCACCGTGTCGCCGACACCCATCTCCGCCGCGACCTCGGCAACGACACGATCCGAGGCGGTGACCGTCGGGTTGGTCACCACGCCGAGCATCCGGCGGGCCTGGTCGTAATACGGACCGAGTTCGTCCTCCCAGTCGGTGATGTGGTTCCACTGCGGATCGGTGAAGAACGGCGTCGGCGGCTTGTACAGGGTGTTGGCGTAGTTGAGGGACCCGCCGCCGACCCCAGCCCCGGCCAGGATCATCACGTCCTTGAGTGCGTGGATGCGCTGGATGCCGTACAGGCCCAGCTTCGGCGCCCACAGCCACCGGTTCAGGCGCCAGCTGGTCTTGGCGAAGTCCTGGTCCTCGAAACGACGACCCGCCTCGACCACGCCGACGCGATACCCCTTCTCCACGAGCCGCAGCGCACTCACGCTCCCGCCGAACCCGGAGCCGACGATCAGAACGTCGAAGTCGGTGGCGTGTTCGGTCGACCTGTCCAATCCCATGGCGAACATACTAACGCGCATTGTCACATAAGGAGACCCAGGTCACCCTAACCCGTCGTGACGCGGGGCCAGGGGGAACTCAGGCGTGGACGGACAGCCCCACGCGCTGGAACTCCTTCAGGTCGCAGTACCCGGCCTTCGCCATGGCCCGACGCAGCGCGCCGACGACGTTCAGTTCGCCGTAGGGATCATCGGACGGCCCGTTGAGGACACGCTCGAGACTCGGGCGGTCCTCGCCCGCGGCGACCTGCAGGAGCGCGCCGCGCGGGGTGTCCGGGTGCGCCGCGGCCGACGGCCAGTACCAGCCGTTGCCGGGCGCCGAACTCGTTGCGGCGAGCGAGGTTCCGAGAACCGCGGCGTCGGCGCCGCACGCGATCGCCTTGACCAGGTCGCCCGAGCTGTGGATGTCGCCGTCGGCGATGACGTGGACGTAGCGACCGCCCGTCTCGTCCAGGTAGTCGCGACGCGCGGCGGCGGCGTCGGCGATGGCGGTCGCCATCGGCACACCGATGCCGAGGACCTCGCCGGTCGTGGTGGCCCCCGCGGCCGAGCCGTAGCCGACGATGACGCCCGCGGCGCCCGTCCGCATCAGGTGCAGGGCGGTGCGGTGATCGTGCACGCCGCCCGCGATGACGGGTACGTCGAGGTCGGCGATGAAGGTCTTGAGGTTGAGCGGTTCGCGCGCGGCGCCGTCGGCGTCGACCTGTGCCACGTGCTCGGCCGAGATGATCGTGCCGTGCACCACCAGGATCTCGACCCCGGCGGCCAGCAGCGCCGGGGTCAGTTCCGGCGCATGCTGAGGGCTGACCCGCACGGCCGTGGTGACGCCGGCATCGCGGACCTGCGCCACGGCCTCGCCCAGCAGGCCGCTGTCGAGCGGAGCCGCATGCAGCTTCTGCAGATGCCGAACCGCCGCATAGGGATCCGGATCCTCCGCCGCGATCGCGACGAGTTCGGCGATCTTGGCCTCGACGTCGCGATGACGGGCCCACAGCCCCTCGCCGTTCAGGACGCCCAGCGCACCGAGCTTGCCGAGCTCGATCGCGACCGACGGCGACACCAGGGCATCGGTCGGATGACTCAGGATCGGCGAGGAGAACCGGTAGGCATCGATCTGCCACGCCGTGGAGACGTCCTTGGACGAACGGGTCCGACGGGACGGGACGATGCTGATGTCGCCCAGCTCGTAGGTCCGTCGGGCTGTCCGGCCCATGCCGATTTCGACGAGGTCACGCACCACTGCGCCTTTCTGCGGAGTTCAGCTGCACAACGACCCTACGGCCTGGCCCGCCGGACGAATCCGGCGGGAACGGCCTCGGGGGAGTTCAGCGGGAATAGTAGTTGGGTGCCTCGGCGGTCAGGGTGATGTCGTGCGGATGGGATTCCTTGAGTCCCGCCGCGGTGATCTGGACGAACCGCGCGGTCTGCAGATCCGGGATCGTCGACGCGCCGGTGTAGCCCATGGCGGCACGCAGGCCGCCGACCAGCTGGTGGATCACCTGGGACAGCGGGCCCCGGAACGGCACGCGTCCCTCGATGCCCTCGGGAACCAGCTTCTCCTCCTTCAGGACGTCGTCCTGGAAGTAGCGGTCCTTCGAGTACGACTTCGCCTGCCCACGCCCCTGCATCGCACCGAGCGAGCCCATGCCCCGGTAGCTCTTGAACTGCTTGCCGTTGACGAGGACCAGCTCGCCGGGCGCCTCGGCGGTGCCCGCGAGCAGCGAACCGAGCATCGCGGTCGACGCGCCGGCGGCGAGTGCCTTGGCGATGTCGCCGGAGTACTGCAGACCGCCGTCGGCGATCACGGGCACACCGGCCTTCTGGCAGACCGCCACCGCTTCGAGGATCGCGGTGATCTGGGGGGCGCCGACGCCCGCGACGACGCGGGTGGTGCAGATCGAGCCCGGGCCGACGCCGACCTTCACCGCATCGGCACCGGCATCGACGAGCGCCTGCGCGGCCTCACGGGTCGCCACATTGCCGCCGACCACGTCCACGCGGTCGCCGACCTCGGCCTTCAGCTTGGCCACCATGTCGAGCACGAGCCGGTTGTGCGCGTGGGCGGTGTCCACGATGATCACGTCCGCGCCGGCGTCGGCGAGTGCCATCGCACGGTCCCACTGCGGGTCGCCGGTGCCGACGGCTGCGCCCACGAGCAACCGTCCGTCGGAGTCCTTGGTCGCCAGCGGATGCTGCTCGGTCTTGACGAAGTCCTTGACGGTGATGAGTCCGGTCAGCCGGCCGTTGCCGTCGACGATCGGCAGCTTCTCGATCTTGTGCCGGCGCAGCAGTCCCAGCGCGGCCTCCGCGGAGACCCCTTCCTGGGCGGTGATCAGCGGCGCCTTGGTCATGACCTCGGCGACCGGTCGGCTCTGGTCGACCTCGAAGCGCATGTCGCGGTTGGTGATGATGCCGACGAGCTCACCCTTGTCGTCGACGACGGGCAGGCCCGAGATGCGGTAGCGCGCACACATCGCATCCACCTCGGCGAGCGTGTGGGAGGGCGTGCAGGTGACCGGATCGGTGACCATCCCGGCCTCGGACCGCTTGACCGTCTCGACCTGACCGGCCTGTTCCTCGATCGACAGATTGCGGTGCAGGACACCCATACCGCCGGCACGGGCCATGGCGATCGCCATCCGGGACTCGGTCACGGTGTCCATCGCCGAACTCACCAGCGGGACCCGCAACGTCACGTTCTTGGTCACCCGCGACGAGGTGTCGACCTCGCTGGGGATCACGTCCGACGCCGAGGGCAGCAACAGGACGTCGTCGAAGGTCAGGCCGAGCATCGCGACCTTGCCGGGATCGTCTCCACCGGTACGAACAGCAGTCATCGGACCATCGTATCGACTCCCCTGGTGCGGCGATCGTCACACAGGCGTCTTCGTGCCGGTGAGACCGCCTGATCGACTCCGGTCACGGCCGCCGGGACCGGTGAATGCTTGCGGCGCGGGCGGCTGGGGATCGGCTACGGTGGTGAGGTGCGTGACCACCTGCCACCCGGCCTCCCGCCGGACCCGTTCGCCGACGATCCCAGCGATCCCGCATCCGCCTTGGACAGCGTGGAACCGGGTATCCCGCTGGACGAGAACGAACGGCTCGCGGTCGAGGAGGATCTCGCCGATCTCGCACTCTACGAGGCGTTGCTGGCCAATCGCGGCGTGCGCGGCCTCGTCGTGGTCTGCGAAGACTGCCACGAAGACCACTACCACGACTGGGACATGTTGCGCGCCAACCTGATCCAGCTTCTCATCGATGGCACCGTCCGGCCCCATGAGCCGGCGGTGGATCCACGCCCGGATGCCTACGTCACGTGGGACTACTGCCGCGGGTACGCAGACGCGCGCAGCCATCTCGACGACGAACGCTGACTGCCGCAGACGAACGCGGACAGCCCGCATCGGCTCGCCGGTCCGGTGACCGAGTCGTCGGCCAGACCATACGAGTGAGGCCCTGCACCGCTTCGGTGCAGGGCCTCACTCGTTGAACGTGGTGCCGGGGTCGTCAGCCGATCGGCCGACCCGATGCATCCACACCGGGCGGCGGGGTCCACGGGATCTCGGGGAATTCGGCCGGGTAACGCGTGACCTTGGTGCTCGAGGACGGCGTCGAGGGTTGTGTCGGAGCACTCGACGAGGGGACCGTCGACGGCACCTGCGGTTCGCTCGTCTGCTCGGACGGCGTGGTCGGCTCATCGGTACCGCCACCGGGCGGGGTCGACTCGCCGGGCGACGAGGGCTCGTCCTCGCGGCTGGTCAGATCCGGTCGGGTCGGCTCGGTCGTGGCCGGCTGTTCCGCGCCGGTCGACGGCGCGGGAACGGTGAGTTCGGTCGGCAGACCGGCGCCGTCGCGGATGCGGTTCATCCACTCGGTCATCTCGTCGCGCATCTCGCTGTCCATCGGTCCCATGCGTTCCTGCGCCTCGGCCAGCAGGCCGGCCGCCGCGCCCGGGTCGCCCGCCGCGATCGCGGCCTCGGCTCGCTCGAGATTGTTGCGGACATCGTGCGCGGCCTGCGTCTGCGACGCCGCCTCGGCGAACACGACCTGCTTGATGCCCCACAGCGGGTCACCGGGTTGCGAGCCCTCGGAGAGCACGGTCAGACCGGCCGCCGCGACGATGACGATCGCGGCCGCACCCGACACGACGCGGAGGTGACGGACCATCCGGCGCCCGCGACTGGCCCGCTCGGTGGTGCCGATCGCCCGTTCGACATCGTCGACGGACACCAGCTCCGGCTCCGGGGTGGACATGATCTCGGACTTCCAGCCCGACAGCATCTCGGCCAGTTGGTATTCGGCCGCGTCGCGGGTCGGCACCGGCACGTCGCGGGTGAGCGCGTCGAGGAAGTTCTCGTCGAAATTGACCTCGGAGAGGTCGAGGGCGTCGTCCTCGACCGAGGCGGGATCGACGCCTGACGGAGCCGAGTCCAGCGGTCGGGGTCCGGGACCGGCCGGCGACGGGCCACTCGCACCCGGCGCACGGCGATGCGCCGGTGGCTGGCCGGGTCGGTTCGGCTGGTCACCACCGACGACACGGCGTCTACGCCAATCAGACTGTCCGCTCATCGTGACCTCCTGTCCGTCTCAACTCGTCTTTCAATTTCGCCAGCGCCCGGTGCTGGGCGACTCGCACCGCCCCGGCAGTGCTGCCGATGGCCTGCGCGGTCTCCTCCGCCGACATGCCGACGATCAACCGCAGGACCAGGACCTCGCGCTGTTTCTCCGGCAGGATGCCCAGCAGGGCTCGCATCCGTCTGCTGCCGTCGGCGTCGATGGCGAACTGCTCCGGGCCGCCGGCGACGTGCGAGACCTCGGGGATCTCGTCGACCGGGTCCGATTTCACCCGCGCCGCCACCCGCATGGCGTCGGCAACCTTGTGCGACGCGATGCCGTAGACGAAGGCCATGAACGGTTTGCCCTGGTCCCGATAACGGGGCAGTGCGGTCATCACCGCCATCAATGCCTCCTGCGCGATGTCGTCGGCGGAGAACAGATGGCGTTCCCCGACCCCGATGCGTCCTCGGCAGTAGCGCAGGATCGGTTCCTGCACGCTTTCGAGAACTGACGTGAGAGCGGCACGATCGCCTTGGCCCGCGGCCCGGACGGCGTCGTTCAACTCACCACCTGTCAACTTCATCGCGCGTAGGAATCCCCGTGTTACAGATCGGCCAACCGGCCTCGCCGCCAGTCCTGGTACGGGCCCCGACACGGTGACGCCGCCGGTGGCGACCGTCGTGGACCGCGGCTGGTGAGCAGCGTTCCCCGACGTCCCCGGCGGCGACGGCGTGGCAGACCCCAACACACCTTAGCGATCAACCCCCGGGCATCAGCGCCATGCCCTTGCCGATCAGCGTGGCGCGGAGCTCGCGGTGGCGTGCGGCGTCGTCGTCGGAGGCGGACCCGGCGCCCAGCAGCAGACTGAACGCGGCCCATTCCAGCGGGCGGAGACCCTCGTCGCGAGCATCGTCGGCGACACCGCGCGCAACCGTCGCCGCGCCGCCGCGATCCCCACCACCCGCGGTGGCGGCCGCGGCGATGAGATCGGTCTTGATGCGATACCGAGCCGGAACCGGGGTTCCCGCCTCCCGCATCTCCCGGATCAACAACGCTCCCGCCCGGGCATGGCCGAGCCCGGTCGAGACGTCGCCACGATAGAGACCGAGTTCGGCGCTCACCCACTCCCAGCGCAACCGACAGCGGGTCGCCGTGGCCCAATCGGCGTCCGGCGCCTGCCAGGACCATTCACCCCGGGCCGGTCCGGTAGACGGGTCGAGAACCGACCTCGCCCGATCGAGCAGCCGGCGAGAGGCACCGAATCTCAGCAGGCCGAGATTGTCGGCCGCGAGCCCGACGAGTCCGTCCGCGACCGCGGCACGCGTCAGCGAGACCTCGGCCGGGCCCGGCGATCCCATCCCATCCGAGAGACCCAGGGTCGCGAGGGACCGGCCGTCGATCCCATGTGCGATCCGATGACGCCCGGCCTGACGCACCAGCGATGCGCGGGTGCTCTGGCAGAGCGACAGCAGTGCGGTTCGCGGTCCCGGAGGCGTCGACGGGCCGGTCTGCGGACCGACGACCCGCTCGAGGTCGATGAGCGTCGTCAGCGCGCCCGCGTAGTCCCCGCGTCCACCGGCGGAGACCGCGTCGGCCCAAGCGCGCAGAAGCGGTGCCACCACCGACGCGGTGGACGGGTGTCGACGCAGCTCAACGGCGTTCTCGAGCGCCGCCCAGGTGTTCTTGGTCACTCCGACTTTTTTGGTTTGCATGAATTTAACGAACGATTCCCAACGTTAATTCTCTGGACAGATCACGGGTGCATCATCGGAGGATTTCCGACGTGTAAATCGGTTCGCTCGACGTCACCACACCCCGGCGCACGTCACGCTGGACAAAGACTACGCGAGGTTCGCTGTATTCGCTGGTCACATGGGGTGAGACCATCCGATCCAGGGGCCGCAAGAAACCCTCGCCACGGCTGTGCTATCCGACCGACATCACCTAACCCGCCGTTAACATTTCTGAGACTTTCGCGGCAATCACGTCCCATTTCGGGCCTATTGACGCCATTTCTCAGGCCCGCTTAATGTGAGTTCAGCGTTGCAGGAAATCGACGTTTCTCACCGAGCACCTCGGTGCGGCCCACGACAAGGAGTAGCTGTCATGCCTCAGCCCAATCATCTCCCCGGCCCCAACGCTGACATCTGGGACTGGCAGATGTCAGGACTCTGCCGCGGCGTCGACTCGGCCATGTTCTTCCATCCGGACGGCGAGCGCGGCCGGGCCCGAGCGCAACGTGAGCGCCGCGCGAAGGAGATGTGCCACCAGTGCCCGGTCATCGCGCAGTGCCGGGAGCACGCCCTCGCGGTGGCGGAGCCGTACGGCATCTGGGGCGGCCTCTCCGAATCCGAGCGCAGCATCCTGATGAAGCGCGGCGTCGGCCGCCGGATGGCCAGCTGAGGCCCGGGGCGACGAGCCCATCTGACGACGGCGAGAGCCGGGTATCCCTGCGGGGATACCCGGCTCTCGTGTTCGTCGGTGTGCGACCGGCGAGGTCCTACGTCAGTGCGCGTGCCCGTGACCGGCGTGACCGGCGGCCTCGTCGGCCGGCTGGTCGGTGATGGCGGTCTCGGTGGTCAACACCATCCGGGCCACCGATGCCGCGTTGACGACTGCCGAACGGGTCACCTTCACCGGGTCGATGATGCCCTCGCCGACCAGGTCGCCGTAGGTGAGGCTGGCGGCATTGAATCCCGAGCCGTCGGCCGCGCCTGCGACCTTGTCGACCACGACCGCACCGTCGAGGCCCGCGTTCGCGGCGATCCAGTACAGCGGTGCACGCGCGGAGTCGCGTACGACCCGCACGCCCAGGGCCTCGTCGCCGGTCAGCGACTCGGCGAGTGCGTCGAGCTTCTTCGACGCCTGCACGATGGCCGAGCCACCGCCGGGGATGATGCCCTCCTCGACCGCGGCCTTGGCCGCGGCGACGGCGTCCTCGACGCGGTGCTTGCGCTCCTTGAGGGCGGTCTCGGTGGCCGCGCCGACACGGATGACGGCGACACCACCGGAGAGCTTGGCCAGACGCTCGGCGAGCTTCTCCTTGTCCCAGTCGGAGTCGGACTGCTCGATCTCGCGCCGGAGCTGGGCCGAACGGTCCGCGATCGCGTCCTTGGTCCCGGCACCCTCGACCAGGGTGGTCGCGTCCTTGGTGACGACGACGCGGCGGACCGAGCCGAGCACCTCGAGGCCGACGGTCGACAGGCTCAGACCGATGTCGGAGGAGACCACGGTTCCGCCGGTGACGACCGCGAGATCTTCGAGGAAGGCCTTGCGGCGGTCGCCGAAGAACGGCGCCTTGACCGCGACGGCGCGGATCGTCTTGCGGATCGAGTTGACGACGAGGGTCGACAGCGGCTCGCCCTCGACGTCCTCGGCGACGATCAGCAGCGACTTGCCCGCCTCGACGACCTTCTCCAGCAGCGGCAGGAACTCCGGCAGGGAGCTGATCTTGTCGCGGTAGAGCAGCACGAGCGCGTCTTCGAGGACCGCTTCCTGGCTGTCGACGTCGGTGACGAAGTACGGCGAGAGGAAGCCCTTGTCGAACTGGACGCCCTCGGTGATCTCGAGGTCGGTGCTCAGTCCGGAACTCTCCTCGACGGTGACGACACCGTCGGCGCCGACCGCGGTCATCGCCTTGCCGACCATCTCGCCGATCTCCTCGTCCCGGGAGGACACGGTGGCGATCTGTGCGATGGCCTTCTCGCCCGAGACGGGGGTGGCCGCGGCGAGCAGGGCCTCGCTGAGCGCATCGGCAGCCTTGCTGATCCCCTGCCCGAGGGCGATCGGGTTGGACCCGGCCGCCACGTTCCGGAGACCTGCCTTGACCATCGCCTGCGCGAGAACCGTTGCGGTGGTGGTGCCGTCGCCCGCGACGTCGTTGGTCTTGGTGGCGACGGACTTCACCAGCTGCGCGCCGAGGTTCTCGAACGGATCGTCGAGTTCGATGTCGCGGGCGATGGTGACGCCGTCGTTGGTGACGCTCGGTCCGCCGAAGGCCTTGGCGAGGACGACATGCCGTCCGCGGGGGCCGAGGGTGACCTTGACGGTGTCGGCGAGCTGGTCGATGCCTCGCTCGAGCGCCCGTCGCGCGGTTTCGTTGAATTCAATCTGCTTGGCCATGAATCTCTTTCTTCAGCAGGAGCCGATCGCCGCAACGCACATCGCCCCGGTACCCCTGCACGGGGCGCCGGGGCGATGTGAGACGCGAAAACGGCTCGCGGGGTCTAACTCGGCCGGTCCTACTTGCCGATGACGGCGAGGACGTCGCGTGCCGAGAGGATCAGGTACTCCTCGCCGGCGTACTTGATCTCGGTGCCGCCGTACTTGCTGTAGATGACGGTGTCGCCTTCTTTGACGTCCACGGGGACGCGGTTGCCCTGCTCGGTGACCCGACCCTCGCCGACAGCGATGACGGTGCCTTCCTGCGGCTTCTCCTTGGCGGAGTCCGGGATGACCAGGCCCGAGGCGGTGGTCGTCTCGGCCTCGACGGCCTGCACCAGGATCTTGTCCTCAAGCGGCTTGATGTTCACGCTCGCCACGATGTGAGTCCTCAACTTTCGTACTGAGAAAGAATCTGCACGTTCACGGCCCTGTGAAACCCCGTCGTCGCGGGTATCCGAGGCTTCGCTCAGCGCCAACTAGCACTCTATACATGCGAGTGCCAGCACTCAAGGGTGGCGGCTGCAAAAACCCGGACGTGTTCGCTGCCCGCGAATCCGTCGACGACCCTCGACTACAGCTGGCTGACTCGCACCGACATCGCCGGGTCCGACGCCACGGTCAGCGGTGACGGCCGCGCTCCCCCGGCGATCACATGGGCACCGAGGGTCGCGATCATGACCCCGTTGTCGGTACACAGCCGCGGCTTGGGCACCCGCAGGTCGATCCCGGCCGCCGCGCAGCGCTCCTGGGCGAGCGACCGGATGCGGGAATTGGCGGTCGCGCCGCCCCCGAGGACCAGGGTGTCCACGCCGAGGTCACGGCACGCACGGACCGCCTTCATCGTCAGCACGTCGGCGACCGCCTCCTGGAACGAGGCCGCCACGTCCGCGACGGGCACCTCCGCGCCGTCGCGCTCACATTTCTCCACATACCGTGCGACAGCGGTCTTCACTCCGCTGAACGAGAAGTCGTGCCGCGAGTCGCGGGGACCGGTCATCCCGCGCGGAAAGGCGATCGCGCCCGGGTCGCCCGCGCGGGCGGCGCTGTCGAGTGCCGGACCGCCCGGGAAGCCGAGGTCCAGCAGACGGGCGACCTTGTCGAAGGCCTCCCCCGCCGCGTCATCGACCGTGGTGCCGAGTTCGACGATGGGCTCGGCGAGATCGGTGACGTGCAGGAGGTGGGTGTGCCCGCCGGACACGAGCAGCGCGACGCACTCCGGCATGGGTCCGTGCTCGAGGGTGTCCACCGCGACGTGGCCGCCGAGATGGTTCATCGCATACAGCGGCACATCCCAGGCGAGTGCGTAGGCCTTCGCCGCGGCGACCCCGACGAGCAACGCACCGGCCAGGCCCGGGCCGATGGTGACGGCGATGGCGTCGGGACGGTCGATCCCGGCCGCCTCCCGCGCCCGGCGCATCGTGGGGACGATCGCCTCCAGATGCGCACGCGATGCGATCTCGGGGACCACGCCGCCGAATCGCGCATGTTCGTCCACGCTCGACGCCACCTCGTCGGCGAGCATCGTCGCGTATCCGGGGGCGTCACCGTCGCCCGGCGTCCACCGGACGATGCCGACACCCGTTTCGTCGCACGAACTCTCGATACCCATGACGATCACGCGGGGCCCTCCTCCGGTTCGAGCGGCCGGCCCGAGACCGGTAGCCGCAACATCGTGTAGGCATCCGCGCCGGACGGCTGATAGTAGTTGCGGCGAAGACCCGCGGTGCTGAACCCGTGCCGCGAGTACAGCGCGATCGCCACGTCGTTGTCGGTGCGCACCTCGAGGAACACCGGGGCGTCGTTCTCGTCGGCGACGACGAGCATGGCCTCGAGCAGGGCCTTGCCCACTCCCCGGCCCCGATGGTCCGGATCGACGGCGATGGTGTGGATCTCGCACTCCCAGGCGTCCGGCTGTCCGAGCAGGGAGACGCCCGCATACCCGATGACGTCGGCCCCGGCGCGTTCCCGCGCCGCGAAATAGGTGTTGTAGGGCGCGTTGAGTTCGGCCCGGAAAGCCGCTGCCGGCCAGGGGGAATCGTCGGCGAACATCTGCCGTTCCAGCGCGGCACAGCGCGGGATGTCGCCGTAGGTGAGGGCGTCGATCATCAATTCGGGTGTGGTCATCGCGCCGCACCCGCCCGGCGGTCCTTCTGCTCGACGGCGTCGGGGCGTCGGAGATACAGCGGGACAAGCGGTGCGGGCTCCCGTCCGGCGATGATGTCGGCGGCCGCGGCCGCGATGAGCCCGCGGACGGTCGGTACCGCGATCGCGGGTGCGCCGCCGGTCCAGCCGGTGAGCTCCAGATGGGCGGCAGAACCGGCAGCAGCCCCGATCCGTCCTGCGGACCGGTCGGCGGCGAGTTCATCGGCGACCACCCCGGGCGCGGCCACCTCGGGCCCGCGCAGCCGGCGGCCGCCCCCGTACAGCGCCCAATACACCTCACGCCGGCGCGCGTCGGTCACCACGAGAATCCGAGACGAGGCATCGGCGGCGCCCGGATCGGCTTCGGCGGCAAGTGCATCCAAGGAGCACACACCGTACGCCGGGATCCCGAGCGCATCGGCGAAGGCGGCGCCGGTCGCCATCCCGACCCGGAGCCCGGTGAACGGCCCGGGCCCGCAGCCGACGACGACCGCGGTCAGATCGGTTCGGGCGGCGCCGGATTCGGCGAGACTCTCGGCGATGAGGCTGGTGAGCAGTTCCGCGTGCCGCCGATGGTCGGCGACCACACGCTCGGCCAGGACCCGCACCTCGCCGTCGTGCAGGGCGGCCACTCCGGCCACCACCGAGTCGGTGGCGGTGTCGACCGCCAGCACCAGACCCTCGCTCATTCGGCGCTCACCCATTCCCACTCCACATGTCGCACATCGCTGTCGGCGTCCCGGCGCAGCCGCACGACGAGATGCCGATCGGCCAGCCGCTCGGCCACGCCCTCACCCCACTCCACGACGACGACCGCCTCGTCGAGGTCGGAGTCCAGATCGAGGGCATCGAGCTCGTCGAGGACGCCGGAACCGTTCCCGGTGCCGCCGAGCCGGTACGCATCGACGTGGACCATCCCCGGTCGGTCCGGGCGGCCCGGTCGGTGCTCGCGCGCGATGATGAAGGTCGGCGACGTCACCCGGCCCACGACGCCGAGCCCGGCTCCGATCCCGCGGGCCAGCGCCGTCTTCCCCGCACCCAGCGGTCCGTCGAGGATGACCACGTCCCCCGCGGTCAGGGTCGACGCCAGCTCGGCACCGAAGGCCTCGGTGTCGGCGACGTCGGGAAGTTCACGCGCACCGCCGGGACCCGGTCGGCTCATCCCCGGCCTCGCTTCCACCAGCGCCGGCGGGGAGCAGGCAGCGCGACCCGCGCGCGGTCGACCAGTTCGACGATCGCGTCGCTCACCAGACGCGGCTCCTCCATCTGGACCATGTGACCGGCGCCCTTGGCGACCACCAGTCGCGAGTCGGCGCCGAGTTGGGAGTACATCCGCACCGAGTTGCGCAGCGGCGTCAGTCGGTCCCGATCGCCGCACACAACCGTGGTCGGGACCTGCGCGATCACCGGCAGGGCGGTGGATTCGTCGTGGATCTCCAACGCGTGCAAGAAGTTCACGATGGTCTCGATCGGCGTGCTCTGGATCATCTTGTCCACCGCCGCACCGAGCGCCGGACTGTAGAACGTCGGTCCGAAACTCGCTGCGACCAGCACCGGTTCGAGAGCCGAGCGGGTCAGTCCGCGGCCGGCCTGTACGAGGCGCGGGGCGCGGCGGACACTCATCCGGAAGGCGTCCACCACCGGATTGCGCAGTCCCTCACCGAGTCCGGCGTCGGTGATACCGCGCGATGCCGTCGCCACGAGACCCACACCGGCCACCGGACCGTGGGTCGAGAACAGTGCCGGGTGGCGGCGAGCGAGGCCCATCAGGGTCATGCCCCCCATCGAATGACCTACGAGGACAACGGGTCCGACCGGGACGGTGGCCCGGACCACGGCTGCCGCGTCGTCGGCGAGCTGGGCGATCGTGCACGTCTCGGTCGGAGCCGGGTCGCTCTCCCCGTGACCCCGATGGTCGAAGAACACCAGACGGTAGTTGCGGTCGGACCACTCCGCGGCGAGTTGCTCGCACTGGAAGTGCCAGCTCGACAACCGAAGACTGAAGCCGTGCACGAACACGATCGTCAGGTCGGGCGCCGAGTCGGCCGTCACCGTCCCGAGGTCGACGATCCGCACCGCCAGCTCGAGGCCGTCATCGGTGGTGACCGTGGTCGCCCGCTCGCCGTAGAGCGCGGTGAGGTCGACGTCGGCGTGTGGGTCCGCCCGGCCGACCACACTCTTGCGAGCGATGTTTCGTGCCGCCCCGACGGCCGCCATACCGCCCAGGGCGGCGATCCCCGCCACCCCGGCCAGCAATCCGACGCGTTCGGAATCGTCCACCAGTGGTGCCCCGCTCACTGTCCGGTCCCCGCGTTCTCGGGTGTCACCGTGTCCTCGGAATCTACCCCGGCGACCCTCTCGCCGACGTACCTACGGACCACCCGCGTCCCGACCTGCGAGACGATCTCGTAGTCGATGGTGCCGATCGCGTCCGCCCAGTCCTTCGCGGTCGGGCCGCCGGCGGCTCCGGTGCCGAACAGTTCGGCCTCGTCCCCTTCGCGGACACCGGCCCCGTCCGGTCCGAGGTCGACGACCAGCTGATCCATGCAGATCCGGCCCACGCCGTCGAACATCCGATCACCGATCCGGACCCGGATGCGGCCCGACAACAGTCGCGGTACGCCGTCGGCGTATCCCGCGGCGACCACGGCGACCACCGTGTCACGCGGCGCGATCCATGTCTCGCTGTAGGACACGCCCTGCCCCGCGGCAACCTTCTTCACGAGCGCGATGCGCGCGGTCAGCGTCATGGCCGGGATCAGCCCGAAGTCGCCCTGTGCGGGCACCGGGGTGCGGCCGTACACGGCGATCCCGGGACGGACGAGGTCACGGGCCAGATCCGGGCGGGTCAGCGCCGCCGGCGAATTGGCGATGTGCACCACCTGCGGCGTCGCCCCCAGCCGGACCAGGTCGGCCACCGCGAGGTCGAGCCGTTGCGCCTGGGCGTCGTTCAACGGGTGCTCGGGCTCGTCTCCGCGCGCGAGATGGCACATCGCCGCGCGCAGGATCACCGATCCGTCCGCGTGTGCCTTCGCGACCCGCTCGGCGAAGTCGGCCCACTCGTCCACCGCGACGCCGCTGCGATTGAGGCCGGTGTCGACCTTGGCGGTCACCAGGGCGGGCCGACCGGCGCGCCGCGCGGCGGCGACCACCGCGTCGAGCTGCGCGATCGACGAGAGCGCGATGTCGATGCGGTCGGTGATCGCACCGGCGAAGTCGGCACCCGGCGTGTGCAGCCATGCCGTGATCGGGGCGTCGATGCCGGCTGCCCGCAGCGCGGCGGCCTCGGTGAGGTGCGCGACACCGAGTTCGGTGGCACCCGCGGCGAGCACGGCACGCGCCACCGGCAGCGCGCCGTGGCCGTAGGCGTCGGCCTTCACGACCGCCATCACGTCGGAACCCGAGACGGCACGCAGCACACCGACGTTGTGGGCGATCGCGCCGAGATCGACGGTCGCGGTCAGAGCAGGGGAAGTCATCGTCGTTCATTGTCCCAGATCGCCGGGTCGGGCCGACCCCGGCTGCCCGCAGCGAGAGGAGGGCGACGATCTACCGACGGGGTCTGAGTAGTCACACCGATGCACCGGCGTGCTCCGGGCGGTTGAGTGGACCCCACTGCAGTCCCGACCGTCGCCGCACCCACGGAGTCACCATGTACAACAATCCGAATCCGCAGGCCACCGCCGTGTTCGCCCCCGCCCGCCTCGCGCCCCCGCCGTACGGCCAGGACCTCGCCGCCTTCTCCCCCGTCGATCCGATCATCCCGCCCGCCGGCCCCGCCCGTCCGGGCCTGAGCGCATCGCTGACCTCCTGGGCCGCCAATGCGATCGCCTGGGTGGCGTTCATCACGGCCGGGGTGCTCTTCCTGCTCGCCCTCGGCCACGCGATGGCCGGCGAACCCGCCGACGCCTACGGGGTCGCGGCCCTGGTCGCCTTCGGCGTCGGGGTCGTCGCGGCGGTCGCCGCCTGCGCGGCGCTGGCCATCTCGGTCACCCAGCGCATCCGGCACGGCGCGCTGCGGCGCGCGGGCATCATCGCCGATGCGATCGTGCTGTCGTCGGTCACCGCGTTCACCGCGCTGACGGCGCTGTACCCACTCGTGTTCGTGCTCGGCGCGTGGTGAACTCGCGGATCGCCGGACGCAGCGCCGACAGCAGGGCCGACGCCCCGATCGGCGCGCCGCCACTCGCGAGCTCCGCCGCCCGGGCGTGGACGCGCGCGGCCGCCGCACCGGCGATCCGAGGCGGTGTCCCGGCGGCAAGAAGGGCCCCGGCCACCCCCGACAGGACGTCCCCGGCCCCGGCGGTCGCGGCCCACGACGACCCGGCGTCGTTGCCGAGGACGTGACCCGTCGGGTCGGCGACCAGCGTGACGCGCCCCTTGAGCAGCACCGTGACGCCCCACCTCGCGGCGAGGTCGGCGACAGCGGTGAGACGGTCGGCGCCCAGCTCGGTGCCGGTCAGCCGGGCGAACTCGCCGGCGTGGGGTGTCAGCAGGGTCGGCGACGTCCGTCCGTCGACGAGACCGGGGTCGCGGGCGATCAGGGTCAGTGCGTCGGCGTCGGCGAGGACCGGCAGGTCGGTGGCCAGGACCGTCCGCAGGGTCGCCGCGGCGGCGTCGTCGGTACCCATACCGGGGCCGAGGACCCACGCCTGGACGCGACCGGCGTCGGCGAGATCGGGCGTCGCGACGACCTCCGGCCACCGCGCCACCACTTCGGCGTGCGCGGACCCCACGAAGCGCGTCATCCCCGAGGTCGCGGTCACCGCCGCGCCGGTGGCGAGGACCGCGGCGCCCGGGTACCGATGCGACCCGGCGATGACCCCGACGACCCCTTGCGTGTACTTGTCATCTCCGGGACCCGGTGTGGGCCAGTCGATCTCGTCGTCGACGAGCGCGCTGAGCGTCGGTGTGGCGAGTCGGCTCGTCGCGGGCAGGACATCGTCGAGGCCGATGTCGACCAGGACGACCGCCCCACACTGCGGAGCGGCGAGCAGATGCGCACGACGCCGGACCCCGAAGGTGACCGTGATGTCGGCACGAACCGCCGGATCGTGGACCTCACCGGTGTCGGCGTCGACACCCGACGGCAGATCCACCGCGACGACCGTGGTGTCCGGATCGACACCCGCGAAGACCTCGGCGGCGTTCGTCCGCAACGGACCCCGGCCGCCGAGACCGACCACGCCGTCGACGATCACGTCGAGTTCGTCGGGGAGTCGCTCACCGGTCCGTCCGCCGGCGGCGCGGAACGCCGCCAGACCGGCGGCGTGGGCCTTGTCCGGAGCGAGGAGGACCGCCGCGACCCGCACTCCGCGGCGGCACAGTTCGGCGCCGGCGAACAGCGCGTCGCCGCCGTTGTCCCCGGCACCGACGACGACGCCGACCGCCCGTCCGTAGCAGCCGCCGGTCCGGTTCAGCTCCGCCGCGATCACCTGGGCGACCCCATGCGCCGCCCGGCGCATCAGGACGCCGCCGGTGAGCAGGTCCCCCGAGGCCCGCTCGGCGTCGCGGACCTCGTCAGCCGTCAGATAGCGGATCGGCATGCGGATCGACTATTCGACGGTCACCGATTTGGCCAGGTTCCGCGGTTTGTCGACGTCGTAGCCGCGCGCCTGGGCGACGCTGGCGGCGAACACCTGCAGCGGGACCGTCGAGACCAGGGGCTGCAGCAGTGTCGGCGTCTTCGGGATCGGGATGAACTCGTCGGCGACCGCACGGGCGGCCACGTCGTCGGGCTCGGCGATGACGATCGTGCGCGCGCCACGGGCCTGGATCTCGCGGATGTTGCTGACCATCTTGGAATGCAGCACGGCGCGTCCGTCCGGGGACGGCATGACCGTGATCACCGGCAGCCCGTCCTCGATCAGGGCGATCGGCCCGTGCTTGAGCTCACCCGCCGCGAACCCCTCGGCGTGCATGTACGCGAGTTCTTTGAGCTTGAGGGCACCTTCGAGCGCGACCGGATATCCGACGTGGCGGCCGATGAACAGCACCGTGTTGTGATGCGCCAGCGAGCGCGCGAGTTCGCGCACCGGTTCCATGGTGTCGAGCACCTGGGCGACGGAATCGGCCATCGCCTCGATGGCCGCGAACTCGCGGGCGACCTCGTCGGCGTACTTGGTGCCCCGGGCCTGCGCCAGCGCGAGGCCCACCAGGTAGGCGGCGACGATCTGCGCGAGGAAGCACTTGGTCGACGCGACGCCGATCTCGGGGCCGGCGTGAGTGTAGAGGACCGCGTCGGATTCCCGCGGGATCTGTGCGCCGTTGGTGTTGCAGATGGCCAGGACGCGAGCCTTCTGGTCCTTCGCGTGCCGGACGGCTTCGAGCGTGTCGGCTGTCTCACCGGACTGCGAGATCGCGACGACCAGCGTCGACCGGTCGAGCACCGGGTCGCGGTAGCGGAACTCGCTGGCGAGTTCGATCTCGACCGGGAGCCGGGTCCAGTGCTCGATCGCGTACTTGGCGAGCAGACCCGCGTGGTAGGCGGTTCCACAGGCGACCACGAACACCTTGTCGACGTCGCGTAGGTCGTCGTCGGTCAGGCGCTGTTCGTCGAGCACGATGCGGCCGTTCTGCAGATGCCCCAGGAGGGTGTCGGCGATCGCGCGCGGCTGCTCGGCGATCTCCTTGAGCATGAAGAAGTCGTAGCCGCCCTTTTCCGCGGCGGCGAGATCCCAGTCGATGTGGAACGGCTTGCCCTCGCGGACGTTCTGGTCGAAGTCGCTGACCGTGTACGAGTCGGCGGTGATCACCACGACCTCGTCCTGGCCGAGTTCGACTGCGTCCCGGGTGTGTTCGATGAATGCGGTCACGTCCGACGCGAGGAACATCTCCCCCTTCCCGACGCCCACCACGAGCGGTGTCGACCGTCGCGCCGCGACGATGGTGTCCGCGTGGTCGGCGTGGGTGAACACGAGGGTGAAGGCCCCCTCGAGACGACGGAGCGCCGCGTAGGCGCTGGCCACGAAGTCGCCGGCGGTCGGACCCAGCGCGTAGTACTTCGACACGAGGTGCACGGCGGTCTCGGTGTCGGTCTCGGACGTGAACTCGACCCCGTCCTCCTCGAGTTCGGCGCGCAGTTCCGCGTAGTTCTCGATGATGCCGTTGTGCACGACGGCGAGCTTGCCGTCGTCACTGGCGTGCGGATGCGCGTTGCGATCGGTCGGCTTGCCGTGCGTCGCCCAGCGGGTGTGTCCGATTCCGGTCGTCCCCGACAGGGATTCGCGACCGACGGTGGCGATCTGCTTCTCCAGGTTCTCCAGTCGGAGCGCCTTCTTCTGGATGGCGGTGCTTCCCTCGCCGTCGAGGATCGCGACGCCCGCCGAGTCGTATCCGCGGTATTCCATCCGTCGCAGCGCGTCGACGACGATGTCCAGGGCATCGCGCCGCCCCACGTATCCCACGATTCCACACATAGCTAGTCAGGGTACCTGCGGACGCGGGAGTGGCAGCGCGCCGCGTCGCGTCCCGAGCCGGGGTCACAACGGGCCCCGATCGGGTGATTCCGCACCGCCGTCACTCGATGGTGTCGGGCACCACCGCGTTCGGCGCACCGGACGGGACCGGGCTCGCCGCGCGACGGCGCTTGCGTTCCTTCGCGCCCAGCAACTTGGCGATCTTGTCCTGCATCTCCGGGGGATCGTCGAGGTCCACCGCAGGCACCTTCCCGAGCACCGTGTCGGCGTCGGCGAAGGCCTCGTAGCGGTCGTCGCCGTCGAGGGTGTGCAGCAGGAATCCGGTGGTCATCGCCCGTACCGCGGTGTGGGTCTTCTTGTCGGCGCCGTTGCCGCCGAGCAACGACTTGATGGACCGGTGTTCGATCAGTCCGCGCGAGGTGGCGCCCGGCGGGGTGCGCAGCACCGCGGCCGGCCGGGGGTCGGCCGACGACTCCGACCCGTACGCCTGCGCAAGCGGGAGCGCGTTGCCGTCGATGGTGTCGAGTTCGCCGATGGCCGAGACGATGAGGCCCGGAGCACTCAACCGACGGGCCGCGGGCAGCAGCGCGGAGGTCGTCGGCGCCGGGAACAGCGCGACCACCCCGCGGGCCTGCGGTTGCGGCTGGCCGTGCAGCACGCCCTCCGATGCGGCCAGTACCGCGGCGGCGGCACCGAAGCCGTGACCGGCGAACCCGATCTTGCGCGGGTCGACGGTGATCTCGCCGAAGCCGAGCGGGACCCTCGTCACGATCGACAGTGCCGAGCGGAGCTGGGCGGCCATCGCGTCATCGGACACCAGCAGGCCGCGCTGACCCGCGGGGACGGCGACGACGATGCCCCACGACGCGAGGTGGTGACACAGGTCGCGGTACCGCTCGACCGAGGTCATCCATCCGTGGCCGAACGCGACGGCCGGGAGTCGTTCGCCCTCGGCGGGAGTGAAGACGACGCCCGGGGTTCCGACGATCCCGAGGTCGCCGCGCAACACACGATGGGGGCCGCGTCGGGCGAGCGCGGACATCAGCTTCGCGGGCGACTGCGGCTTCTGCTTCTTGCCTGGCACAGCAGACAGCCTATGTGTTCGGCGGCGGCAGATGGGGACTGGCGTCGGCCACGTCGGCCGGCAGCAGAATGCCCGGGGTGGCGTCCGCGGCATCGGCGTCGTTCTCGAGATCGTCGCGCAGCCGCTGTGTCTCGGACCGCACCGCGTTGCGACGATGGTCGGCCATCGCGAGTTCGAGGTCACGCTGCTGCGCGGAGAACCGGTGCGATGCCTCGGCGACACCGGCGGTCGCGGTGCGGGCCATCGCCTCGATCTGGTCGGCGAGGTTCACTGGTCGCCTGCCAGGGCGAGGTCACCCGAGGACCGGTCAGACGATGCGTCCGGTATCGGCCCAGGTGAATCAGGTCCGGCGGGTTCGGTGTCAGCGGACCCGGTTTCGGCGGGCCCGGTTTCGGCGGGCCCGGTTTCGGCGGTTGCCTCCTCGACGGTGGCCACGGGTGCGTCGAGTCCCTCGGTGCCGCCGAGCCGAAACGGGATGTCGATTCCGTCATCGGGTTCGGGGACGGCGCGGGCTGCCTCGACCTCGTCGGGTGCCGATGCGGACACGGCGGATGCACTCGCGGCACCGATCTCGTGGGTTCGGTCCTCGGTGGTCGATTCGGCGAGCCACGTCTGGGTGACCGGCGAGGGCGCGGCGACGGTGTGCACGGGCGCCGACGCGACCGGTGGGTCCGGTGTCGCGGGCGGCGGATCGGGCATCGCGGACGGAACGCGGCCCGAGCGCTCGGCGTCGACCGGATACGCCTCGTCGTCGATGCCGTCGACGGACCGGTTCAGGAGGTCGAGAATCCCGGCGACACCCCGGGTCGTGGTCTCCAGCGACGTGGTGAACAGGGCAAGCCTCGACGAGATGTCCTCGACCGCCACCCCCATCGGCACCCGACCGGTGAGCACCGCCTGCGGCAGCTCTGCCGGCGGCACACCGGCAGCGGCCGGCGCCGACAACCGGGCGAGCGTCAGATAGAAGGTGCGTAACAACCGGTCGATACCCGACGCTGCGGCCGAGGTGGCCTCGGTGAGGGTGCGCAGGATGTGCAGATCCGACTCGGCACGACGCTGATGATCGATGACCGTGGCGATCGCGACGGTCGCGGACTCGCTGTTCCAGCCGTCGTCGAGCCGGACCTGCTGCTCGGGGAGATGGTGGAGCAGTTCGGACACGGCGCGATGCGCCGACACCAGGGCCCGACTGTCCGCGGACAGTGCCGCGATGTCGAAGCCGTCGACGACACCCACTCCGTTGCGGATGGTGGACTCGTCGGGCGCACCGATCCCCATCAGGCGCCCCACCGACACGAGCTCGATCAACGCCTCGACGCCTTCCCGGGCATCAGCTCTCAGCACCGACAGCGAGTCCGCGCCGCGCCTCACCGGCCGTCCACCTCCGCCGCGGGTAGCGCTCGCGAGATCTCCACCGCCGCGCGGCCGTCGCCGTCGGCCATGGTCAGCGCACTGTTGCGCAGGGTGTCGGCGAGCGCCGCGGCTGCGGCGGCCTGTACGCGCAACCGGCGCGACAGGGTCGTGGTCATGTCTGCGTAGGTCGCCGCCGATGGTCCGAAGGTGGCGGAGTCGGCGTCCCGCACCGTGGATTGTCGAGCCCAGGCCCCGAAGTCGTGCGCGGCCAGATCGTCGGCGACCGCCGACAGCACCAGCGAGGACCTGCGGTAGTACGACGCGACCGCCGACACCTGGGCGGTGTCCATCGCGATCCGCTGCCTGCCGGTGCCGTTCATGTCCCCACCCCCTCGACGACGTGCCGTGATCGTACCCACCCCGACGCGGACCGCCACGACATGAACCTTGGACGCACGCGGCCGCCCTCCGGTTCCATCGCCCCGAATCTCCGCGGTTGGGATTTCCGACAAGGGCCACGACCGCGCGACCTTCCGTCACCGACGACGATCATCGAGAGTGACATCGACCACACAGGCGTCGAGAGGACATGCAATGAGAACGTCGAGCGCGAGCTTCGGACTCTGGTACGACTTCCGCAACCCCGCGAGTGACGGCGCCACCAGGGGTTTCGGGGATTTCTATCGCGCGACACTCGACCAGATCGCGTGGGCCGAGTCGATCGGGATCGACTCGGTGTGGCTGACCGAGCACCATTTCATGGACGACGGTTACACCCCGTCACCGTTCCTCCTCGCATCCGCGATCGGTGATCGGACGACGACCATGCGCATCGGCACCAACCTCGTGGTGTCGCCGCTGCACAATCCCATCCGGCTCGCCGAGGACGCGGCCACCCTCTCGCTGCTCACCGGAGGACGATTCTCGCTCGGCGTGGGCCAGGGATATTGGGCACCCGAGTTCGCCGCCTTCGATCGGCGTCTCATCAACCGGCCGAGCCTGCTCGAGGAGGGTGTGGAGATCGTGCGCCGATGCTGGTCGGGCTCTGCCGACCCGTTCGACGGCAAACGCCTTCACAAACCGGCCCTACCGGTGACCCCCACCCCCGAGATCACCCCGGACCTTCTCGTCGGGGCGATGGCCGACCCGGCGATCGAGCGTGCTGCGCGGATCGGTGACGGGTTCCTCAGCACCCAGAACGCCCATCACGCCTCGTACCTCGACGCACTCGAACGCCTCGGACGACCCCGCTCGGAGGGACGTATCTTCGCGGGACAGTGGACGATCATCGCCGACGACCCGGAGCGGGAATGGTCGCGGATCGGCGTCCATGCGCTCTACCAGATCAACAAGTACATCGAGATGGGCGCGTTCGGACCCGTTCCGCAGTTCACCGAACCCGACCAGCTCGTCGACGCCGGCTCCTTCACATTGTGGGATCCCGCAACCGCCGTCGACGAACTCACGACGCTCCTGACGCAGACCCCGCAAATCGAGGATGTCCACTTCTGGGCGCAGTTGCCCGGCGAAGACGTCGACAGCGGCAGCGCACGCATCGAATTGCTGGCCACCGCGGTCATCCCCGAGGTCCGGGCCAGACTCGCCGCCGCGGCGGCGGTCGAGGTGCCCGCGTGATCGGGGCCGAGGGACCCACTCCCGCGGCCCACCCACTCGTGATCACCGACTTCCTCTTCCGTGCCCGAGACATGTTCGGCGACAAGGCGATCGTGGATCACATCGACGGTGCGGAGGTCTTCCGATACACCTATCGCGAGTACGCCGATCGGGTGATGCGGCTCGCGGCCGCCCTCATCGCGAGCGGCGTACGCCCGGGCGACCGGGTCGGCACACTCGCCTGGAACCACCGTCGTCACCTCGAGCTCTACCTCGCCGTGCCATTGGCCGGCGCCGTGTTGCACACGATCAACATCCGACTCTCGCCACCGGAGATCGCCTACATCGTCGACCATGCCGACGACACGATGATCTTCGCCGACCGGTCGTTGGAGTACCTGCTCGACGACGTGCGGGCACAGCGCCCCGACATCTCGATCGTGTCGATCGACGAGGACGGCGACGGCAACTGCAACGGTGACGGTGACATCGGACGACCGTCGCTGGACTCGATGGTCGGATCGGCCGAGCCGCTTGCGGCGCCCATCGCCCGCACAGACGACGACCTCGCGGTGCTCTGCTACACCTCGGGCACGACCGGGGCCCCGAAGGGGGTTGGGTATTGCCACAAGTCGCTGTATCTGCACACCATGGCGGCGTGCCTCGCGGACGGCCACGCGATCTCCGAACGCGACCGCGCGCTCCTCGTGGTCCCGATGTTCCACGCCAACGCGTGGGGGGTCCCGTTCGCCGCGTTGATGTCCGGTGCGTCGCAGATCCTGCCCGGGCCTCACCCCACACCCGCGCAGATCGCCGGCATCATCGCCGCCCAGCGGGTGACCTACACCGGCATGGTGCCGACCGTGGCGGTGGACCTGCTCGTCCACGCGCGACAGGCCGGCACCGACCTGAGCAGCCTCCGAGCGCTCGTCCTGGGCGGGTCGACGCCGACGCTCGGCCTCATCCGCGACCTCGAGGATCTCGGCGTGCCCGTCTTCCAGGGGTGGGGCATGACCGAGATCTCGCCGATGGCGACCTTCTCACGCCCGCCAGCCTCGACCGATGACGACCCGGAATCGCGCTGGACGTACATCCGCAAGCAAGGTCGACTCCTGCCCGGCCTGCAATGGAAACTCGTCGACGACGCCGGCCAGGTCATGCCCCACGACGGGATCAGCCGCGGTGAGATCCTGATCCGCGGCCCCTGGGTCGCCACCGGTTACTACCGTGCGGACCATCCGGACAGGTTCGACGACGGTTGGCTGCGCACCGGTGACATCGGGATCATCGACGAACACGGTTGTCTCTCGATCGTCGATCGAACCAAGGACCTCATCAAGAGCGGCGGCGAATGGATCAGCTCCGTCGCCCTGGAAGAAGCACTGCTCGAGCATCCGTCGATCCAGGAGGCCGCGGTGGTCTCCGTTCCGCATCCGCGCTGGCAGGAACGACCGGTTGCCTACATCGTCGGCGAGGACGGCCTCGACGTGGACGAGGTCCGGGCGGAGCTGGCCGCGCGGGTCCCGCGCTGGTGGGTGCCCGACCTGATCGTCGCCGTCGACCGTCTCCCGCGGACGAGCGTCGGGAAACTCGACAAACGGGCGCTCCGTGAGCAGGCCGCCGGGACGCCCGACTTGTGGGAACCCACAACCGCCGCGGATTCTCCCGTTCCGGTGACGCACGGCGATTCCTAACGTCGACAGTGTGAAGTTCAGCCTGTTCTACGTGTTGGAGAGTCCGGATGGCGACTTCCGCCGGGCCTATGCGGAGATGCTGTCGCAGGTCGAGATCGCCGAGCGCCTCGGGTTCGACGGGGTGTGGCTCGCCGAGCACCACGGCAGCGCCTACGGGTCGATGCCCTCGCCACAGGTGGCGGCGGCCGCGATCGCCGCCCGGACCTCCCGGATGCGCATCGGGATCGCGGTCAGCAACCTGACACTCGCGTGGCCGGTTCGGATCGCCGAGGATTTCGCGATGGTCGATGTCATCTCCGACGGTCGGCTCGACTTCGGCGTCGGACGCGGTTACCAACCGCACGAGTTCCGCGCGATGGGCGTCGCCGACAAACAAGGCGTCAGCCGTGAGGTCTTCGACGAGGCGTTCCAGATCGTCACCGGCCTGTGGACCAAGGCCGTCGGAGAGCCGTACACGTTCCACGGCAGGCACTTCCACATCGACGGCGTGGACTGCCGGCCGACGCCGATTCAGCGGCCGACACCACCGATCTATGTGGCATCGATCAGTCCCGAGACCTTCGACCTGGTCGCCGACCACGGACACAACATGCTGGTGACACCGACGCTGATGACCCTGCCCGAGCTCAACGCGTTCGTCGTCGGCGCCAAACGCACGCTGATGGACCGGGGCCGCGATCCGCTGTCGCTCGACTTCCCGATGAACTGGCAGATCCATCTCGCCGAGAACGACGCACAAGCCGTCCGGGAGGCACGGCCGAGCCTCGAGTGGTACTTCGACAACGTCATGTCCGCGGTCCCGCAGGGTGACGCGACACCCGCGGGCTATGAGCGATACGCGGCGTTGGCCGAAGCGGCCGCCGAAGGGGCGATGTCCTTGACCGGCCTGCGCGAGGGCGGGATCTGCTACGTCGGCGACCCGGACGGACTCATCCGCGAGATCGAGATCCTGCGTGAGGAAACGGGTCTCGATCATCTCATCTGCTGGATGCGATTCGGCGGTATGGCCCACGAGGACGTCGTGCGGTCCATGGAGCTGCTCGCCGAACATGTCATGCCACATTTCGCGGACGCCCCGGCGCTGGTTCCCCGCGCCCTGCGCCACGAGGAACCCGCCACCCAGACCGACAGGTTTTTCGACATCGAGTTCGACGAAGAAGGAGAAGTCCATGAGCTATCTCGCGGTTGAGAACGATCGCCGGATCTACTTCGAGCACCACCGCGGAGGAGGACGACCCATCGTGCTGATCCACGGCTGGGGCGCCAACACCCGCTGCTGGGACACCACCGCTCCCGCGCTCGCAACCGCGGGACACGAGGTCGTACTCGTCGATCTGCGCGCATGTGGCCGCTCCGACAACGACTTCGAGGATGTCTCGATCGCGACGCTGGCCGACGACGTCGTGCAGGTGGTCGATCACCTCGAACTGTCCGCTCCGGTCATCAACGGCTGGTCGCTGGGCGGCGCGGTCGCCACCGCCGCGGCGGCCGCACTCGGTTCGCGTGCCGGGGGGCTGGTCCTCACCGGTGGTGCATCGCCGCGGTACACCGCGACCGATGGCTGGCCTTTCGGCGGCACCTCCGATGATGTCGACGGCGTCCTGGCCGGAGCCGCCGCCAATCGTGCCGACACATTCCGTGGCGTCGCCGCCGCAGTGTTCGCGACGGCGCCGAGTTCCGATGTACTCGATTGGATCTGGGGCATGTTCATGGAGATGGGACCGATCGGCGACGAGACACTTCGCGACCTCGCCCGAACCGATCTGCGCAAGGAACTCGGCGAGCTCGACATCCCCATCCTGTTGCTCCACGGTCGCGACGACGCGTTCGTTCCCTTCGCCGGTGCCGAGGCCGCCGCCGGCCTGAATCCCCATGCGCGCCTGGTGGCATTCGACGGGTGCGGACATGCGCCGTTCCTCGAGGACCGCGACCGGTACCTCGCCGAACTGACCGGCTTCCTGACGTCATGAACACCCGTCCACGGGTCTGGATCGTCACCGGCGGATCGCGCGGCATCGGCCGGGCGGTCGCCGAGAACCTCATCGGGCGAGGCGATTCCGTCGTATCGCTCGCCCGCGGCGTGTCGACCACTCCGTTCACCAGACCTGCTCAGGTCCTCGAACTGAAGACCGACATCACCGACTCGTCGTCGGTGGCCCGCGCGCTGGCCACCGTCGAGGAGCAGCACGGCAGCGCACACGGGCTGATCAATGTCGCAGGCGTGCACCGCGGTGGACGCGTCGACGACCTGAGTCGCGCGGACTGGGATCTCGTGCTCACCACCAACCTCACGGGCGCCTTCGAGATGTGCAAGGCCACGGTCCCGATCCTCGAACCCGGCTCGTCGATCGTCAATGTCGGTGCCGTGGTGGGGTTTCGCGGATTTCCCGGCGACGTGGCATACGGTTCGGCGAAGGCCGGCCTCAGCGGGATGACACAGGTCCTCGCCGCCGAACTCGCCCCGCGCGACATCCGGGTCAACCTGGTCATCCCCGGTTTTGTGGATACCGACATGACCTCCGGACTCAGCGACCGGGCCAGGGCACGCATCGTCTCGTCCATCCCGGCCGGGCGGACGGGACGGCCGGAGGAGATCGCGCAGGTTGTCGTCGATGTCGCGCTGTCCACCTACATGTACGGCGCCATCGTCCCCGTCGACGGCGGGCTCATGAACACCTTCAACGGCGGTGGACGATGACGCGGCCTCACGACACCTCACCCCGGTTGTGGCAACCCACAACCGGCGCAGAACGCAAGGGTGACTCACACCACATCGACCCATAACGTCGTTGTTGCACACAGTTTTTCGCCTGCCCCGCAGGGTGGGGAGTCACAAGGAGGCCGATCGGTGTCAACCAGTACAGCAAACGTCAGCACGGAGCAGCAGAACAGGGCTCTGGTCGCGGAATTCATGGAGGTGTTCTCCCGCGGCGACGTGGACGCCATCCTGTCCTACCTGGCTCCGACGGCCACCTGGTGGGTGGGCGGCGGGATCGAGGGCATCTCCGGAACCAAGAACAAAGAGGAGTTCGGCGCGATGCTGGCCGGGCTCTCCGCCACCACGAAATCCGGTGCCATTGCACTGAAGCCGCTGGCGTGGACCGCCGAGGGCGAACGCGTGGCCGTCGAGACCGAATCGTACTCCGAGATGAACAACGGCAAGATCTACAACAACCTCTACCACTTCGTCTTCGTCGTCCGCGACGGAAAGATCGACGAGGTCAAGGAGTTCCTCGACACCGAACACACCCGCGCGGTCTTCCTCGGCTGAGGACCCCGGCCCATTCCCTCTGAACACCCAGTACCCCAAACCTTCTGAACAAGGAGTCAATGCCATGGATGTCGGCGTACTGCTCGTCTTCCAGAACTACCACGACAACATCAGCGACGAAGAGGTCTTCCTCCGTGACCTCGAACTCGGCGTCCTGGCCGAGAAGTCCGGTTTCGACTCGGTCTGGTCGGCCGAACACCACTTCGACGACTACTCGATGTGTCCGGACAACTTCGCGATCCTGTCCTATCTCGCCGGCCGGACCTCGAAGGTCAAGCTGGGTATCGGCGCAACGATCCTGCCGTGGAATGATCCGCTGCGCGTCGTGGAGAAGGCCATCATGCTCGACCAGATGTCTGGCGGCCGTGTACTTCTCGGCATGGGGCGCGGTCTCGCGAAAATGGAGTACGAAGCCTTCGGGATCCCGATGGACGAGGCCCGGGCCCGATTCAACGAAGCCGCCGAGATGGTCTTGCGCGGCCTGCGCACCGGTGTCGTCTCCGGTGACGGCCCGATGTACCCACAACCCGAGATCGCGTTGCGGCCGGCCCCGAATCCCAACGCTTCCTGGGACGGACGGCTCTTCGCGGCGGCGATGTCACCCGACTCGGTCCCGGTGGTCGCCGACCTCGGGGTCCAGATGATGACCTTCATGCAGTTCCCGTTCGAGAAGCACGCCGAGGCCATCAACGGGTGGAAGCAGATGTTCCGCGACGCGCAGGGCACCGAGCCCGGCCCGCCGGTCATCCAGGACTTCGTGATCTGTCACGAGGACGAGGAGGAGGCCCGTCGCCTCGCCTACGAGCACATCAACCGCTACTTCCTGTCGGTCATCAAGCACTACGACTTCGCCGGTAAGCACTGGCGGGAGACCAAGGGCTACGAGACCTACCAGGCCGGGGCGGACATGATCCGCGAGGCGGGTATGGAGGCCGCGGCCGATGCCTATGTCGAGGCGAACATCTACGGCACCCCCGAGCAGTGCGTCGAGAAGTACGCATACCGTCACCAGCTCATCGGCGACTTCCTGCCCAACGCGGCCTTCGCCTTCGGCGGGTTGCCCTTCGACACCGCCGAGCACAGTCTGAAGCTGTTCGGCGAGAAGGTCGTCCCCGAGGTCCACAAGATGAAGGCAAAGACGCCCGCGACCGTCTGAGCCCTTCCGAACATCGCTGCGGCGCCGGCGCGCCGACCGATCCCCGGCGCCGCAGCGACCCCAATCCCCACAGCATCGAAGGAGAATCGATGAGCGAGAACGTCATCGACCAGGTGGCCCTCGAGTTTCGTGAGGTGATGGCCCGGGTCTGCACGCCCGTCGCGGTCGTCACCGCCTTCGACGGTCCACGAGCGCACGGCACCACGGTCAGCGCATTCACGTCGTTGTCGATGGGACCACCGATGATCCTGGTGTCCCTCGATCGCGGCTCCGACCTGCTCGCGATCGTCCGCCGCACCGGACGATTCGGCGTCAACGTGCTTGCCCACGACCAGGCCGAGGTCGCGCTGCGGTTCGCGCGTAAGGGCGACGACAAATTCGACGGGGTCTGCTGGTCGGATTCGGCCGGGCTCCCCCGCATCGACGGCGCCTCCGGCTGGCTCGCGTGTACGACCGAAGCCCTGGTCGACGGCGGTGATCATGTTGTCGCACTGGGCAACATCGTCGCGACCGGCACCACCCCCGCACCACCCCTCACCTACCACGACCGGGTGTTCGGCACCCACCGAGCATTCGAGGTCGCCTCGTGAACACGACCGCCGACACCCCGACACCCATCGCGACCGAGGCATCGACCCAGGCCGTCGCCCGCGCCGTCGCGGCTGTTGCCGCCGGCGGTCTGGTCGTCGTCGTCGACGACGACGACCGGGAGAACGAAGGCGACCTGATCGGGTCGGCCGCCTCGATCACCGACGAGCAGATGGCGTTCCTGATCCGGCACACCACCGGCATCATCTGCGCCCCCATGTCGGCCGACCGCGCCCGACGGCTCGACTTGCCGCAGATGGTCGAGGACAACCGGGACGCGCACGGCACCGCCTTCACCGTCAGCGTCGACCACAGCGACGCCGGCACCGGGGTCTCGGCGCACGACCGCGCCCTCACCATCCGCGCACTCGCGTCCGACGACACCCCGGCCGGCGATCTGCGGCGCCCCGGGCACGTCTTCCCGCTGCAGGCACGCGATGGGGGCGTCCTCACCCGCGCCGGACACACCGAGGCCGCCGTCGACCTGGTCACCATGGCCGGCGTCGGTGAGGTGGGGGTCATCGGCGAGATCATCGCCGATGACGGGACGATGCGGCGCGGCGAGGACCTCCGCGAGTTCGCCCGACATCACGGACTGCCGATGCTGCGCATCGCCGACCTCGTGGCCCACCGGAGGGCGTCGGGCTCCTTCGTCCGTCAGATCGCCGGCGCGGCGATGCCCACCGTCTTCGGCGAGTTCCGGGCGGTCGCGTACCGGTCCGACATCGATGGCATCGAACACCTCGCACTCATCATGGGCAATGTCGCCGAAGCCGGTGCCGGCGACGACGGCGCGCTGGTCCGCATCCACAGCGAGTGCCTCACCGGCGACATCGTCGGTTCCCTGCGCTGCGACTGCGGTGCGCAGTTCGAGCAGGCCCTTGCGGCGATCGCCGAGGAGGGCTGCGGTGCCATCGTCTACCTGCGCGGTCACGAGGGTCGTGGGATCGGGCTGGGTCACAAGATCCGTGCCTACGCCCTGCAGGAACAGGGATACGACACGGTCGATGCCAACACCGCGCTCGGCCTGCCGGTGGACTCCCGCACCTACGGAACGGGGGCGGCGATCCTGTCCGACCTCGGCATCCGACGTCTGCGACTCATCACCAACAACCCGGCGAAGTACGGCGGACTCGGCGGTCACGGCCTCGAGATCGTGGGACGCGTCGGATTGCCGACCGTGCCGACACCGCAGAACGTGCGCTACCTGCGCACCAAGCGGGAGCGGATGGGTCATGTACTGGACGACGGCGCCGTGGCCGGCACCTCTGGGGCATGATCGGGATCACATCCGGTTGGTACTGTGAAGGCCACCATGAGCTCGTGGTGGTGAGGAGGCCGTGCGGATGACATCCACCGCGCAGTCGACCGGCGCCGACCCCACCTCGGACACCGCCCCCTCCTCGGACACCGACCCGATGGTCACCCCGAGTCGGGAGCGCGCTGTCATCTCTGCGTTCGCGGAGATCACCACCGAGGCCATCACCGACAGCCGACTTCCAGACCTGCTGAGCCTGGTCGGTCAGAAGCTGTGTGCACTTCTCGGCGTCACCCGCTGCTCGGTGTACCTGCGGCACTCCAACGGCAGCTATCGCGGCGCCGCGGGCTTCTGCCAGGAGGCCGGTGACATCACCGAGGCGGTCAAGAGGCAGGTCTCGGGTTTCGACGGCGACCTGTTCAGCCAGGAGGTCATCACCACCCGAGCTCCGGTGGTGATCGCCGACGCGCTCAACGATCCGCGGCCCCATCGCCGGACGATGGCGCACTGGGACGTCCGGGCGATGCTCGGTGTCCCCCTCACCTTCGACGATGCGGTGATCGGCCTGATCTTCGTCGACAGCCGCGGTCGCGAGCACGAGTTCACGCCCGGGGACATCGAGGTCGCCGAGCTCTTCGCCCGGCTGTCCGCCCTGTTCATCAGCCAGGCGATGCTCAACACCCGCCTACGCGGTCAGGCCGCCGAGATCGCCCGGAACAACGCCACTTTGGCCTATCTTGCCGACGTCCACCATCGACTGACGAGTGCGGTGCTCGAGGGCGCCAACATACATCGCGTGGTCGAGCTGCTGTCGGAGCTGTCGGCGAAGCCGGTGATTCTCTACAACAACTCCTTCGACGTACTCGCCTGGGCCGCACCGGAGGCGCTGAAACTGGGCACTCCCCCGGTGATGAGCGAGAAGGTGCGCGCCACCGCCTCGGTACGACAAGCACTGGCCGAACTGTCGGTGAGCACGCCGTCGGCCATCGTCCCCGCGCAGCTCGCGGTCGGCCTCGGTCGCCGGCATCTCATGTGCCGCATGGTGATCGAGGGAAAGCAGACCGGCTTTCTCGGCATCGTCGAGGTCGGCCGGAGCCTGGAGGCCCTCGACGCGAACATCGCCGAACGCGGCGCCACCGTCCTGGCGCTCCAGATGCTCTCCGAACGTAGGCAGATCGAAACCGAGGGACAGGCGCGCGACGACTACCTGTCGGAT
Organism: Gordonia sp. McavH-238-E; assembly: GCF_022348225.1. NCBI lineage: Bacteria > Bacillati > Actinomycetota > Actinomycetes > Mycobacteriales > Gordoniaceae > Gordonia > Gordonia sp. McavH-238-E. Next base: position 179,905 of record NZ_JAKRFE010000004.1, read on the forward strand.
CTGTTGCGCAACAGCCGCGACAAGGAGCACCTGGTCAGGCGGGGTCCGCAGTTCGGGATCGATCTGACCAATCCCCATGTCCTCGTTCGCTTCACCGTCGACGATGCCACCGACAGACTGACGGCGTCGGCGATCCAGTCCCTGGTCACGCGCACGTTCGCCTCGGTCATGTCCATCTCCCCGCCGCCGGCCGTCCGACTGCCCGGGGCGGTGGTCGTGATGGTCCGCCTGGAGTCCGACGACCTCGACGAGGTCGGGCGCGTCCGCGACCACGTGTCGACCATCCGAGATCGGCTCTCCGACGACCTCTCGCTCGGCGCGACTCTGATCTCGGGGATCTGCCGCACACCGGTCGACTACCCGCATGCCCATCGCGCCCTTCGTGAGATGGGCTCCGTGGCAGAGTCTTTCGGCTGGGACAAGCGGGTGATGACGCTCGACGAACTCGGCCTGTTCCGGGTGATAGTCTCCAGCGGCCACGTCAAGGAGGCCCTGCACTTCGCCCACTCCTTCGTCGCGCCGGTACGGCAACACGACGACGGCACCCTGTTGGCCACGTGGCGCGCGTTCGTGACCGCCGACGGCAAGGTCCAGGCCACCGCGTCTGCACTGGAGGTCCACGAGAACACCATCCGGTACCGACTGGGGCGGATCAAGGAGATCGCGCGACGTGACCCGACGTCGCTGGACTGCCTGCTGTCGGCCAAGATGGCCTTTCAGGTCCTCGATCTCGCAGGTCAGTGACCCACGGAGGCACGAGTTGGAGATTCCTCCAACAGGTCCGCACGACGACGGTTCTCCATCCGGCGGTCACGCCATAGGTTCGTTTCATGGCCCGAAGCACGACCCCCGACCTCCCCGCGAACCCGATCCCGGTGGACATCGGTGCGCTCGCGACATGGATGGACGAGCAGGGCCTGCCCGGCGGGGGCCCCATCGACCTCCGGCCACTGACCGGCGGCACCCAGAACGTCATGGTCGTCGTCAGCCGGGGCGGGCACGACTACGTACTCCGGCGGGGCCCCCGGCACCTGCGACCACGATCCAACGCCGCGATCGCGCGTGAGATGACGCTGCTGTCGGCGCTGGGCTCCACCGATGTGGCTCATCCCCGGTTCGTCGCCGGCAGCGCCGATACCGACATCCTGGGCGCTTCCTTCTTCCTGATGGAGCCGGTGGACGGGTTCAACGCCGCCGACAGCCTGCCGGCCTCCTACGCCCGAACCGCCGACGGGCGCGCAGCGATGGGCTATGCCCTCGTCGATGCGCTCGCCGGACTGGCGGGCGTCGATCATTCCGCGATCGGCCTCGACGGCTTCGGCAGTCCGGACGGCTTCCTCGAACGGCAGGTGCCCCGGTGGCTCGCGGAACACGAACGTTACTCCGCCACACCGGGATACCAGGGTGGTACATTCCCCGATCTCGAACGCATCGCCCGCTGGATCGAGGACAATCGCCCCGCCGACTTCCGGCCCGGCCTGCTGCACGGCGACTACCATGTGGCCAACGTCCTCTACGATCACCGCACCCCTGCGGTCGCGGCGATAGTCGACTGGGAGATGGCGACGGTCGGCGACCCGCTTCTCGATCTCGGTGTGCTGCTGGCGATCTGGCCGGACGGCCCGCGGCACCCCGATCTCTACGAGAGCGCCCTCGGGCTGGCCGGCGACCTGCCGAGCCGATCCTCGATCATCGCCCGCTACGCCGAACGTTCCGATCGGAACCTCGATGCGCTGGACTGGTACACCGCACTCGCCGGCTTCAAACTGGGCATCATCCTCGAGGGCACGTATGCCCGGTCCTGCGAGGGCAAGGCACCCCGCGACGTCGGCGAGCGACTCCACCGCTACGCCGACGGCCTCTTCGTCCGGGCCCGCCGCATCGTAGCGAGCGCCTGACTGTCAGACGCGCCCTCCCGTCATACCTGTCACAATCCCCCACAGAAACGGAGCACCACCGATGGCCTGGGATTTCTCCACCGAACCCGAGTTCCAGAAGAAGCTGGACTGGATGCGGGACTTCGTCCGCACCGAGGTCTTTCCCCTCGAGACACTCGACCTCGACTGGGATCAGTTGCGCACGGCGATCGCACCGCTGCAGGACGAGGTCAGGGCGAACGATCTGTGGGCGGCACATCTCGATCCCGAACTGGGCGGGCAGGGATACGGTCAGGTGAAACTCGGTCTGATGCAGGAGATCCTGGGGTCGACGCCGTACGGACCGCTCGTGTTCGGTTGCCAGGCACCTGATTCCGGGAACTGCGAGATCCTCGCCGCGGTGGGTACCCCGGAGCAGAAGCGCCGATGGCTCGAGCCGTTGCTTGCCGGCGAATACTACTCGTCCTTCGCCCTGACCGAACCCGACAACGCCGGCGCCGATCCCACCAACCTCACCACGACCGCTGTTCGCGATGGGGGCGAGTGGATCCTGAACGGACACAAGTGGTTCATCAGCAACGCTGCCACCGCCGACTTCATGATCGTCGTCGCCGTCACCGACCCCGACGCGGAACGTCACCGGCGCACTTCGCAGTTCATCATCCCCATCGACGCCCCCGGGCTGGACGTCGTCCGCGACATCGGGTCCGTGGAGAACCCGCGTCCGCGTCCGCACACCTACGGATCGCACTGCGAGGTGCTTCTGCGCAACGTGCGGGTGGACGACACCGCCCTCCTCGGGAATCCGGGCGACGGCTTTCTCATCGCCCAGAAGCGCCTCGGCCCCGGTCGCATCCACCACTGCATGCGCTGGATCGGTCAGGCGAGCCGCGCGTTCGACATGATGTGCGAGCGCGCCACGTACCGCTACGCCCACGGCTCGGTCCTCGCCGACAAGCAGACGATCCGCACCTTCATCGCCGACTCGGCCGCCGAGATCCAAGCCCTGCGTCTGATGACCCTGCACGCCGCATGGCGTATCGACGAAGAGGGAACCGCGGCCGCCCGCAAGGACATCGCCCTCATCAAGTTCTTCGGCGCCAAGATCCTGCACGATGTCATCGACCGTGCTCTGCAGGTCCATGGCTCGCTCGGTTACAGTGCCGACCTCCCGCTCGAATCGATGTATCGCGCAGCCCGCGCCGCACGTCTGTACGACGGACCGGATGAGGTGCATCGCGACAGCGTCGCCCGGCAATACCTGAAGGGGTACACACGCCCGGCCGACGACCGGCCGACCGAGCACATCCCCACCCGTCGTGAAGCCGCTCGGCGCAAGTTCGCCGACCTCCTTGCCGAGCAGCCCTGACTGCACCTCCACCCACCAGTGGCGTTCACCTACCAGAGAAAGCGAACACCCATGTCCCTCAACGGAAAAACCGTAATCGTCACCGGCGCCGCACAGGGCATCGGCCAGGCGACGGCCGCACGTCTCGCCGCCGACGGCGCCCATGTCATCGCCGCCGACATCCAGGACTGCGGGGTCACCCTCAAGGAGATCGCCGAGGCCGGCGGCTCAGCGGAGTACATCCGACTCGACGTCCGGGTCGCGGACGAATGGTCGGGAGCGGTCGAGAAGGTGATCGCGTCCCGCGGCGCGATCGACTGTCTCGCCAACGTGGCGGGGGTGGTCAACATGATCAGTGAGGACACCGTCGTCGGCCTCACCGAGGAGGCGTGGGACGTCGTGGTGGGCACCGACCTCAAGGGCGTCTGGCTGGGGATGCGGGCGGTCATCCCGAACATGATCGACAACGGTGGGGGTCGCATCGTCAACATCTCGTCCATGGCGGCGCTTCGGGGCCTGCCCAATCTGGCGTCGTATTCGGCCGCCAAGGGAGGTGTCGTCGGGCTCACCAAGCAGGCAGCCTACGAATACGGCCCGCACAACATCCTGATCAACGCGATCGCCCCGGGCACCATCGACACACCCATCCTCGCCGACATCACCGAGGAGATGCGGCAGGCGAATGCCAACGCGCACATCGTCAGACGACTCGGACTCCCGTCGGAGATCGCCTCGATGGTCGCCTACCTCATGCGCGAGGGAGACTTCCTCACCGGCGAGATCTACCCGGTGGACGGAGGTTGGGCCGCGAAGGGCAACTTCTGATCAGTCACCCAGTTCGATGCCGTATGAGGTCACGGCATCGAGCAGCGCGGTGGGCCGCTCGGCGGCCGGGACGTCGTGCACCAGCGCGAAGGAACAACCGAGGGCGCGCGCTCCGCCGTCGGCGGTCTCGCTGTCCCCGACCATGAGCACCTCGTCTGCCGGAACACCCAGCGGGTCGAGAGCGGCATGGAAGATCCGGGGGTCGGGTTTGATCGCCCCCACCTCGTAGGACAGCGCGAACGCGGCGACGAGATCCTCGACACCGTGCAGAGCCAGGACCTTGCGCAGGTCGAAGGCGATGTTGCTGACGATGCCGACCGGAACCTGTGCGGCGCCGAGCTTGTGCAACACGGTGACGGTGTCGGTGAACGGGACCCAGGAGGATGGATCGAGTACTCGGTTGTAGAGCGCGTTCGCGTGCTCGGCGTTGCTCATCCCGGCCGCGCGCAGCAGCGCCAGATAGCCGGTGCGATGCAGCGTCGGGTCGAGATCCCGGGACTCCCAGGCATGTCGGTCGTCCCCGACGATGCCGTCGGGCAGCCCGACAGGTGCGACCATGCGCCGGATGATGTCCGCCTGCCGGTCACGGTCGAACTCGGCGCCGGTGTCGTCGCGCAGGTCGGCGAACCACTCGTCGCGGGCCTCGAAGCGGAACAGCGTGCCGGAGAAGTCGAACAGGACCGCCCGGGGCGCCGGACCGGTCATGCCCCGACACCTTGGACGACATCGGCCAGCCGGCCGGCCACCGACAGCGCCTGGTCGGCCGTCGCGGCCTCCACCATGACGCGGACGAGCTGCTCGGTTCCCGACGGCCGCAACAGGACTCGGCCCGTCTCGCCCAGTTCGGTCTCGGCGGCCGCGACCGCCTCCCGGACCGACTGCGACTGCGACACCGCATGTTTGTCGGCGACCCGGACGTTGATCAGTTCCTGGGGCAGCACCGTGACGATGCCGGCGAGGTCGGCCAGCCGCGCCGAGGTGGCAGCCATCCGTGCCATGAGCATCAACCCGGTCAGGATGCCGTCACCCGTCGTACCCGAACCCGGGACGACGATGTGGCCCGACTGTTCGCCGCCGATCGCGTAACCGCCCCGGCGCAGTTCCTCGAGGACATACCGGTCCCCGACCGCGGTGGTGTGCACGGTGATCCCGGCCTCGCGCATCGCGATGTGCAGACCGAGATTGCTCATGACGGTGGCCACGAGCACGTCCTCGCGGAGCTTGCCCTGATCTTTCAGGGACGTCGCGAGCACCGCCATGATGGCGTCGCCGTCGACGATCTGACCGGTGGAATCGACTGCGAGACAACGGTCTGCGTCACCGTCGTGCGCCAGTCCGAGGTCGGCGCCGTGTTCGAGCACCGCAGCCTGCAACTTGTCCATGTGCGTGGACCCGCAGTCGGCGTTGATGTTCAGGCCGTCCGGCTCGGCGTGGATCGCGATGACGGTCGCCCCGGCGTCGGCGTAGGCCAGCGGCGCCAGCTCCGACGCCGCGCCGTGCGCACAGTCGACGACGACGGTCAGCCCGTCCAGTCGCGTGTCGATGGCCTGGGTGAGGTGATGCCGGTAACGGTCGCCGGCGTCGGGCGCGGCGACGATGCGTCCCACCGCGGCACCGATCGGCCGGACGACCTCGTCGTCCATGGCCGCCTCGATGCGGTCCTCGACGTCGTCGTCGAGCTTGTGCCCGCCGGCGGAGAAGAACTTGATCCCGTTGTCGGGCATGGGGTTGTGCGATGCGGAGATCATCACACCGAAGTCGGCGTGGTAGTCCGCGGTCAGGAATGCGACCGCCGGGGTCGGCACGGTGCCGACGCAGATGGCGTCGACTCCGGTGGCGGCGAGACCAGCACACACCGCGGCCTCCAGCATCTCGCCGGACGCACGCGGATCACGTCCGACGACCGCACGCGGGCGCCGGTGGGAGTCCGTCGTGGAACTCTCTGCGAAAACGACCGCGGCGGCCGAGGCCAGGCGCAACGCGAGCTCTGGGGTGAGCTCGGCGTTGGCCAGGCCTCGGACGCCGTCGGTTCCGAAAAGGCGTGCCAAGATCAGCGCTTGGAGTACTGCGACGCCTTGCGGGCCTTCTTGAGGCCGTACTTCTTGCGCTCGACCGCACGCGGGTCACGGGTGAGGAAGCCGGCCTTCTTCAGGGCGGGACGATCCTCCGGGGTGACCTCGATGAGCGCACGCGCGATGGCGAGACGCAGCGCGCCGGCCTGGCCCGAGGGGCCGCCGCCGACGAGCTTGGCGAAGATGTCGAACGACTCGGTGCGCTCGACGAGGACCAGCGGCGCCTTGATGAGCTGCTGGTGCACCTTGTTGGGGAAGTACTCCTCCAGCGAGCGGCCGTTGAGGGTGAACCCACCGGCGCCCGGCATCAGGCGGACGCGGACGACGGCTTCCTTGCGGCGGCCGACGGTCTGGATCGGACGATCGATGACGATCGGCTCGCGGACGTCTTCGACAGCGGCGGTCTCGTAGTCGTCAGCGGCGACCTCGACGGCCTCCACGACCTCGACAGCAGCCTCGGCGACAGCGGCCTCTTCGACGGCCTCGTTGATGTTCTCGTTGCTCACTGGGCCACCTGCTTGATCTCGAAGGGGACGGGGCGCTGGGCCGCGTGCGGATGATTCGGGCCGGCGTAGACCTTCAGCTTCGACGCCATCGCGCGGCCGAGCTTGGTCGACGGCAGCATGCCCTTGACGGCCTTCTCGATGACGCGCTCCGGGTAGGTGGCGAGCAGCTCGGTCGTGGTGCGGGACTTCAGGCCACCGGGATGCCCCGAGTGCGTGTAGTTCAGCTTGCGATCGGCCTTGTTGCTGGTCAGCGCGATCTTCTCCGCATTGATGATGACGACGAAGTCGCCGCCGTCCATGTGCGGGGCGTAGGTCGGCTTGTGCTTGCCGCGGAGCAGGTTCGCGACCTGCACGGCCAGCCGGCCGAGCACCACGTTCTCGGCGTCGATGACATGCCACGTACGCGTGATGTCACCGGCCTTCGGGGTGTAGGTAGGCACAGTTGTCCTCAACTCTTGTCTTGTGGGTGCTGGTCGGGTGCACGGCAGAGGTTGTTCCCGGCGACCAGTGGGGACCCGGGCCTCCGCTGACCTGGACACACAGATGTGCACCAGGTGCCGAGCACCAGCGATCCAGGTTACGCGACCGCGCTGGTCAGGGTCAAAACGGGCGCCGGCCTCCGACATCGGCCCGCTCTACGACGGCAGCACCCGGATCGTCCGGACCGCCTCCGCGCATTCGGCCTCGGCCGGCTCGGCCGCGGTACCCGCCTGACAGCCGATCGAGACCTGTAGACCGTCATCGACGACGACGTACCAGCGGATCGCACCCCCGGATGCCGGTGACTCGCGGTAACCGATCACGTCGCGGCCGGCGAACCGGGTGGCGGCGGAGAACTCCGTGACGACGTCGTCGCCGCGCTGTTCGATCCGGTTGCGCAGGCTGCCGGCGACCGAGGCCAGGGTGGAACCCTCGCGCACCTCGGTGAGCACGGCGATGATGCGCCGACCGTCGTCGGGGTCGACGAACACCGCGCGAGTGGTGGACGGGTCGTCGGCGGCGTCGCTCGGGGTGTCCTGGTCGGCCTGCCGCCAATCCCCCGGAACGGTCAACGTCGCGCGCCCCAGGCGGACATCCGCCGACGACGCGCCTGATGCGGGTTCGCGCTGCCAGAGGCCCACCCCGACCGCACCGCTCACGACGAGGACCGCCACCACCGCGGCCGCGAGCAGCGAGCGCGACCGCCGTCTCGTGCGGCCGACCGGCAACGAGTCCGGCGGGCGAGGGTCACGCCCGGGATCCGCCGCGTCGTCGGCGGCGCCGCCGGTGCGGTGCCCGAGCCGGACGACCAGGTCACGGTCTACGGCGACGACCCGTCCCGCGACCGCGTGCGCGGAGATGACGTCGATCGCCGCGGACACGTCGTCCGCCGCCGCCCCGTCGACGAACACCGCCTCGACCGAGTCGTCGATGACGTCGATCCCCGCGACGTCGATCCCCGCGCCCTCGATCCCCGCGCCGTCGGCCGGGGCCGACGACGCGAGACCGGTTCCCGGACGGATGATCCCGGAGCGTTCGACCGTCCAGCCGTCGGGACCCCGGCCCACGATCTGCACGTCCCACCACGAGGGTCGCGGGTGGGCGGGGTCGGTCGGCGGACGCGGCAGGTGGGTGGTCTCGACGACGGCGCAGCGTTGCACGGTGAGGTCGGCGTGACTGCGGGCGACGAGAACCGCCCGCGGCAGCAACGACACCGGTGCGCCGGCGTCGCCGAGGTCGGCAAGCGTCGACGCACGACGCGGTCCCCACGTACTCGGGTGTCCGACGATCAGCGGCCGTCCCGCAGGCAGACCGAGGTCGGCGAAGACCCGCCGCCACGCCTGCCGTGGATGTTCGCGCCGGCCGTCGACCACGACGCTCATGTGATCCACCGACTCGAGCAACATCCGCACGTCGCGATCCACCCGGCGCAGGCCGCCCTCCGGCTCCCAGACCAGCGGCGTCCCGAACGCGAGATCGACCACGGCCGGGCGGGGGTGCCGCCGTCCTGCCCGGAGCACCGGCCCCGCGTCCGATGCCGGCGTCCCGCCCGCTCGCGTCATCTGCGGATCCGGCCTAGTCGCCGACCGCGAGATGAGCGACCTGGATCATCTCCGGTGGCCGGACCCGCGACACGAGCTCACCGCGGCCGGGTATCAGCGACTGCAGCCGTGACCGCCCGGTGATGAAGCCCTCGTCCCGGTCGCCACTCATCAGCAGGATGTCCGACGACAGGTCCTTGAGGCGGGCGATCAGCGGGTCGAACATCGCCCGTCCCAGTCCACCGGACCGCCGGGCGAGCACAATGTGCAGGCCGATGTCGCGGGCATGGGAGGCCAGCTCGACGATCGGCAGCATCGGATTGCCCGTCGACGTCACGACCATGTCGTAGTCGTCGACCACGACGTACACCTCCGGCTGACCCTCGAGCCAGGTGCGGTCCCGCAGCTGCTGGACGGTCACGTCCTCCGGCGGCATCCGGTTCTTCAGGTAGGCCGCCAGCTCCGTCATCATCGACGCCGCGCGGTCGGGAGAACTCGCGTACCCGGCCAGATGGTCGCCGTCGATGATCCCCAGCATGGTGCGGCGGTAGTCGACGAAGACGATCCGGACCTGCTCGGGTGTGGCGCCCGCGACGAGCCCGGTGACGATGGTGCGGAGCAGGTTGGTCTTGCCGTGCTCGACATCGGCGAAGGCCATGAAGTGCGGCTGGGCGGTGAAGTCGAGCACCACCGGCGCGAGCTCGAGCTCCCCCACACCGATCGCGACCTGGTTGGGCGCGAGGGTGAGCCCGGCGTCGGCGACCGCGCGCTGTACCGACGCGTGGTCGATCTCGGTGCTCAGTTTGCGCACGGCCATCGCCCCACGGCCCGGATAGGCGGCGGTGAGCCTCTCCACGGACTGCGCGACACCGGCGGGGAGCGATTCGGCACTGCTGACCGGGTCGAGGCGAGGCAGCGCGATCAGCATGTGCAGCTCCTGCCCGGTCAGGCCGCGTCCGGGACGGTTCTGCGGGACCAGAGCGGCGGCGCGACGCCCCATGTCGGAGTCCATCGGGTCGCCGAGGCGCAGCTCGATACGCGTACCCATGAGATCGCGGACCGCCGGGCGCACCTCGGCCCACCGGGACGCGGTGACCATGACGTGCACGCCATAGCTCAGGCCCTGGGCCACGATTGCGGTGATCTGTTCCTCGAGCGACTCCAGTTCCGTCCGCAGCACGTTCATGCCGTCGAGGACGAGGAACACGTCGCCGAACCGGTCCTGGGCCAGCGGGTCGGTCGCCGGCGAGGTGACCCCGGACCGGAACCACGACGCACGGCGGGCCCGGTAGTCGCGCATCGATTCGATGCCCAGGCGGGCGAACAGCAGCTCGCGGGACCGGACCACGGCCGCGACCTCGGCAACCGTACGTCGGACCGCGTCCATGTCGCCCCGCGAGGCGACCGAACCGACATGCGGGAGTCCGGCGAGTCCGGTCAGACTGCCGCCGCCGAAGTCGAGACAGTAGAACTGCACCTGCTCGGGCGTGTGGGATGCCGCGGCCGACATGATGATCGTGCGCAGCGTCGTCGATTTGCCCGACTGCGGACCGCCGACCACCGCCACGTTGCCCGCGGCACCCGCGAGGTCGATGACGAGGGGGTCGCGTCGCTGATCGTAGGGCCGGTCGACCACACCGACCGGGACGGTGAGGTCGCCGGGGACCGCGGGTCGTGACCAGTCCCGTTCGCCGAGAAGGTGTTCCACGGTCGGGGACTCGTCCAGCGGCGGCAGCCACACGCGGTGGGCCGGCGGACCGGCGTCCCCCATGCGGTCGACGATCGTCTCCATGAGTGTGGGCACCGGCGCCGAGACCGGTTCGAAATCGGCGGGTTCCTCGGGGGCGGGCGGTTCCTCGTCGAGCAGACTCTCGGCCTGATCGAGCAGGGACCGTGACGCGCCCTCGTCCAACGGGACCGGCAACGCGGTGAACACCTTCAGGTTGCCGCGCCGCAGCGACGCCGTGGTGCTCGGATCGGACGACTCGACGACCGTCGGCGAGTGGTAGGCACCCGACACGTAGGACGTGTTGAACCGGATCGGGTCGGCCGAGTCGCACTTGAGGTAGGCCGAACCGGGAACGCTCGGCAGGTGATAAGCGTCGGGCACACCGAGAACCGACCGGGATTCGTTGGCGGAGAAGGTCTTCAGACCGATCCGGTAGGACAGGTGCGAGTCCAGACCCCGGAGCTTGCCCTCCTCGAGGCGTTGCGACGCGAGCAACAGGTGGATGTGCAGCGAGCGGCCGAGTCGTCCGATCGCGACGAACAGTTCGGCGAAATCCGGCTTCTGCGAGAGCAGTTCGGAGAACTCGTCGACGACGATGAACAGTGCGGGCAGCGGATCGAGCCGCACTCCGGAGGCGCGGGCGCGCTCGTAGTCGGCGACGTTGGCGTAGTTGCCCGCGGCCCGCAGCACCTCTTGGCGCCGGTTCATCTCACCGGAGAGCGCGTCCTTCATGCGGTCGACCATCGACAGTTCCTGTTCGAGGTTCGTGATGATCGCCGCCACGTGGGGCGCGGACTCCAGGCCGAGGAACGTCGCGCCGCCCTTGAAGTCGACGAGCACGAGGTTCAGCTCGGACGGCGAGTGGGTCGCCAGCATGGCCAGCACGAGTGTGCGCAGGAACTCCGATTTGCCCGACCCGGTGGCGCCGATGCACAACCCGTGCGGACCCATGCCGCCGTGCGCGCTCTCCTTGATGTCGATCTCGACGGGCGCGCCGGTGGGCGTGTAACCGATCGGCACGCGCAGTCGCTCCCGGCCGGTGCGCCCGCGCCAGGCGGTGGCGGGATCGAACCGCGCCGCGTCGTCGATGCCGAGCAGCGCGGGCAGACCCGGGTCGGCCGAGGTCGCCTCGGACTCGAGGTGGGCCAGGGTCGCCGCGGTGGCCAGTCGGTAGCGCGCCATGCGGCGGGCGATCGCCTCGGCCTCGGGAATGGTGAGCGAGTCCATGTCGGCGAACTCCTCGACGCCGGCCGCGCTGCGCGCCGAGACCTTGCCGCCACGGACGACGAGCTGCAATCCGCGCCGCACCGCGAGACCGTCCGGCGGCGCCGTCAGGTCGAGGATCGTGACCCCCTCCATGCCCGCGTCGTTGATGATCCGTTCGTCCCCGGCGACGTACCCGTCGTCGATGATCACCACCAGGTGCGCGCGATGGGCGTTCGGCGGTGCCGAACGGCTGAAGCGGCCGCGCTCGAGGAGGTCGGCGGCCATCGAGTTCTCCAGGTCCGCCAGGGTCGGATAGATCATCCGCATCGCGCCGACGCCGTCTCGCAGCGTCGGATGCCCTACGTGCGGAAGCCATTTCGCCCAGTCCCAGGCCTCTCCCGCGGGATCACCGGTGACGATGCCGATGTGCAGGTGATCGGGACCGTGAAAGGCACACAACTCCACGACCATCGACCGGACGAGGTCGCGGGTCTCCTGCCGGGCGCCCTCGATGTTGACCGCCGGGAAGCCGCGCAACGAGATCGAGGTCGGCAGGCGGTACACCGCCGAGTGGGTGCGCACGAAGCGACGCAGGGCCACCATCGACACCGGTTCGATGTCCTCCAGCGGCCCGGTCTCCGGTGGCATCAGTCGCGTGGCCAGGCGCTGGACGCCGACACCCACTCGCACATGGGCGAAGTCGGCATCATTGGGGCGGCGTTCCCACATCCGCCTGCTGCCGATCACGTCGAGCAGCGCACGCGGGTCCGGATGACTCCAGGTGCGCGCCGCACGCTGGTTGTCGACCGTCTCGAACACCTGGTTGCGCAGCTGGCCCAGATAGCGGAAGTAGTCCTTGCGCTCCTCGTTGAGTTCGCCCGCCCGCTTGCCGCCTCCGCGCCCGCCCGCGGCGAACATGCCGAACATCGACATCAGCATCATCAGCGGGAACATCATGAACAGCGGGTTGGACAGGATGTTGCGTCCGCCGGTGACGACCATCAGCGACACCATGCCGACCACCGCGACGACCATCACCACCGGGAGCAGCCTCATCAGGAGATTGCCCGGCACCACCCGCGGTACGTCCGGTGGCGCCTGGATGTTGACCTCGCCGCCGGGTGTGCGTGGCGGCGTGATGCGCGGCCGACGCACAAAACCCTCGGTCGTCGTGACCACACGTCCCCCCTGACATGTCGCGCCTGTGTATCCCCGGGCGGGCGAACCCGCTGAGGTTGGCTATGTTAGCTGCTGAACCCAGGGGGAGGATTGACCTGATGTCGTCTGTGGACGGATTCGCACCGGGGTACCCGACGACCGCCGCCGACGCGGACATCGGGGACCGTCGGCGGGGTGAGGCGGCCGTCGAGCCCCAGCTCGTCCGGGTGTCGGTGCTGGGCGGCAACACCCAGCTCGACGTCGGCCTCCCCGCAGGCATCCCCATCGCGGGACTCATCGGCGACCTCGTCGCCCAGATCGAGTCGCGCAACCCCTCACGGTCGGACCCCGACGATCCCGACGCCGACGCGCGCAATCCCGGACGCCCGCACGACCGCCAGAACAAGTGGACGCTCGCCCTCGTCGGGCAGGAACCGCTCCCCCTGCACCGGTCGCTGTCCGAGTCGGGCATCCGCGACGGCGACCTGCTCCTGTTGACCTCGACGCGCACCGGGGAGTCCCCGGTGCTGTTCGACGACGTGGTCGACGCCGTCGCCCGATTGAACGAATCCCAGTTCGTCGACTGGACCGCCGCCGCCGCCCGACGCGTGGGTTACGCGCTCGCTCTCGTCGCCGCGGTCGCGGCGGCGGCATCCCTGGCCGCGATCCGGTCCGACACCGGTGCCCTGTGGTTCGCCGGCCTGTCGGGCCTGGCTGTCGTCGGGTTCGTCACCGCATCGACGATCGTGTCCCGGTACTACCGCGACGAGCAGACGTCGACCATCCTGTCGCTGTGCGCCGCACCCATGGCGTTCGTGACCGGCATGGTCCTCACGCCCGGGTCGTTCGGGGCCGCGCACCTGACGCTGGGCTTCGCGGTGACACTCGTCGCCGCGGTCGTCAGCTACCGCATGACCGCCGCCGGCCCGACCGCGCACAGCGCCGTGACCAGCGCCGCTCTGCTCGGTGCGGCCGGCTCCGGGGCCCGGCTCCTCATCGATGCACCGGTGCCCGATGTCGCCGCCGTCATCGCCGCGGTCGGCCTCCTCCTCATCGGACTCGCGCCCCGCACCACCATCCTGCTCGCCAAACTCCCGTTGCCCCCGGTTCCGACGGCCGGCGCCGCCATCGACGTCAAGGACATCGAACCGCGCCCGGCCATCGAGGGCATCGGGGCGATCGGCGCGACCGCGCTGCCGAAAGCCGATGCGCTGGAGCGTCGTTCCTATCTGGCCAACGCCTATCTGACCGGCATCGTCGGCGGCCTGACCCTCATCACCGCGATCGCGGCGGTCCTCACCGCGGCCCCGCTCGCCGGATTCGAATGGCGCAACGCCGTCTACGCCGCGATCATCGGCGTCGTGCTGTGCCTACGAGGCCGCTCCCACAGCGATCTGTTCCAGGCCGGTATCCTCATCGTCGCCGGGTCGCTCGTGGTGATCACGCTGATCACCGGGCTCGCCTTCGGCGACGACCGATGGCCGGTCATCGGCTTCGCCCTCGGCGTCCTCGCGGTGATCGCCGCATTCGTCTTCGGGGTCGTCGCCCCGAACCAGGACTTCTCCCCCGTCATGCGCCGCTGGGCGGAGATCGGCGAGTACATCCTCGTCGCGCTCATCGTGCCGCTGCTGCTCTGGTTGCTCGATCTGTATCGCATGGTCCGCGAGATCTGATGCGCGGCATGCGCATCCGCGGCGCCGGGCTGCTCGGGTCGGCTCTGGTCGCGGCGCTGATCGCGACGTCGGCGTCGCCGGCCGCGGCGGTGAACCCACCGCGCATCGATCCCGGCGCCCTGATCCGGTCGGCCCCGGTCGCCCCGCCCGAACCGACCGAGCAGCGCCATCTGTGCAACACCACGGAATTGACGCGCAATGTGTCGAAATCGACTGCGGCGCAGTCGATGATGAACCTCCCCGAGGCGTGGCGGTTCAGCCGTGGACAGGGTCAGCGGGTCGCGGTCATCGACACCGGGGTGACACCGCATCCGCGGCTCGGCCGTGTCGTCGCCGGTGGCGACTACGTCTCGGGCGGTAGTGGACTCGACGACTGCGACGCCCATGGCACCCTGGTGGCCGGCATCATCGCCGCACGGCCCAGCACCGCCGACGCGTTCGCGGGTGTGGCACCCGCGGCGTCGATCATCGCCATCCGCCAGTCGAGCAGCGCATTCCAGAAGAAGGACGATCGCGCCCGGGACGACGCGGCGCCGTCGGTCGGGTCGGGGTACGGGTCGGTCCGGACCCTTGCGCATGCGATCGTGCGCGCGGTCGACCTGCGCGCCACCGTCATCAACATCTCCGAGGTCGCATGTGCTCCGGCGTCGGACTCGGTCGACGATCGCGCCCTCGGCGCGGCCATCCGGCATGCCTACGACCGCGACGTCGTGGTGATCGTCGCCGCGGGCAACCTGACCCGCGACGGCGCCTGCCAGAACCAGAATCCGGCCCCCGCCGCCGACGATCCGGGAGGCTGGCGGTCGGTCTCCACCATCGCCAGCCCCGCGTGGTATTCGCCGTACGTTCTGACCGTGGGTTCCGTGGATGCCGACACCGGTTCTCCCAGCGACTTCAGCCTGCACGGGCCGTGGGTGAGCGTCGCGGCTCCGGGCACCGACATCGTGA
Source organism: Gordonia sp. McavH-238-E (assembly GCF_022348225.1). Lineage (NCBI taxonomy): Bacteria > Bacillati > Actinomycetota > Actinomycetes > Mycobacteriales > Gordoniaceae > Gordonia > Gordonia sp. McavH-238-E. The sequence continues at coordinate 195,268 of NZ_JAKRFE010000004.1, forward strand.
GCCTGGACAGTCGACGCGGTTCCCGGCGGCTGGCGTCGGCGCAGGAGAGCGACGGTGGACCGATCCCCCTGATCGGCACCAGTTTCGCCGCACCGTACGTCGCGGGTACCGCCGCGCTGATCCGGTCGCGGTTTCCGGAGCTGTCCGCGCGCGAGGTGATGGAGCGCATCATCGCCACCGCCCACTCGCCGGGTGACGGACACGATCAACGGATCGGGCACGGGGTCGTCGACCCGGTCGCCGCCCTCACCGCCGAGTTGCCGACCGATCAACGGCCGGACCGTGCGTCGGCGCCGATCGCCGCCCCGCCGGTGGCCCAGCCACCCGATCACAGCGCCCGCACCGTGGCGATCGCCGGTAGTGCGGTCGCGGCGATCGTCATTGCGGCGGTGCTCGCGATCGCCCTACCTCATCGGCGGGTGCGCAAGCTCGACCCGGACGAGTTCTGACCTCGCGCCGCGACCGGCCACACCGCTCGCGGCGTCGTCAGCTGGACGAACGCGCGGGACGCAGCTCGCGCGGAAGCGCGAAGGTCAGCGTCTCGTTGGCCGTGTTGACCGTCTCGACCGTGCCGTAGCCGCGCTCGGCCAGGTAGTCGAGGACGCCGCGGACCAAGACCTCGGGCACCGATGCGCCGGAGGTGACGCCGACGGTGGCGACACCCTCGAGCCAGGTCTCGTCGATCTCCCGTGCGTAGTCGACCAGGTGGCCGGCCCGGGCACCCGCTTGCAGCGCCACTTCCACGAGGCGTACCGAGTTCGACGAGTTCTGCGACCCGACGACGATCACCAGATCGCACTCGGGCGCCATCGCCTTGACCGCCACCTGGCGGTTCTGGGTGGCGTAGCAGATGTCGTCGCTGGGCGGGTCGTTGAGCAGCGGGAACTTCTCCCGCAGGCGCCGGACGGTCTCCATGGTCTCGTCGACGGAGAGGGTGGTCTGCGACAGCCACACGAGCTTGGACTCGTCGCGCACCGTGACCGAGTCCACACTGTCGGGGCCGTCGACCAGCTGGATGTGTTCGGGGGCCTCACCGGCCGTGCCCTCGACCTCCTCGTGGCCCTCGTGACCGATCAGCAGGATGTCGTAGTCGTCGCGCGCGAACCGCTTGGCCTCCTGGTGGACCTTGGTGACCAGCGGACAGGTCGCGTCGATCGTCCGCAGATTGCGTTCGGCGGCGGTCTGGTGGACCAGCGGGGAGACCCCGTGCGCCGAGAAGACGACGATCGCACCCTCGGGCACCTCGTCGGTCTCGCCCACGAAGATCGCACCGCGCTCGGCGAGGGTCTCCACGACGTGCCGGTTGTGGACGATCTCCTTGCGCACGTAGACGGGAGCGCCGTGCTTGTCGAGCGCACGCTCGACGGTCTCCACCGCACGGTCGACACCAGCGCAGTAGCCCCGGGGTTCGGCGAGCAGGACACGCTTCGTCTCAGACATGCTTCCCAGGGTACGGGTTACGCGGCGTTGCCCGTGATGGCAGAGTGTTGGCATGGATCGCGCACCATACCCGGCCCGGATAGCCGCAGGTCTGATCGTCACCGCCCTCGAGGAGACACGGAAGCTCCCGGCGCTCCTCATCACCTTGCCGATGACCGCGGTCAGCCAGACACTGCAGGCCGGCATGCGGGCGCAGCAGAACATCGCCGAACTGGCCATCAAGGGCGACGCCGCTCTCGAGATGTTCTTCGACCGACCCGACGAGCAGCCCGAATGGGCGCGCTTCGACGAGGACGAGGCGGAGGCCCTCGAGCCGGACTCGACGCCCGCTCCCGCCACACCGACCCCGGATCGCGAGCCGGCAGCAAAGACCCCCGCACCGACCAGCATCGACGACAAGGTCGAGGAGGCCGCCACCGACGCCGATCTCGCCGCGCCGCCGCGAGCCGACGCCGGACGCTTCGCGCTGTACAGCTCGACCCCCGACGACGTCGTCGCGGCCGAGGTGCCGGGCGCCGAGGCGGTGGGCGCCTCCAACGGCTCGGGTCCCGAGATCGTCGAACTCATCGACTACGACTCCTTGACCCTCGCCCAACTGCGCGCCCGACTCCGCTCGGTGGCCATCGACGATCTGATGGCGCTCGTCGACTACGAGAAGACCGCCCGCAACCGCGCTCCGTTCGTGACGATGCTGGAGAACCGGATAGCCGCGCAGAACAAGCGCTCCACCGAAGCGTGACCGGGGCCGACACGAGCGACACACCGCGACGTTCCTCGTCGCCGAACTCGGCCGAACACCCGTGGCCGGTCCGGACGGTGAACACCAAGATCGCCGACTGGATCCATCGGCTCGGACAGATCTGGGTGGAGGGTCAGGTCACCCAGATCAGCCGGCGCCCGGGTACCCGGACCGCATTCCTCACCCTCCGCGACCCCGCCGCGGACATCTCGATCTCGGTGACGTGCAGCCCGGATCTCTTGGCGCGCACCGAGGTTCCGCTCACCGACGGCAGTTCCGTGGTGGTCCTGGGCCGGCCGAGCTACTACACCGGCCGCGGCACGGTCTCCCTGCGGGTCAGCGAGATACGCGCGGTGGGCATCGGCGAGCTGCTGCTGCGCATCGAACGACTGCGGCAGCTCATGGCCGCCGAGGGACTCTTCGACGCGCGCCTCAAGCGGCCGCTGCCCTTCCTGCCGCGGGCCGTCGGACTCATCAGCGGACGCGCGAGCGCCGCCCAGCACGATGTGGTGAGCGTGGCGACGGCACGCTGGTCGGACGTACGGTTCGACATCCGGGAAGCGCCCGTGCAGGGTCCGACGGCCGTCGCCCGTATCCTCACCCATCTCGCCGAACTCGACGCACATCCGGATGTCGAGGTCATCATCATCGCGCGGGGCGGGGGCAGCGTCGAAGACCTGCTCCCCTTCTCCGATGAGGCGTTGTTGCGCGCGGTCGCACGATGCCGGACACCGGTGGTCAGCGCGATCGGGCACGAACCGGACAATCCGTTGCTCGATTTCGTCGCGGACCTGCGCGCGGCGACCCCGACCGATGCCGCCAAACGCGTGGTCCCCGACGTCGAGGCCGAACTCGCCGGGATCGCCGACCTGCGTCGCCGCAGTGCGCAGGCGCTGCGCAACTGGGTGCGCCGGGAGTCCGGCGTCGTGGCGTCGTTCCGGGCCCGTCCGGTACTGGCCCGTCCCGGGGTGCTGGTGGACTCCGAAGCCGCGCGGGTGGCCGAGCTGGTCCGCGCGCTGCGTCGGGATGTGTTGCGCCACATCGACTCCGAGGAACGCCGCGGCGACCATCTCGCCGCGCGACTGTCCACCCTCGGTCCCGCGCAGACGCTGGCGCGCGGCTACGCGGTGGTCCAGCGCACCGACACCGACCCGCCGCATGTGGTCGGCGCCCTCGCGGACCTGCCACCGGGCGCGTCCCTGCGCATCCGGGTCGCCGACGGCGCCGCGACCGCACGGGTCGACGGACCCGCCCCACGACGCTCCCGCGCCCGATCCGCCACGAGACCGACGAACGCGCAGACAGACGGAGGAGACGCGTGAGCACCGACGAGACATTCACCCCCATCGACGAACTCGGATACGAGGAGGCACGGGACGAGCTCGCCGAGATCGTCACCACGCTCGAGCACGGCGGGCTCGATCTCGACGCCTCGCTGGCACTGTGGGAACGCGGCGAGGCCCTCGCCACGCGCTGCGAGGAGCACCTGCGCGGAGCACGGGAACGCATCGAGGCGGTCATCTCCGAGAAGAGCACCGACCCCGACGACGAGGACGACGACTGATCAGTCGAACCGCGCGAGCACCTCGCGGTCGAGAGCGCTGACGCGAGCATGTTCGGCGGACGGTCGCGCAGCGGCTCGGGCGAGGACCGGCCGACGATCCTCCCGGCCCCTCGATCGGGAGGAAAGCGGCCGCCCCACCACGGTTTCGGAGGATGGCCCCAGACCCGGACCGGGCGCGGTCGCCGCCACTGCGGCGGGCGGTATGGCGTGCACGACGATCGCGCCCGCACGTTGCCCCGGAACGACCACCACCAGCATCACCAGGACCGCGGCCACCACTACGAGTCGCGTCCACACGAAGTGTGGCCCGAACCCGGATCCCCCATCCATGAGCGCCTCCTGGAGACGACGCTATGGACTCCGACCCGGGTCCTCACGAGTAGTGCGCTACCCCATTCGCAGCGGGGCCTGGGCGACGACCGACGACGCGATCGTCTCGATGTCGGCATCGCTGCCCCGCGACAGCACCGCGATGCGAACGGCGCCGAGATCGGTGATCCAGAACTTCTTGCCCTCCGCCGTCTCGTAGGTCACCCACTGGCGCCCACCTGCCTGCCGGGTGCCGGTGCCGGCGATGTCGCCGAAATCACCCCGACTCCCGCCCATATACGGCACGAACACGTCCTCCGGCGCATCGGTCTGGCTGAGCTGGACATACGCGCCACCGCTGCTCAGCCACCCCACCGTGCTGATCCGGTGCCCCTCGATCGCGTCCGACGAACCGGAGTTGGGCCGCCACCCCGCCGGCGTCGGCGGGCGGCGGATCGGGAACGGGAGCTGACTCGCGTCGGCATTCAAAGCGCTGACCACGTCGAACGGCGGCAGCTTGCTGTCGGCCACGTCTTTCGACGCCCCGACCGAGCAGTTCCCCGACGCGATCAGCACCAGCGCGCACAGGGCGAGCAACGGCACCAACGACCAGAACATGTCCTTGCCGTTGATCAGAATGCGGGGTTTGTCTGCCATGGCGCCGAGTATCCCACCAGCAGGGTCACTGACCGAATGCCCGGTGTGACATGCAAGGATGGTCTCTGAGACCACCGCCACAATCACTCGGCGCTCCCCGATCAGCGTCGAACAGAGGAGTCGATTGCCCATGACCGCCAGCACCCATCAGGCCCCGGACCGCAACCTCGCGATGGAGTTGGTCCGCGTGACCGAGTCGGCTGCTCTCGCGGCCGGGCGATGGGTCGGCCGGGGTGACAAGAACGGCGGTGACGGCGCCGCCGTCGACGCGATGCGCGAACTTCTCTCGTCGGTGTCGATGCGCGGTGTCGTGGTCATCGGCGAAGGCGAGAAGGACGAGGCGCCGATGCTCTACAACGGCGAGGAGGTCGGCAACGGCGAGGGCCCCGACTGCGATGTCGCCGTCGACCCCATCGACGGCACCACGCTGATGGCAGAGGGCCGCCCCAACTCGATCTCGGTGCTCGCCGTCAGCGAGCGCGGCACCATGTACGACCCGTCAGCCGTGTTCTACATGGACAAGATCGCCGTCGGGCCGGACGCCAAGGGCGCCATCAACATCAACGAGTCCGTCGAGTGGAACATCAACTCGGTCGCCAAGGCGAAGGGGATCGACGTCGCGGACCTGACGGTCATCGTCCTCGACCGTCCGCGCCATGCCGATCTGATCGGCGAGATCCGTCAGGCCGGCGCCAAGATCCGCCTCATCTCCGACGGCGACGTCGCCGGTGCGGTTGCCGCGGCCGACGACTACTCCACCGTCGACATGCTGATGGGCGTCGGCGGCACCCCCGAGGGCATCATCACCGCGGTGGCGATGAAGTGCATGGGCGGCGAGATCCAGGGCAAGCTGTGGCCCCAGACCGACCAGGAGCGCCAGAAGGCCCTCGACGCCGGCCACGACCTCGACCGCGTCCTGACCAACGACATCCTCGTCAGCGGCGAGAACGCCTTCTTCTGCGCCACCGGTGTCACCAACGGCGACATGCTGCGCGGCGTCACCTACCGGCCGAACGGTGCCACCACCCGGTCGCTGGTGATGCGTTCGAAGTCCGGCACCGTCCGTCGTATCGAGGCCGTGCACAAGCCGGCCAAGCTCCGCGGGTACTCGCGTCTCGATCTCTGAGATCGCACCGAATGCGGTGACTTCCGATCCCGGGCCCGGAACCGGCCCCATGTCCACGAGGCTCGACGACGAGCGAACCTCTGGCGTGGGGCCGTTCTCGTCGGGCGATACGATGCGGTCCGTGAGTAAACCAGCCTCAGCCCCCGAGTTTCTCTACTCCGATCTGCTCCCCACCGGCGCCGACGAGACCCCGTACCGGTTGATCACGACCGACGGTGTGTCCACGTTCTCCGCGGGCGGTCGGACCTTCCTGCAGGTCGATCCGGAGGCCATCCGGAGGCTCACCGCCGAGGCCATGCACGACATCAGCCACTACCTGCGCCCGGCTCACCTCGCGCAGCTGCGCAAGATCATCGACGACCCGGAGGCGTCGGGCAACGACCGTTTCGTCGCCCTCGACCTGCTCAAGAACGTCAACATCTCCGCCGGCGGCGTGCTGCCCATGTGCCAGGACACCGGCACCGCGATCGTGATGGGCAAGAAGAGCGAAGGGGTCCTGACCGGCACCGACGACGCCGAAGCCATCTCCCGGGGTGTCTACGACGCCTACACCCAGCTGAACCTGCGGTACTCGCAGCTGGCCCCGCTGACGACCTACGAGGAGAAGAACACCGGCTCCAACCTGCCCGCGCAGGTCGAGATCTACGCGACCGAGCAGGGACCCAAGGGTCCGGAATACAAGTTCCTGTTCATGGCCAAGGGCGGTGGCAGCGCCAACAAGTCGTTCCTGTTCCAGGAGACCAAGGCGATCCTGAACCCGACGAGCATCCTCACGTTCCTCGACGAGAAGATCCGCTCACTGGGCACGGCGGCGTGCCCGCCGTATCACCTCGCCGTCGTGATCGGCGGTACCTCAGCCGAATTCGCGCTCAAAACCGCCAAATACGCGTCGGCGCACTATCTCGACAACCTGCCCACGGAGGGTTCGATGTCGGCCCACGGGTTCCGTGACCTCGAGCTCGAGGACAAGGTCTTCGAACTGACCCAGTCCTTCGGCATCGGAGCACAGTTCGGCGGCAAGTACTTCTGCCACGACGTGCGCGTCGTCCGCCTGCCCCGCCACGGCGCGTCGTGCCCGGTGGCGATCGCGGTGTCGTGTTCGGCCGACCGGCAGGCCCTCGGCAAGATCACCGCCGACGGGGTCTTCCTCGAGCAGCTCGAGACCGATCCGGCCCGCTACATGCCCGCAGCCGGTGTGGCCGAGGACATCTCGGGCGGCGAAGTCGTCGAGGTGGACCTCAACCGGCCGATGGCCGAGATCCTCGCGCAGCTCTCGGAGTATCCGGTCAAGACGCGTCTGTCGCTGACCGGGCCGCTGGTCGTCGCGCGCGACATCGCCCACGCCAAGATCAAGGAGCGTCTCGACGCAGGCGAGCCGATGCCCGACTACCTGCGCGACCACCCCGTCTACTACGCGGGACCGGCGAAGACCCCCGAGGGCATGGCGTCGGGATCGTTCGGGCCGACCACGGCCGGCCGGATGGACAGCTACGTCGAGCAGTTCCAGGCCGCGGGTGGCTCGATGGTCATGCTGGCCAAGGGAAATCGATCCAAACAGGTCACCGAGGCCTGCGGCTCGCACGGCGGTTTCTATCTGGGCTCGATCGGCGGGCCCGCGGCACGTCTGGCGCTCGACTGCATCAAGAGCCAGGAGATCATCGAGTACCCCGAACTCGGCATGGAGGCCGTGTGGAAGATCGAGGTCGAGAATTTTCCCGCATTCATCGTTGTTGACGACAAGGGCAACGACTTTTTCACCGACCCGAGCGGGGCCGTGAACGTTCCGCTGAGCGGCATAAGGATTCGATCGAAGGAGTAGTCACCGATGACCGAGGCAGACGAGCAGTACCGCATCGAGCACGACACCATGGGCGAGGTCCGGGTGCCCGTCGACGCCCTGTGGCGGGCCCAGACGCAGCGCGCGGTCGAGAACTTCCCGATCAGCGGACGCCCGCTCGAGCGCACGCAGATCCGCGCGATGGGACTGCTGAAGGCGGCCTGCGCCACGGTCAACTCCGACCTCGGCCTCCTCGACACAGAGAAGGCCGAGGCGATCGTCGCCGCGGCGACCGAGATCGCCGACGGTCTCCACGACGACCAGTTCCCGATCGATGTGTTCCAGACCGGTTCGGGCACCAGCTCGAACATGAACACCAACGAGGTCATCGCGTCGATCGCGAAGTCACGCGGCGTGGACGTCCACCCCAACGACCATGTCAACATGTCCCAGTCGTCGAACGACACGTTCCCGACGGCGACGCACGTCGCCGCGACCGAAGCTGCCGTCACCGATCTGATCCCGGCGCTCGAGCACCTGCAGAAGGCGCTGGGCGACAAGGCAACCGAGTGGCGTGAGGTCGTCAAGAGCGGTCGCACGCACCTGATGGACGCCGTACCGGTGACGCTCGGTCAGGAGTTCGGCGGCTACGCGCGCCAGGTCGAGGCGGGTATCGAGCGGATCACTGCGACTCTCCCCCGCGTCGGGGAACTGCCCATCGGCGGCACCGCCGTCGGTACCGGCCTCAATGCGCCGGCCGGTTTCGGCACCAAGGTCGTCGCCGAACTCGTGCGGCTGACCGGCGTCGAGTCCCTCACCCTCGCGAAGGACAACTTCGAGGCCCAGGCGGCCCGCGACGGGCTCGTCGAACTCTCCGGTCAACTGAAGACGATCGCGGTGTCACTCACCAAGATCGCCAACGACGTCCGCTGGATGGGCTCGGGTCCACTCACCGGACTCGGTGAGATCCTGCTCCCGGACTTGCAGCCGGGCAGCTCCATCATGCCGGGCAAGGTCAATCCCGTTCTGCCCGAAGCGGTCACACAGGTCGCGGCGCAGGTCATCGGGAACGACGCCGCGGTCACCTGGGGCGGCGGCAACGGAGCGTTCGAGCTCAACGTCTACATCCCGATGATGGCGCGCAACGTCCTCGAATCGGAGAAGCTGCTCGCGAACGTCGCGCGGCTGTTCGCCGACCGGTGCATCGCCGGATTGCGGGCCAACACCGAGCGGCTGCGCACGCTCGCGGAGAGTTCGCCCTCGATCGTCACCCCGCTCAACAGCGCCATCGGGTACGAGGAGGCGGCAGCCGTGGCCAAGCAGGCCCTCAAGGAGGGCAAGACGATCCGGGAGACCGTCCTCGACCGCGGCCTGGTCGGCGAGAAACTGACCGAGGACGAGCTCGACGCCCGCCTCGACGTGCTGAAGATGGCCAATCTCGACCGGGAGCGCTGAGAACCGTGGCGGCGCAACTGCTTCCCTTCCCCACCGACTGGCAGACCGCGCTCGTGCTCGTCGCCCACCCGGATGATCCCGAATACGGGATGGCGGCGGCCGTCGCCCGGTGGACCGGCGAGGGTCGACGCGTGGTGTACGCGCTGGCCTCAAGCGGCGAGCGGGGCATCGAGGGTCTGGCACCGGCCGAATGCGGCCCGCTGCGGGAAGCCGAGCAGCGCGCGTCGGCGTCGATCGTCGGCGTCGACGAGGTCGAGTTCTGGGGCTTTCCGGACAGCGACATCCGCAATGTCCCCGAGTTGCGGGCCAAGATCGCCGAGACCGTCGACCGCGTCCGCCCGCAGGTCATCGTGTCGCTGTTCGGCGGCCCCGAATGGGCGCCGGGGATGCCGAACCAGCGTGACCACATGGAGTTCGCGGCGGCGGTGCTCGACACCTACGACGCCCTGGAGTCGCCACCGTTGTGGTTGTTCGAGAACGGCCCGGCGGCGACGCACGTCGTCGAGGTCGAGGATCAGATCGACACGGCCGTGCACGCTCTGGCCGCGCACGACCGATACCTCTCGGTCCTCGACCCGGACACTCCCGTGCTCGATCAGGCGCGGACACAGATCGAGATGGCGACGGCGCCGCGGGACGACGACCCCCGCGGCCACGTGGCCGGCTTCGAGCTGAAGCGAGGCCGTCGGAGCTGACGTCCGCTTGGTCCTTGGCCCTCCCGTCGGTGACCTTCGGCCCCTCCCGCCGGGTGCGCCACCGGTGGATGGTGTGGGGGTCCGTTTCTCCGCACACCGTCGGAGCCAGCCTCTCCCAGGGGGACCGTCATCACCTTCACGGCCGTTCTCGTCGTTCTGTTCGCCGCCTTCGTCGCTTGCGCGATCATCGGGTTGTCGGTGTGGCTGCTGGTGCTCTTCGGCGTGCTGACCGGGCTGCACTCCCTGGCCTGGCTGACCGAGCGGACATCGGCCTGGCGGCTGCCCGCCGAGACCGACCCGTCCCCGCTAGAGCTGCGCTGACCACCGCAGCGCGAGACCACCGCCGTCCGGCGGAGTGGTCAGCGTGAACTCGCCGCCGACCTTCTCCGCGCGGAGTGCGAGATTGCGCAGGCCGCTGGGGGTCACGTCCGACGGCAGGCCGATACCGTCGTCGATGACCTCGACCACGAGTTCGTCGGCGACCGCGATCGACACCGTCACCGTCGTCGCCCGGGCGTGCTTGACGACGTTGCTGACCGCCTCGCGCGTCACGGCGACGACGTGCTCGGCCAGCGGCGGCTCGACCACCGACAACGGACCCGAGGTCCGGACATGCATCTGTATCGGCAGATCGTCGATCTGCTGGTCGATGACCTCTTGCACACGCTGCCGCAGACGGGTCACCGTCATGTCCTCGGCCTGCAGATCGAAGATGGTCGTCCGGACCTCCTGGACGATGTCCTGCAGGTTGTTGATGGAGCGGGTGAGTCGCGAGCGGATGTCGGGTGAATGGGTGCGCTGCAGTGTTGCCTGCAGGCTGAGTCCCTCGGCGAAGATCCGCTGGATCACGTGATCGTGTAGATCGCGGGCGATGCGTTCCCGATCTTCGAGGACCCGCATCTGGTGGGTCTGCATCGTCGCGGTGGCCAGCTGCAGTGCCAGTGCGGCCTGGTCGGCGAAGTCCGCGCTGAGGCCGAGGAGATCCCGCGCGAACGGTTCTCGTCCGTCGGCCCGCATCGCGATCAGCACGCCTCTGGTGAAATCCGCCGTGCGCAGCGGGGCGGCCATGACCGGCCCGTAGCGCGTCGAATCGCCGACGTCGTATTCCAGGTGGTTCCGGAGTACCGGGGTCCGCTGGACGAACGCGGTTCCCGACGTCGACCCGGTGATGGGGATGCTCTGCCCGCGGAACACGTGCCCGTCGGCTCCTTCGGCCACCGTGATGACGAGTTCGTCGATCAGTTCGACGGGCTCCTCGGTGTCGTGGGGTTCGGCGATGAAGACGAGGTCGGCATCGGCGAGGTTCAGCACCTTCCGTGCGATCTGTTCGAGGACATCCTGATGGTCTGCGCCGGTCAGCAATTCGGTCATCACGTCGCGGTTGGCCTCGATCCAGGCCAGCTGATTCTGTGCCTGCTCGTAGAGCCGGGCGTTGTCGATCGCGATCCCGGCCGCCGAGGCCAGCGCCTGGATCACCACCTCGTCGTCCTCGGTGAACACACCGCCGTTCTTCTTCTCGGTCAGGTAGAGATTGCCGAAGATCTCGTCCCGAACCCGGATCGGGGTGCCGAGGAAACTCGTCATCGGCGGATGATTGGCGGGGAATCCCACCGATTCGGGGTGCTCGGACAGGTCGGACAGTCGCAGGAGTTCGGGCTGATCGATGAGCTGGCCGAGGACGCCGCCCCCGGTGGGCAGGTTGCCGATCAGCACGCGGGTGTCGTCGTCGATGCCCTGCGAGAGGAATGCGGACAGGTGGTGGCCGCTGCCGAGCACACCGAGCGCGCCGTACTCGGCGTCGACCAGCCGGATCGCCGACGCGACGATCGATTCGAGTGTGGTTTCCAGGTCGAGCCCGGAGCTGACGACGAGCATCGCCTGGAGAAGCCCGTCGGTCTGATCGCGCACGTCGGCGATCTGACCGATCCGGTCGGAGACCTCGTCGAGCAACTCGCGCAAACGCATCTGCGACAGCGCTTTCTGCAATTCGAGCGATCTCGGGTCCAGTTCCGAGAATTCGGAAACCATATTCGGATCATAGTCAGAGACCACAGCGACCGCCGCGCTTCCCCTCGAACGATGTTTCGGTTCCCGGTATCGGGGAAATCGTTTGTTCGGCATGCGCACATTCGCCGATTTCGCTCACCACGCCGTACACTTTTCGAGTCCGGTGCCGGAAGGAGACGGCATGATCAGGGTTTTCCTGGTCGACGACCACGAAATCGTCCGCCGGGGTCTTGTCGAACTCCTCGACTCCGTAGCCGACGTGGAGGTGGTCGGCGAAGCCGCGTCCGTCGCGCAGGCGCTGGCGCGGATTCCCGCGGTGTCGCCGGACGTCGCCGTACTCGATGTCCGGCTGCCCGACGGCAACGGCATCGAGCTGTGCCGCGACCTGCTGAGCAGGGTGGACGGCCTCCGCTGTCTCATGCTGACCTCGCTGACCGACGACGAGGCGATGATGGACGCCATCCTGGCCGGGGCCAGCGGCTATGTCATCAAGGACATCACCGGTATGGAGCTGGCACGGGCCATCACGGAGGTCGGCGCCGGTCGATCGCTGCTCGACAACCGCGCCGCCGCGGCCCTGATGGACCGATTACGCGCGCGACAGGACGCCGCGAAGCCCGTGGACGACGGTCTCAGCGAACAGGACCGCACACTGCTCGCCCTCCTCGGAGAGGGTCTGACGAACCGTCAGATCGCCGCTCGCATGCATCTCGCGGAGAAAACCGTCAAGAACTACGTCTCGCGACTCCTCAGCCGGCTCGGGATGGAACGGCGCACGCAGGCGGCCGTGTACGCGGCCAAGGCCGCGAACCGCGATCGACGACGCTGAGCCCTCCCCGACAGGGTCCTCGGTCCCCACGGTGGGGGATCTTCGTCGCATGCGCGCCGTGACGCGGGGTCGTGTACTGGAAGGCACGGACCCCACGGGGGTCACCGGTGTGCGGCCTGCAGAGGGGGCAACCGCGTTGACTGCGTCCACGATCGTCGGGATCGACGGTTCGGCCACCGCCCGCACGGCGGCGTGCTGGGCGGCACGCGATGCCCGGTTGCACGATTCACCGCTCCAGCTCGTGTCCGCGGCCTGCCCGTCGGCCGGCCTCGTCGCCGAGAGCCCGCAGGCCCTCGAGCCACTGCGGAGGCGCGCCGAGCGGGCGCTGTCGGACTCGCGCCGGGCGATCGCGGAGTCGGGTCAGACGACCGCTCAGATCGACTGGATCACCAGCCGGATCGAGTGCGCACCGCCCATACCCACTCTGCTCGACGCATCGTCGGCGGCGCGGATGCTGGTCGTCGGCAACCGAGGTCATCGCGCAGCCGACCGCGTTCCGCTGGGATCGGTCGCGGTTGCACTCGCCGAACACTGCCGGAGTCCGTTGACCGTGGTCCGTGACCCGGGTCCGGTCGTTCGTGAATCGTTGTCGGCTGCGGTCGTGGTCGGCGTGGACGGGTCGCGCGCGAGTCGCCGGGCCGCGACCGCCGCCTTCGCCGAGGCAGCGGTCCGCGGTGTCGCCCTCACGGTTGTCCACGCCTGGAGCGACTCGGACGGGTCCGACCGTGATCCGACGACACTGTCACCCGAGCACGACCTGATCGCCTGGCGGAACCTGCGCACCCGGGTTGCGACGGGCTGGCTCGACGACGAACTCCGTTCGCTGCTCGCAGACCACCCGACGGTCCGGGTTCGGCGCTCCGTCGTTCGGGATCGTCCAGCGCGAGCACTTCTCGATCACGCACAGGCCGCGCAGCTGGTGGTGGTCGGCGCCCGCGGGCGCGGCGGCTTCGACCACATGCTGCTGGGTTCGACCGCCCGCGCTGTCCTGCAGGGAGCCCGATGCCCGGTCATGGTCCTCCCGTCCGGTCGATGAGCCGGTGCCGGCGACGTCGATCGAACGATGTGTCATTGGACCCTTGAGATCTACATCACATATGCTGAGACTGAAATGGTCGCTCGTCCTGATGTGGGAGGGCTATCGGACGACCGCGACCCGATGCCTCACCGAACGACAGAAGGTCCACCGAGATGACAGTTGTTTCCGCACCTGTGGAAACCGAGGGGTCTCCCTTCGACCGGAACTGCGACAGCTGCGGACGCAGCTTCACCGTCCGCATTCGCCTCCGTCGGTCTGATCTGGATGACCTCGCCCGGGTCAACGGCTGGCACATCGGCACCGACACCACATGGTGCCCGGGGTGCCGATGCGCCCGGATGAGCCTCTCGACGTCCTAGTCCGGATGCGGCTCGCCGTCAGCCCGCCTGACCGGCGAGTCCGAACAACGAGGGAACCACACCGACCAGCTGGGAGAGCAGTCCGGTCAGGACATCGGCACCCGGGACACCCGACGTGGCGGGCGGTGTCGTCCCCGGAGGCGTCGTGCCCGGAGCGGTTTGAGGGGTTGCTCCGGGCGCTTCGCCGGCCGGTGCCCCCTGATTGACCCCGATGGTGATCTTCGGGTTCTTCGCCGGATCGAGCCACACAAGGATCTGCTTCATCAGTTCACGCTCGATCGCGACACAGCCCATGGTCGGTTGACCGTTGGTGACGTGGAGGAACATCGCCGAGGCCCGGCCCGGGGTGCGCTGCGGGTTGTGCGCGATGTTGACCGCATAGTCGTAGACCGGCCCGGAGTTGTACAGGTTCTCACTGTCCCCGCCCGGGCTCTGCGGCTGCCGCACGTGCGTGTTGTAGGTCGGCGACTTCATGTTCGAGTCCCACCAGTCCTGCTGGTCGACCTTGAGGTAGGGCATCTTGGTACCGGGGTTCGCCGCGCGGCCGAACGCCTGGTCGAGCGCGAAAGTGCCCTCCGGCGTCCGGTGGACGTTGTCCTTCGGCTCCCCCATGCCCAGCGATCCGAGCGATGCCTTCGTCGGGCCGATGACCGGTTTCCACCCACCGTCGGCGCCCTTGTCGAACGCCGTCAGGGTGGCGGTGGTGTCGGACGCCTTCGGCGCCGTGACGACGATCATCTGGCTGGTCGCCCCGCCCGTTCCGGGTGCGTCGGCGCCATCGGCCGATCCGGTCCCCGCCAACTGGTCGAGGATGCCGTCGAGCAGCGGAATCTCCGATCCGGGCGTCGCGCCGGGACCCGGCGTCGTGGAGGTCTCCGGCGTCGTCGTCCCGGGTGTAGTTGTCTCTGGGGCGGCGAGCGACTGGCCGGCACCGCCGACAGTCGCGGCCAGCACCGCGATCACCAGTAGTCCCAACAGTCTCATTTGCCTCATCAGTAACTTCTGCACCACACCAGTGTGACAGTGCGCAAGAGTCGATGAGTCACGTCCTGGTCACGGTGCGGTTCGGATCGGGTGTCGGCCGGTACCCCTCAGACCACTCGCGCGCCGCCCGTGAAATGCGGTTCTCGATAGAAAAACTGTGAATTGTCATGATTTGCGATGCAGGACAACTCGTGATTCCCAGAAACCATTCTGGTCTATTTATCGAAATAGCCAGGATCGTGTTTGCGCGTTTGTTATTAAATCATTACTGTCGCAAACGACGTCGCCTCGAGAAGGCGTTCGTCACACCGGATAGCCAGTCGATCAAAGGAAGAACAAATGACATCCTTGGAGAACGTCGAACTGCTCACCGCCATCGTCGACCTGTTGAATGCGCTGGGCGACTTCACCCCGATCGAACCGCCGACCGCCTGATCCGACACCGAAGGCCGCGTCGACTCCCGCCCCTCGGGAAGTCGACGCGGCCTTCGCGTTACGGGCCGAACCTGTTGTGTGGCCGAAGATCACGCACCCCGGGCCGATGAGCCGCCGACTACGGTGCGAACTCCTCGAGCATCTCGGTCACCAGTGCGGCGATCGGCGAACGCTCGCTGCGGGTGAGCGTGATGTGTGCGAAGAGCGGGTGCCCCTTGAGCTTCTCGATGACTGCGGCCACACCGTCGTGACGGCCCACCCGGAGGTTGTCGCGCTGGGCGACGTCGTGCGTCAGCACCACCCGCGACCCCGAACCCAACCGGGAGAGAACGGTGAGCAACACGTTGCGTTCCAGCGACTGCGCCTCGTCGACGATGACGAACGAGTCGTGCAGTGAACGTCCACGGATGTGCGTCAGCGGCAGCACCTCCAGCATCCCGCGGCTGAGAACCTCGTCGATGACCTCCGGTGACGCGAGTCCTTCGAGGGTGTCGAACACCGCCTGCGCCCACGGACCCATCTTGTCCGACTCACTACCGGGCAGGTAGCCCAATTGCTGCCCACCGACCGCGTACAGCGGACGGAACACGACAACCTTGCGCTGCGTGCGCTTCTCCAGGACGGCTTCGAGTCCCGCGCAGAGCGCCAACGCCGATTTGCCGGTGCCCGCCTTGCCGCCGAGCGACACGATCCCGACGCTGTCGTCGAGGAGCAGATCGAGCGCGACCCGCTGCTCGGCCGACCGTCCGTGGAGTCCGAAGGCCTCACGGTCGCCACGTACCAACTGCACCCGCTTGTCGGCATTCACCCGGCCCAACGCACTCGACGTGGCGCTGAGCAATCGGATTCCGGTGTGGCACGGGAGCTCCCGGGCCTCGTCGATGTCCACGACGCCCTCGGCGAACAGCGTGTTGATCGCGGCGGTCTCGACGTCGAGTTCGGTCATGCCCGACCACCCCGACACGACGACGTCCTGGGCGTGGTACTCGTCGGCGGCCAGCCCCACCGCGCCGGCCTTCACACGCAGCGGCGTGTCCTTGGACACCAGGGTCACGTCCTTGCCCTCGGCGCGCAGGTTCAGGGCACACGCGAGGATGCGGGAGTCGTTGGAGTCGGTACGGAATCCGGCGGGCAGAACCGCGGGGTCGGTGTGGTTGAGCTCCACCTGGAGGGTGCCGCCGTCATCGCCGATCTCGAGCGGCAGGTCGAGCCGACCGTGTTCGAGTCGCATGTCGTCGAGCATGCGCAACGCCTCACGTGCGAACCAGCCGAGTTCGTGGTGGTGACGTTTGCCCTCGAGTTCGCTGATGACCACCAGTGGCAGTACGACGTGGTGTTCGGCGAAGCGCATGACCGCCCAGGGGTCGGACAGCAGCACGGAGGTATCGAGGACGTAGGTGCGTGTGGTCACGTGGGGCTCCTACATTCGTGCGGCACCCGCACAAACCGGTGTTGGTCGACCGGCGGTCCAATTGTCCGCTGTCCCGGCGTCAGCCGGGGTGGACGAGGACCGGGGCCGGCCCCCTCGCGTTGTTCGCACAAACCACGAATTGAACCTCCCGAACGAACCGCTTCCCCGCGGTCCGTCACTCGCCAACGTACGCGCGAAAACCTCAGGCGGCGCGCCGGAATCGGGTGTGTCGGCGTGAATTGTGGGTAAACCGCCGTATCGTGAGGAGCGGAGACGCAACACGGCGCCACCAGGACTTTTGTCGTCCCGGTGGCGCCGTGTTCATGTCCGCGATGCCGTCGCGGTGGGCCGAGGAGTCAGCGGCCGGCGCGCGCGAGGATGCGGGTGCGCGCGGCCTCCGCCTCCGTGCCGAGTCCCGAGACGGTGTCGAGCTTGACCGCGTCGGCCAGTGCCGCGGCGATGGCCGCCTTCACGTCGTCGTCCTCGTAGTCGGCGATGAGAGCGCGCTCGGCGTCGAAATCGGCGATGTCGTGGCCGATGGGTTCGTCGAGGGCCAGCGCGCTGTCGATGGCGAGGACGGTGGCGTCCTGGTCGGCGATGATCCCGGCGTTGAGGAACGCGCCGAAGGTGGTTGCCTGCCCCTGGTCGTCATTGGCGATCTTCGTCAGGATCTCGACGAGTGTCTCGTCGCCGGCAACCGCCGTCAGGCGCTTGATGAAGTGCACGCACTGGTTCTCGTGCACGGCCATCAGCGCGAGTACGTCGAGCGGGCCGAGCGGGTCGACCTGCTCCGGGATCTGCCGGTAACCCTGCGTGACGTGGATGCGGCGACGCTCCTCGGCGTCCACCGGATCGATGGCGCGCCGGACGACGAGGTAGTCGCGCAGCACGATGGCGTGCCGGTTGTCCTCGGCGGTCCACACGCCCACGAGCTGCCGCCAGTCGGAGAACGCCGGGAAGTGCTTGGCCAGCACCCGGTGATACGACGGCAGGTTGTCCTTGGTCAGCAGGAGCGCGAGGAGCCCGGCGCGTGCCTCGTCGGACAGGAAGGCCTCCGACGGATCGAAGTCCGAACCGCCGAGGAACCCGAAGTTGCGTCCGTCGTCCCACGGCACCCAGTCGTGCGGATTCCAGGGGCTCGCAGCCGACTGGTGGTCTTCCGCGATCTCGGGAAGAGCCTTCTCGAGTGCGATGATCAGGTCGTCTTCAGTGAGGGCGTTCATCGGTGAAAGGATACTGACGCGATGCCCGGCCGGGCAATCGAGGTCAGATCCGGCTCATGAGGCCCCACTCCTCGAGACCTTCGTAGAGCGGGAAGTCGAGCGCGAGCTTGGACACGCGCCCGCGCAGGGCCGTGACGTCGGCGGACTCACCGGCGGCGAGCGCGGTCGCGATGATGTCGGCGACCTCGGTGAACTGCTCGTCGCCGAAGCCGCGCGTGGCCAGCGCGGGAGTACCGATACGCAAGCCCGAGGTGACCATGGGCGGACGCGGATCGAAGGGCACCGCGTTGCGGTTGACGGTGATACCGACCTGGTGGAGCAGGTCCTCGGCCTGCTGGCCGTCGAGCGCGCTGTCGCGCAGGTCGACCAGGACGAGGTGGACGTCGGTACCACCGGTGAGCACCGAGACCCCGGCCTTGGCGACGTCGGAGCCAGTGAGTCGCTCGGCGAGAGCCCGGGCACCGGACAGGGTGCGGCGCTGGCGCTCGGCGAATTCCTCGGTGGCGGCGATCTTCAGGGCGACGGCCTTGCCCGCGATGGCATGCATGAGCGGACCGCCCTGCTGCCCGGGGAAGACCGCGGAGTTCAGCTTCTTGGCCCACTCCTGCTTGGCCAGGATGATTCCCGAACGAGGACCGCCGAGCGTCTTGTGCACGGTCGAGGACACGACGTCGGCGTGCGGCACCGGTGACGGGTGGAGTCCGGCGGCGACGAGGCCGGCGAAGTGCGCCATGTCGACCCAGAGGTGGGCGCCGACCTCGTCGGCGATGGACCGGAACGCCTCGAAGTCGAGCGTCCGGGGGTACGCCGACCAGCCGGCCACGATGACCTTCGGCTTCACGTCGAGGGCGATCTTGCGCACCTCGTCCATGTCGATGCGGAAATCCTCTTTGCTGACGCCGTAGAAGGCGTTCTCGTAGAGCTTGCCGGAGAAGTTCAGGCGCATGCCGTGGGTGAGGTGACCGCCGTGGGCGAGGTCGAGACCGAGCATGGTCTCCCCCGGCTCCATGAGCGCCTGCAGCACCGCGGCGTTGGCCTGGGCACCCGAGTGCGGCTGCACGTTCGCGAAGTCGGCGCCGAACAGTTCCTTCGCACGGTTGCGTGCGATGTCCTCGACGACGTCGACGTACTCGCAGCCGCCGTAGTAGCGGCGTCCCGGATATCCCTCGGCGTACTTGTTGGTGAGCACGCTGCCCTGCGCCTGCAGGACCGCGCGCGGCACGAAGTTCTCCGAGGCGATCATCTCGAGGGTGTCGCGCTGGCGGCTGAGTTCGCCGTTCATGGCGGCGGCGACATCGGGGTCGAGCTCGGCCAGGGACATCGAGTTCACGGATGACGGGTTCGCGGTCATGCCCCGATTCTAGGTACCCGGCGCCGGGAGCGAAGCGAGCGGGCCGACTCGACCAGGCGCCGGGAGCGAAGCGAGCGGGCCGACTCGACCAGGCGCCGGGAGCGAAGCGAGCGGGCCGAGTGACTACTCGAGTTCGCGCCGCAGACTCCCCGCCCGCTCCCTGAGGAGTCCCGGAGCCTGCGGAGGGACGTCACGAAGGGTGTGCCAGTTCCCGCCGCAGACTCGCCGGGATGAGTGGCTCGTCGAGCAGGCGTCCGAAGGCGGCGGCGCGGTCGTCAGCGGTGTCGAGCCACTGCCCGAGCAACCGATAACCCTCGACGTAGGTGCTGATGTACGCGCGCCACAGCGGTGAGGTGAGGAAGCGCAGCATCTGCCGGGCCCGTTCCTCGGGAGCGAGGAGCCAGCGGCGGAGGTGTTCGGCGACCGTGTCGGCGTCGGCATGGCGGTCGTGCAGCATGAGTGCGGCGTCCTGCCGGACGGACAGGAGCCCGGCCGTGGCACGTCCGACGCGCATGGCGCGCTCGGCGTCGAAGCGGAGGCCGAGGTCGGCGTAGATCTCCTGCGCCCACGCGCCCCAGTCGGTGCCGGCGATCGCGGCGAGGGCGTGATCGGCGAGGCCCTCGGCCATCAGGCACTGCGGCGTGTTGACCAGGAAGATCGACTGCTCGTCGTGTCCGGCGCCGAGGAGGAGTTGCTCCTTGCGGCAGTGTTCGGTGTGGTGCCCGGGGTAGGCCTCGTGCGCGATGAGGGCCGGCAGGGAGGCCATGTACTGCGTGAGGTCGGCGTTGATGGCCACGCGCGAGCGGTAATCCCCGAGGTAGTAGTTGAACCCCGACCACGGCTTGTCGGTGACGACCTCGAACTCGACGATCTCGTTGTCCGGCAACGGGTATGTCGATCGAACCCGTTCGCGGAGGGCGCCGCTGAACGCGCGGACGCATTCGTCCACCCGCTCCGGCGGGACCTCGTCGGCACGCCGGTGCGCGGCATAGGCGCTGCGGAGTTCCTCGCCGGTGGCGCCCGGGACGCCGAGCGCCTCCGCGAGCTCGGAATGTGCCTGGCGGTAGCGGTCCGGGTCGGCCATCTCGATGTCGACGTCGAAGTAGGCCCGGACCTCGTCGACGAACCCGACGTCGTCGCCGGCGAACTTCCGGGCCGAGCACTCCAGCGCGCGAAGGTGCGCACCGACGAATTCGGCGCGCGCCGCATCGAGTGCACCGGGCAGGTCGTCGAGCAGACCGCGCGCACGTTCGGCGAGCCGGACGGGATCGGGAACGGACCCGTTCTCGACCTCCGCTTGCAGTGCGGGATCGCCGGTGTAGGCGTCGACGAAGCCCCGTTCGAGGCGATCGAAGGCGAGTCCGAGTCGGAGGTATTCGGTCACCAGCGGGTTTCGGGCGCGGGTGGCGTCGGCGACGGGCGAGGACGGCATATCGGCAGGCTACCGATCGGGGCCGTCACACGTCGCCCTAAGCTGTACGCATGATCACTCCGGGAGCGGCGGATCCGACATCGGCGGAGCTGCCCTGATGGCCCGCAACGCCACCGATCGGGATCCGAGTCTGTACCTGGAGCTCGACCGGAGGCAGTGGCGTGAACTGCGTGAGTCCATGCCCCTGGTCCTCAACGAGGACGAACTGGCCGAGCTCGTCGGCCTCGGTGAGCAGATCGACCTGGACGAGGTGGCCGACGTCTATCTGCCCCTGTCACGTCTGATCCACCTGCAAGTCGCTGCGCGGCAACGGTTGTTCGCGGCGACCTCCACCTTCCTCGGCGAGCGACAGACAAATCGTCAGGTGCCCTTCGTCATCGGGATCGCCGGCAGCGTCGCGGTCGGGAAGTCGACGACCGCACGCGTTCTCGCCGCCCTGCTCGCCCGCTGGGAGTCGCATCCGAAGGTCGACCTGGTCACCACCGACGGATTCCTGCTCCGCACCGCCGAGATGCAGCGCCGGGGCATACTGCACCGCAAGGGGTTCCCCGAGTCCTACGATCGCCGGGCGCTGCTCCGCTTCGTCACCGAGGTGAAGTCGGGTGCGCGCGAGGTCGCCGCGCCCGTGTACTCCCACCTCGCCTATGACATCGTGCCCGACGTCTATCACTATGTGCGCCAGCCCGACATCCTCATCCTCGAGGGCCTCAACGTGCTGCAGACCGGCGAGACGCTGATGGTGTCGGACCTCTTCGACTTCTCCATCTATGTCGACGCCAAGATCGACGACATCGAGTCCTGGTACATCTCGCGTTTCCTGCAGATGCGGACGACGTCGTTCGCCAACCCGGACTCGCACTTCCACGCGTACGCGTCGCTGACCGACAACCAGGCGACGGCCGCGGCACGGGATCTGTGGACCTCGATCAACCGCCCGAACCTGATCGAGAACATCCTGCCCACCCGGCCGCGGGCGTCACTGGTGTTGCGCAAGGACTACGACCACTCGATCAACCGGGTGCGCCTGCGGAAGCTCTGACCGATGATGCGGCTCGGCGTTCGTCGAGTCCGGCCGGGTAGCCGCCGGCGAGTGCGATGCGGTTCCAGGCGTTGATCATCACGATCGAGGCGACCAGCTGACCCATCTCGGTGGCGTCGAAATGCGCGCGCACCGAATCGAACACGTCGTCGGGTACGCCGTTCTCCCCGATCCGCGTGACGCTCTCGGTGAGGGCGAGCGCGGCCCGCTCGGCCGGCGTGAACGCCGGGCCGGCCTCGCGCCACGCGGCGATCAGCATCAGTTTGTGCGGATCGATGTCCTTGGCCAGGGCGTCGGAGGTGTGCATGTGCAGACAGTATGCACACCCGTTCAGCTGCGACACGCGGATCACGATGAGTTCGGCGATCACCGGGTCGACGCCGGCCGACGCCGCCCGCTGCAGTGCGACCAGAGCCTTGTAGACCGATGGATTGTCCTGCGGTATCCACATTCTCGTCGGCGGCCGGGTGTCGGCGCTCACCGCCGGTCCCCCGCCCCGGCGCGCTCGCGACCGGCCAGCCACCCGTCGAGCGTCGTCGTGGTGACCACATCCGGATGGGCGGGCACCAGCCCGCCGCCCCGGATCGCCGGCCCGCCGAACCGCACGCCCAGTACCCAGCGCGGCGAGCCGGTCTGCGCGGCAACCGCTTTCGCGACATCGACCAGGTCCATGGTGACCGGTCCGCTCACCTCGACCTTCCGCCTGCCCGACGGACCCCGCTTTTCGGCCGGATTCGCCGTCGCCTCGTCGGCGACCGCCACCGCCACGTCGGCCACAGCTGCCGGCGCACACCGCATCCGGGGCACCGCGGCGATCGGGCCGAATCGCATCGTGGACATCATCTGCTCGGCGAGTTCGAACCACTGCACCGAGGCGACGATGGTGAGCGCGGCGGGGTCCACGACCTTCGCATAGGCGGCTTCCTGCGCCGCCTTCCCTTGGTAATAACCGAATTTGGCATTCACCGCGGGATCGTCGGCATTGGCGATCGACACCACGACGACGTGTGCGACGCCCGCGGAGGTGGCGGCGCGCCCGATGTGGGTCGCCGTGGTCTCGAAGAAGTCGATCGCGGCCGCGGCCTTCAACGTCTGGAGACTGAGGCAGTCGACGACGGCGTCGGCTCCGTCGAACGCCGCCGCCAGACCGCTTCCGGTGTAGGCGTCGACGCCGCTCGCGCGGTGGGCACGCACCACCTCGTGCCCGCGCTCGACGAGCAGGTCGGCGACCCGACTGCCCAGCGCGCCGCTGGCTCCCACGATCACGATCTTCATCTCGTTCCTCCTCAAGGACGGACAACTGGATGTTCTGGGTTTAGGCTAGGCCGCGATTAGCTCAAGAAAGTGGTCCAATCCGATGGCAGAAAAACGGGTCAATTCGACGCTCCCCGATCCGTGGGCCGAAGTCGCCGAGCGGCTCGGCGCGGACCTCTTCCTGGACCTGCAGCCCGATCCCGCCGCCGGTGCCCGCGGACGGGGCGCCACCCGGCGCCGGGCCCTCACCGAGGCCCTGCGCTCGGCGATCCTCGAGAATCGCCTACCCGCGGGAACCGCCCTGCCGCCCTACCGTTCCCTCGCCGCGGACCTCGGCCTGGCGCGCGGCACCGTGTCGGCGGTGTACTCCGAGCTCATCGCGGAGGGTTGGCTGACCGCTCGGCAGGGATCGGCCACCCGGGTCGCCGACGGCGCCGCACGTCCACCGGCGGTCGACGATCCCGGCGCCTCCACCGTTGTGCCCGCACTCCGCCACGACTTCTCGCTCGGACGGCCGTGTGCCGGCATGTTCCCCCGCAACGACTGGATCCGCGCCACCCGTCGCGCCCTCACCGACACCTCGGACGAGGCCTTCGGCCCGGCTCATCCCCGCGGTCGCACCGAGCTGCGGAGCGCGCTCACCGGTTACCTGGCCCGCACACGGGGGGTCCGCATCGGCCCGGACCAGATCATCCTCGGCACCTCGGTCCTCTCGGCACTGGAGCTGTTGGCGCGCACGGTGATCGACGGCGTCATCGCGGTGGAGAGCCACGGACTGCCGTTCCACCGGCACGCCTTGGAGCGCGGCGGGGCCCGGGTCGTGCCGGTGCGGATCGACTCCGACGGCATGGTGATCGACGAGCTCGAACACACCGGCGCGGCCGCGGTGCTGCTGACCCCCAGCCACCAGTTCCCCACCGGTGTCGCCCTCTCCCCGGCCCGGCGCATGCAGGTCGTCGACTGGGCGCGACGGACCGGCGCGGTCATCGTCGAAGACGACTACGACGGCGAGTTCCGCTACGACCGCGAACCCGTCGGCGCCCTGCAGGCCCTCGGACCCGACGTCGTCATCCACACCGGTTCGCTGAGCAAGAGCCTGTCGCCGGCCGTCCGCGCCGGGTGGCTGGCCGCTCCCGCACATCTGGTCGAACCGATCCTGGGCGGCAAGGGATTCCGCGAAGCCGACGCAAGTATCGTCGATCAGCTGACGCTGGCCGAGCTGATCGGCTCGGGCGCCTACGACCGGCACATCCGCCGCAGCCGTCAGGCCTACCGCACCCGGCGTGACGCGCTGGTGACAGCCCTGGCCGGCGTGGGTCTGGAAGTGCCCGGCGTCGCCGCGGGCCTGCACGCGCTCATCCCGGTCGCGCACGCCGAAGAAGGGGCGATAGTACATCGGGCCTACGAACGTGGGGTCGCGGTGACCGGGCAGTCCCTGTTCCGGCATCCCGACGCCGATCCGCTCCCCACCGGCGGGATAGGTGTCGGCTTCGGGACTCCCGCGGCGTCGACCTTCAGCAGCGATCTCCGCGCGCTGACCGGGTTGCTGGCCGACTCCATCGCACACTGACCCCGGTACGGGTCGACACCGGAGGGGCTACTTGCCGAACCGCCGACTCCGCGCGGAATAGTCGCGCAGGGCGCGCAAGAAGTCCACCCGGCGGAACTCCGGCCAATAGGCGTCGGTGAACCAGATCTCCGAATAGGCGCTCTGCCACAACAGGAATCCCGACAACCGCTGCTCTCCGGACGTACGGATCACGAGGTCTGGGTCGGGCTGACCCTTGGTGTAGAGGTTGGCATCGATCGCCTCCACGGTCACCGCGTCCACCATCTCGGTCGCAGTCGCCCCGGCGGCCACCTTTTCCTCGAGCAACGCGCGAACCGCGTCCACGATCTCCTGCCGTCCGCCGTACCCGACAGCGACATTGACGTTCATCCCGCGCCGTTCGGCGGTCCGGTCGGCGGCCGCCCGCAATCGCCCGGCCACCGGCTCGGGCAGTGAGTCCAGGGTGCCGACGATGCGGATGCGCCACTCACCGTCGGGCGAGGAGATCTCGTCGACGATGTCCGGCACGATCTCGAGGAGCGCGTCCAGCTCGTCGGAGGATCGGTTGAGGTTCTCGGTCGAGAGCAAATAGATGGTGACGGCCTCGATACCCAGCCCGGCACACCAGCCGAGCATGTCCGCGATCCGCTGTGCGCCCACCCGGTGTCCGTGGCTGACGTCCTCGAAACCCGCTTCGCGCGCCCACCTCCGGTTGCCGTCGCAGATGATCGCGACATGCCGCGGCAGGCGCTCGGTGTCGAGGAGCTGGATGAGCCGGCGTTCGTAGACCGAGAGGACGGGGCGTCGAAGCCGATCCGGCAGCAGCTTCATCGTCGGATCGTTCCGGCGTCGTCTCGGCCTCGTGTCACGCAGGACACCTTACGCGCCGAGACGCATCTCGCCGGCCACCGGCGGTGCGGCCCTGCGTGCCGGTGCGGAGCCGCCGACGTGCCGCCGATGCGTCAAGTTACGGTACCGTAGGTTCGGTGAGCACGTTGCTGAACCAACCGGTCGACGTCCGCCCACGCCTGCGCGGAGTCATCCACCACTACTCGGCCTACGTGGCAGCGGTCGCCGGCCTCGCCCTGGTCACCGGCGCGGCCACGGTCGGCGATCCCGTCGCCGTCGTGCCGTGCGCCGTCTATGCGGTCACCGTGCTCGGACTCTTCGCGATCAGTGCGGGCTACCACCGGATCCCGTGGAAGACCGCACGTGCCCGGACCCGCATGAAGCGCGCCGATCACGCGATGATCTTCCTGTTCATCGCCGGCACGTACACACCGTTCTGCGCGCTGGGCCTGCCCTCACCGACCAGCTGGTGGGTACTCGGCATCGTCTGGGCGGGCGCCGCGGCCGGTGCGACCCTCAAGATCGCGTGGCCCGGCGCGCCGCGCTGGCTCGGGGTGAGCCTCTATATCGTGCTCGGCTGGGTGATCGTGGCCGTCGCCCCGGCACTCGTGAGCGAGACCGGCGTGCTCGTCATGGTGCTGCTGGCGCTCGGAGGCGTCTTCTACAGTGTCGGCGGCATCCTCTACGCGGCGCGCTGGCCCGATCCATGGCCGGACACCTTCGGCCATCACGAGGTGTTCCACGCCTGCACCGCGATCGCGGCCCTGTTGCACTACGTCGCCGCGTGGCTCCTCGTGCTGGGCTGACCTGCCTTTTCGGTGACCGCCCGCAGTCGGGGCGAGATCACCGCCGCTATGCTCCTTGCGTGAACCCGGACATGCGCGCCCTCCACCGCCTCCGCGGTGGGGTCGTCGGCGCGCTGTCGGCGAGTACGGCGGTGGCCGCACACGGACTCGCGGCCGGTTCCCTGCCCGCCACGACGTCACTCGTGATCATGACCGCCGCCTGTACCGCGCTCGGCTGGGCGATCGGCGCGATGTCCCGGCGACGTCCGGGGTTTGTCGCCACGATGGGGCTCCTCGCCGCCGGGCAACTGCTCGCGCATATCTCCCTCACCGCGCTCGACGCCTCGTCGGGCCACCACGCCGCCGCGGCGGCGCTCACGCACGCCCCCAGCCAGTCGATGCTGCTGGTGCACGGGGTCGCGACACTGCTGACCGCGGCCGCGATCCGGGTCGCCGAGCCGGCGCTCCTGTGCGTCCTGACCGCAATCGTCGCGCTCATCCGGGCCGTTCTCGATCCGCCCGCCGACGATGTCACCGGGCTCGTCCCCCGCCCGACACACGACGACGCGCGGCCCCGTCTGCGCGCCATCGCCGCCCTCGACACCCGCGGACCGCCCGCCCTCACGCGCTGATCCATTCCTCCGCCGACCCGTCACCCCGACGGGCCGGTCGGTGCGCGTCTGCCATCCCACCTGACCGTGGTCGATGCCGCGTGCCGTCTTCCGCATGAGAGGCCAACACGTGTCCCTGCCCAACCTGTCCCGTTCCGACAATCCACCCGAGAACCCGCCCGGCACCCCACCGGACGGCGATCCCCGCGCCCGCCGGTCCCCACCTGCCACCTGGCAACCGTTGCTCCGACGACTGCACTTCTACGCCGGCATCTTCATCGCGCCGTTCCTGGTCGTCGCGGCCATCACCGGCGGGCTCTACGCGATCGCGCCGACACTCGAGCAGGTCGTCTACCGCGACCAGCTCCACACCGAAAGCACCGGCGATGCCCGCCCGGTGTCCGAACAGGTCGATGCGGCGGTCCGGCTCCGTCCCGACCTCACGCTGTCCGCAGTCCGTCCGTCGACCGAGCCCGGCGACACCACCCGCGTCCTCTTCGACGACCCGGCGCTCGGGGCGTCCAAGCGCCTGGCGGTGTTCATCGACCCGGTGACTCTCGAGTCGACCGGCGAGTTGGTGTCCTACGGCAGCAGCGCGTCGTTGCCGCTGCGCACCTGGCTCAGCGAGCTGCACCGCAATCTCCATCTCGGCGAACCGGGCCGCATCTACAGCGAACTCGCCGCCTCCTGGCTGTGGGTCATCGCCCTCGGCGGTCTCGCCCTGTGGCTCACGGCATTCCGAGCTCGGCGGCAGCGACGGCTCGCCGAGCTGGTCACCGTCGACCGGTCGGCGACCGGACGCAACCGCACCCGGAACCGCCACGGGGTCATCGGCGTGTGGATCGCGGTGGGGCTCGTCTTCCTGTCCGCGACCGGCCTCACGTGGTCGAAGTACGCGGGCGAGAACGTCTCCGAACTCCGCACCGCCCTGAGCTGGACGACGCCCGGCGTCGAGACCGCATTGTCGGAGGCGCCGTCGGCGCCCGCCGGCCACGGGGACCACGACGGCGGCCATGGGGACCATGGCGCACACGAGGGTCAGGTGCCGGATCTGCCGAGCTCGTCCGGTGAGTCGGTGGCGCAACTCGACCGCGTCCTGGACACCGCGCGGGTCGCGGGAGTGGACGGCAGGGTCGAGGTGACCATTCCCGCCACCGCGGACACGGCGTTCACCGTCGCGCAGACTAGGCAACCCTGGCAGTTCGGCCAGGACTCGATCGCGGTGAACGGTGCGACCGGTGGGGTCGTGGACATCTCGCGGTTCGCCGACTGGCCGCTCGCCGCGAAACTCACCACCTGGGGCATCGCCCTGCACATGGGAATCCTGTTCGGCTGGGTGAGCCAGCTCGCACTCCTGGTGCTGGCGGTTGCGCTGGTGATGCTCATCGTGCGCGGCTACCAGATGTGGTGGCAACGACGGCCACGACGCTCCGGGGCGCTCGCCGTGGGCCGCCCCCCGGCTCGTGGCGCGCTGCGCCGGGTGCCCGTGCCCGCGGCCGTCGCGGTCGGTGTGGTGGCGGCCGCGGTGGGCTGGTTCGTGCCGCTGCTCGGACTCAGCCTTCTCGCCTTCCTCGCGGTCGACGTCGCGCTCGGACTACGCGAGCGCCGCGGCCGATCCGCCTCCTCGACGTAGCGCTGCGCCTGGTCGGCGGGGACTCCACCGGGGGGCGCAGACTTCACCTCCCCATCATGTCCCCGCCGCCTGCAGGTGGAATCGAGGTCAGGTGGTCCTGGTCGGGTGTGCCCATGGGCACATCGCGACGTCGATTCCTCGGCTGGTCGGCGCTCGTGACAGGCCTGGCGTTCACCCCGGGCCTGCTCGGCGGCACGTCACCGGCAGTACCCGCTCCGGCCCATTCCGGCGGCGTGTTCGGCCTCGGCATCGCGTCCGGGGATCCGCTCCCCGACGGGGTTGTGCTGTGGACGCGCTTGTCGCGCAACCCTTTCGCCCCGGGCGGCGGGATGGGGACGGGACCGGTCCGGGTCGACTGGGAGGTCGCCGCCGACGAGTCGATGACCCGGATCGTGCGTCGCGGATCCGTGCACGCGACACCGGAATGGGGACACAGCGTGCACGTCGACGTCCGCGGACTCGCGCCCGCCGCCGACTACTTCTACCGGTTCCGCGCCCTCGGCGAGATCTCCACCGTCGGGCGAACCCGGACGGCGCCTGCCCCGTACGCACGCGTCGACACGCTCACGCTGGCCGTGGCATCCTGCCAGAACTGGGCCGACGGCTACTACCACGCCTACGCCGACCTCGCCGCCCACGCGCCCGATGTCGTCCTGCACCTCGGCGACTACATCTACGAGAAGCCGATCCCCGCGCGGGGCGGCGCGAGAAACGCTGCCGCTCTTCCGCTCTCGGCGACCCGGGAGGCAGTCGACCTCGAGGACTACCGGGAACGGTACGCGCTGTACAAGTCCGACCCGGACCTGCAACTCGCCCACGCGACGGCACCGTTCGTGATCACCTTCGACGACCACGAGGTGGACAACAACTGGGCGGGTGCGGTTCCCGAGGACCACGCACCGCTGACCGCGTTCGCGCTGCGCCGCGCACGCGCCCTGCGCGCCTGGTGGGAGAACACCCCGGTGCGGATCGCCGCCCGGCCGAACGGAACCGTCATCCGTGCGCACCGGCGGCTGGGTTTCGGTGATCTCGTCGACCTCACCCTCCTCGACACCCGCAGTCATCGCAGCGATCAGGCCAACGGAGACAACGACACCGGTCAGAACGCGTCCACCGCGGACCCGTCTCGGACGATCCTCGGCGCCGAGCAGGAACGATGGTTGCTCGACGGTTTCGCGTCCTCCCGACACCGCTGGGACGTTCTCGCCCAGCAGGTTCCGATGGCCGACCTCGCCCGGACCGTCGGCTCGACCCGAGCGGTCAGCATGGACGGGTGGAGTGGCTACGAGGCCTCGCGCGCCCGCGTGCTCGACGGCGCCGCGGACCGTGGGGTACGCAATCTGGTGTCCCTCGCCGGCGACATCCACCGCAGCGTGGTCGCCGACCTCCGTACCTCGTACACCGCTGAATCCGCTACGCGCGGAGTGGAACTGGCCGCAACGTCGATCACCTCCGGCGGCGACGGAGAGGACAGCGACGACGGCGACCGCCGCCTGAAGGAGGCCTCGCCCCACGTCCGGTTCGGCAACTCACAGCGCGGCTACCTGCTGAATCGGATTCACGCCGACCGGTGGGAGGCCGAGTTCCGCGTGGCGCCGTCCGTACGGTCGCCACGCGGCACGCTTCAGCGTCGAGCACTGATCACGATCCCGGACTCGACCCCCGAGGTCGACGTGGTCTGACCCCCGGTCCTCTCGGGGATCAGCCCCGCGCCAGCGCCGCCAGCACCTGAGCGCTGGCCTCCCAGCCCATGCACTTGTCGGTGACGGACTTGCCGTAGACCAGCGGGGTGGCCTCGGTCGACTGCGCGCCGGGCTCGAGAAAGCTCTCCAGCATGACGCCGCTGACGGTCGACGGCTCACCGGCCTCGCGGGCCGCCCGGAGGCGAGTGGCGATCTCGGTGGCGACCTCCGCCTGGCGGACATGATCCTTGCCGGAGTTGGCGTGCGAGCAGTCGATCATGACCCGCGCCGGCAACCCGGCCGCGGCGAGCGCCTCGGCCGCCGCCGACACCGACTCCGCGTCGAAGTTGGGGCCACGCGTGCCGCCGCGCAGGATGATGTGGCAGTCCTCGTTGCCCGCGGTCTCCACCACGGCGCCATTGCCGAAGTCGTCGACTCCGAAGAAGACATGTTCGGCCGCAGCGGCTTTCACGCCGTCGATGGCGACCTGGACATTGCCGTCGGTGCCGTTCTTGAATCCGATCGGCATCGACAGCCCCGACGCCAGCTGACGATGGACCTGGGACTCGGTGGTACGGGCGCCGATGGCACCCCACGCCACCGCGTCGGCGATGTACTGCGGGCTGGTCGGCTCGAGGAACTCGCAGCCGACGGGCAGACCGAGGTCGATGATGTCGAGCAGCAGCGACCGGGCGGTGCGCAGACCACGCTCGACGTCGAAGGTGTTGTCCATCCCGGGGTCGTTGATCAGCCCCTTCCACCCGACCGTGGTGCGCGGCTTCTCGAAGTAGACGCGCATGACGATCTTCAGACGCTCGGCGTAGGCATCGGCAAGCGGTGCGAGGCGTCGCGCGTAGTCGATGGCCGCGATCGGGTCGTGGACGGAGCAGGGTCCGACGATGACGAGCAGGCGGTCGTCCCGCCCGGCGAGGATGTCGGCGATCTCGTCCCGGTCGCGCTGGACGGCGACGGCGCGTCGTGCGGACAGCGGCAGTTCGCTGCGGACGGTGTCGGGCGAGGGGATCGGACGGAAGGCCCGGATCCGGCGGTCAGAGGTCGATTCGGCGTTGTCGTCGGATCGGATCGGGAGGTCCGGCAAGGTGGTCACGTTGTGTGCCTTTCGAGGTCATGCCCGTGTCGATGTGGTGACGAGGCATGCCCTGGGTGTGGTCGGAGCCCCGCTCAAACGACAAGAGCAGCGACCGTCTGGTCGCTGCTCGGGCTCCGGGTGTGTCGTACGCGCGTCAGATCAAACGCATCATCGTGGCCCCACCCGGAGCCTCGATAAAGCGCCAATACGCGCGCACGGTGCTGATCACGGCGACCACACTAGCACAGGCGTTTCACGTTCCCGGTCTCACGGGTGTCCCCGGTCGATCAGCTCGCTGAGCACGAGGATGGACTCCGACCGATCCACCGGGCCCGCCCGCCGGATGCGTTCGAGCGCCTGCTCGAGGTGCCGTACGTCGCGGGCCATGACGCGCAGGATGGCATCGGCCTGACCGGTCACGGTCGCGGCGCTCACGACCTCGGGGATGGGGTCCCAGGCGGCTTCGAGCTGTTCGGGCGAGATGTTGCCCCGGCAGTACACGAGCACGTAGGCCTCGGTGGTCCACTGCATCGCCTGGGGGTCGACGACGGCGGTGAAACCCCGGATGACCCCGTCGGCAACCAGTCGGTCGACGCGCCGTTTGACGGCGGGAGCCGACAGTCCGATCCGCTCCCCGATCTGCTGGTAGGTGGCCCGGGCATCACGGGTGAGGCAGGCGAGTACCTGTTCGTCGAGATCGTCTAATAGTCGCAACAGAAGCCTCCTCTGCCAACAATTCTCGACGATCCGTTGCGCGATCACGCAAGAAACGTCGATTGTTTGCACCGAAGCCCAAAGATACGCTCGATCCATGACCATGACGAGCCCGGCAGCCGGTACGCCCGGACGTTCCGGCGCGCCTGTCCCGGTCGCCCGTCCGGCCCTCACTGATCTGCTCGAACCCCATGTAGCGCACAACTATTCGCCCCTGCCGGTGATCGCCGCCACCGCCGAGGGCGCCTGGATCACCGATGTCGACGGGCGCCGTCACCTCGACTGCCTCGGCGCCTATTCCGCGGTCAACTTCGGTCACCGCCATCCCCGCATCGTCGCCGCGGCCCTGGATCAGCTCACGCGGGTCACCCTCACCAGCCGCGCTTTCCGGTCCGATCGACTCGAACCGTTCTGCGCCGCACTGGCTTCCCTGTGCGGCAAGGACATGGTCCTGCCGATGAACACCGGCGCCGAAGCGGTGGAGTCCGGCATCAAGGTCGCCCGCAAATGGGGCTACGACGTCAAGGGCGTACCCGACGGCCGTGCCACGATCGTCGTGGCCGGCGGCAACTTCCACGGCCGCACGACGACGATCATCTCGTTCAGCGACGATCCGGCTGCCTATGCCGGGTTCGGTCCGTACACACCGGGATTCGTCCGCGTCCCGTTCGGCGATCTGGCCGCGCTGGAGGCCGCCGTCGACGAGAACACCGTGGCCGTCCTCCTCGAACCCATCCAAGGTGAGGCCGGCGTCATCGTCCCGCCCGATGACTATCTCCCCGGCGCGCGGACCCTCTGCACCGAGCGTGGCGCGCTGCTGATCGTCGATGAGATCCAGTCGGGCCTCGGCCGCACCGGCCGGACGTTCGCGGTGGAGCACTGGGGCGTCGAACCCGACGTCTACCTACTGGGAAAGGCGCTGGGCGGCGGATTGCTGCCCGTGTCGGCGGTGGTGGCCGACCGCAACGTTCTCGACGTCCTGCACCCCGGTGAACACGGATCGACCTTCGGCGGCAACCCGCTCGCCGCCGCCGTCGGTCACACCGTCGTCGACATGCTCGCCGAAGGGACGTGGCAGCGTCGGGCGGCCGACCTCGGTGAACACCTGCACGGGCGGCTACACGACTTCGTCGGGGACGGAGTGGTGACGGTCCGCGGTATCGGACTGTGGGCGGGCATCGACCTCGACCCCGCGATCGGCACCGGTGCGGACTTCTGCCGGCAGCTCTCCGAACGCGGTGTGCTGGCGAAGGACACCCATGGGTCGACGTTGCGGCTGGCGCCGCCGCTGGTCGTCACCGAGTCCGAGATCGACTGGGCGATGGAACGATTCGCCGCGACCCTACGAGACCGCCGGTGACCCCCGGCCACGGTTGAGCCACCAGGTGCTCGTCGAGAGCACGGTCGCGAATGCGCACCACGCCGGGTAGGGCGCGAGCGCGGCACCTGCCGCCGGGTTGGTCTGTGCGGTACGCCGCACGAGATCGGCACTGCTCACGGTGAGCGCCGCCGCCGCGACCGACGCGGTTCCGAGAGCACCCCGGCCGAAGTAGATCCAGCTCCAGCCGCCGTTGAGCACGAGGTTGACCCCGAGCGCTGCGAGATACCTCTGCCGCTGTCTGTGATCGCCGTTCTCGTCCAGTTGATCCAGCGTGACGGCGGACGTCACGGCGATGTCGGCGTAAAGCGCGGTCCACGCGACCGGGAAGGCCCAGTCGGGCGGCACGAACGACGGCTTCGCCAGCTTGTGGTACCAGGTCTCGACCGCCGGTTTGGTCACCACGCTGCCGATGGCCGCTGCGGCTGCGGTCGCAAGTGACGCCCCGATCAGGGTGGAGATGCGCATGACTCCACTTGTACGCCTCGACTCAGGTGTCGGCGGGCCGTCGGTCGTCGGTGGTGCCGGCGGCCGTCGTGGCATCCGGGGAGCCGGGTACATCCGGAGTCGCGGTGCCCGACTCGGCCGGACCGGGCGAGTCAGTGCCCTCGTCGAAGGCCTGGTCGGGTTCGGGGTGCTCGGTGTCGAAGGAGGCGGGCAGCTTCTTCAGCTGTCGGCTCATCGACCAGATGAGGAACGCCGTGCCGACGAGCAGCAGCAGGATCACGAGCAGGCCCAGCGGTGAGGCCTTGCCGAACTCCGGCCCCTGCGGCTCCTCCGCGAGGATCATCACGGTGTTCACGACGGTGCTGTTCATCACGCCTCGATCCCGGCGAACAGGTCGGTCTCGGGCAAGGCGGTCTTGACCCGGGTCCGGGCGAGCTCGAACTCCTCGGTCGGCCACAGACGCTGCTGCCATTCCAGCGGCACCGCGAAGAACACCCCGTTCGGGTCGATCTGCGTGGCGTGCGCACGCAGGGCGTCGTCACGCTGCGGGAAGTACTTCGAGCACTCGACCTGGGTGGTGACGCGGCCCATCAGGTCGCCGCGACTCGGGTCCCACTTGCTGAGCCACTCGGCGAACGGACTCTCCTGGCCGTGTCGCGCGAACTCGTCGGAGAAGAGCACCATCCGGTCGCGGATGAAACCGTGGGTGTAGTAGAGCTTCGACACCGTCCACGCCTCGCCGGTCCCGGGGAACGCGTCGGGATCGCCGGACTGTTCGTAGGCGGCGACCGACACCTCGTGGCATCGGATGTGGTCGGGATGCGGATAGCCGCCGTGCTCGTCGTAGGTGATGATCACGTGCGGGCGGAACTCGCGAACCACGCGCACCAACGCCTCGGTGGCCTCCTCGAGGGGCACCGTCGCGAACGACCCCTCCGGCAGCGGCGGCAGCGGGTCGCCCTCGGGCAGCCCGGAGTCGACGAAGCCGAGCCACGTCTGCCGGACGCCGAGCGACTCGGCGGCCTTCGCCATCTCCTCGCGGCGGACCTCGGTCATCCGCTCCTTGATGCCCGGCCGGTCCATCGCCGGATTCAGGATGTCGCCACGCTCACCGCCGGTGAGTGTGACCACGAGCACTTCGTTGCCTTCGGCCGCATATTTCGCGGTCGTCGCCGCACCCTTGCTCGACTCGTCGTCTGGGTGCGCATGCACCGCCATCAGACGGAACACCCCCGACTTGGGGTCGCCGACGTGGGATTCGGTCACAGTTCCTCACCTTCGGATCGCTACTCCTCCCATGGTAGGTATTGACGCGTGAACAGTTCGGACGGGGGCGCCGCAGACGCCGGTGACGCACCACGCACGACGCCTGACACGACACGACCGCACAGCGGACCGCGCGCCACCTACCCGGAGCACTCGGAGACCGCCCGGGGTCGTCGGCGCTGGTTCGTCGCCCTGTCGGTTCTCGTCGTCGTCGCGGGTGTCGCACTCGCGGTCATCGGTTACAGCAAGTTCTCCTCGGCCGACGTGACGGGCGAGGCCACCGGCTACGAGATCCTCGACGACTCGACCGTCGCCGTGCAGTTCACCGTCGAACGTTCCGATCCGAGCCGGCCCGCGGCCTGTGTGGTGCGCGGACGTTCCCGCGACGGAGGCGAGACCGGCCGGCGCGAGATCCTCATCCCCGCCGACCCCGCGGAACGCATCGGCGTCCGCACCGAGATCACGACGTCGAGGCCGCCGGTCATCGGTGAGGTGTTCGGCTGCACGCTCGACGTGCCCGCCTACCTGAAACCGTCGGATCAGTGACCGCTCCCCTGGCCGGACGCGACGAATCGCAGGCGCCGCGCGCCGCCTTCGCCTCGATCGGCAGCCGCTACTTCCCGCTCCTGGTCGCGCTCTTCGTCGGCGTCATGCTGATCAGCAACGTCACCGGGACCAAGGGCGTGGTGCTGTTCGACGACTGGCTCCACATCGATCTGGGCCCGATCCAGATGAACGGACTGGTGACCGACGGCGCCTTCTTCCTGTTCCCGTTGGCCTACGTCCTGGGCGACGTGATCAGTGAGGTCTACGGGTTCCGGGCGATGCGCCGGACCATTCTCGCCGGTTTCGCGGTGCTCATCCTCGCGTCGTTGTGTTTCTGGCTCACCATTCATCTGCCGGCCGCCGATTTCTACGAGGGGCAGGAGTCTTTCGAGACGGTCGCCGGAGTCGTCCCACAATTCCTGCTCGCCGGATTGGCCGGATATGTCGTAGGCGAATTCCTCAATTCCTTCGTTCTCGTCAAAATGAAGGAACGGGCCGGCGAACGTCATCTGTGGGCGCGCCTGCTGGGTTCGACGATTGTCGGCGAATTCGCCGACACCCTCGTGTTCTGCTCGATCGCGGCCACCGCGCTGGGCATCTCGACCTGGGGAGACTTCATCAACTACACGATCGTCGGTTTCGTGTGGAAGACGCTCGTCGAAATCGTCATCATGCCGCTGACGTATTTCGTTGTGGGATGGCTGAAGCGGGCGGAGCCGACCTATCAAGACGCGCTCCGGGCGGCCTCGCGCGGCACAACCGATGTGCCATAGGTCTCAGCACCTGGTACTCTGATCGGATACACGGCTCCGCGAGGGGTCGTGTTGCTGCATTTATAGCAGTCCATATGCCCCTGGTGTAAACGGTCGCCCGGGGCCGCGGACAACACAAAGGAGTGACCGATGACCGACACCCAGGTGACCTGGCTGACCCAAGAGTCGCACGACCGCCTCAAGAGCGAGCTCGACTCGTTGATCGCCAACCGTCCGGTCATCGCTGCCGAGATCAACGAGCGTCGCGAAGAGGGCGACCTCAAGGAGAACGGCGGCTACCACGCCGCTCGCGAAGAGCAGGGCCAGCAGGAAGCGCGCATCCGCCAGCTGCAGGAACTGCTGAACAACGCGAAGGTCGGCGAGGCGCCGACCCAGTCCGGCGTCGCGCTGCCCGGTTCCGTCGTGACCGTCTACTACGACGGTGACGAGAAAGACACCGAGACCTTCCTCATCGCCACCCGCGAGGAGAGCGGCCAGGGCGGACTGGAGACCTACTCCCCCAGCTCGCCGCTCGGTGCCGCCCTCATCGACGCCAAGGTCGGCGAGACCCGCGAGTACTCCGTGCCCAGCGGTGCCACCATCAAGGTGACCCTGGTCAGCGCGGAGCCCTACCACGGCTGATCGACACTGGACCAGAGCCCGGGACGACATGGTCGTCCCGGGCTTCGTGTTTTCGGGCTCAGTGCTCTGGGCTGTACTTGCCGGCGACGCGGCCGTCCGACAGGCATCGGTGAGCCCTAGGCGTTGTCGACCCCGTAGACCGCCTGCGCCGGCGTGAAGCCGTCGTACTCGAGCTGCTCGATCAGGCCCTGCCGCGAGAACGCCATCATCGACCGATAGTCGCGGGCCTTTTTCACCGCCTGCGCGTTCCAGTCGACGGCGCCCGTGGCTTCGATCTCGGTCACCGCGCAGGTCGCATCGGTCGTCGAGAACCCCTCGTACTCCAGCTGATCGATCAGACCCGACTTCGAGAACGCCATGAGCGACAGGTAGTCCTTGGCTTTCGCCACTGCGCTCGACTGCTCCCACGTCGCGAGCGATTCTGCATCTGTCGTCGTCGCGGGTGTCGAGGGTTCGCCGTACACCTGCGCCGCCGTATCACCGAAAGTCGCGGTGTCGGTGTCGTTGTGCACAACGATCGGGAAGAGCGCCAACGCAATTCCGCACACCGCGACCAGGCCGGCGATGAACAACGGCCACATACGGTCTGGGACTTGCGGTCGTGCTCCGACCGGCGCTGCGCCGGAGGAACGGTGGGGTCGGGCATTATCGGCTTCGGTCATCGTCCTGATCCTTCGTGATGTGCGGGTCCTGGGAAGCGGTACCGCATCTGAAGACAGACTGACATCGAGGTCTGACAAAACCGTTGCCACACAGTGTCATCCGTTCGGATGAGTTTCTCGGCAGGCCTGATGACCCGCGGTAGTCGACCGCAACTAGGACAGAGCCACCGTCACGCCACCGGAGAACATCGAGTCATGGAGCTCGATGGAGGCCGGTGTCGCCCCTGCCGGCATATCGTAGACCAGCTTGACGGTCACGGCATTTCCGGGATTGATGTTGTCCCACACGGGGATGTCCGACCCGCCGAGCGCGATCTGGGCCGAGGTGTCCGGCTCGAAGCTGCGATCCTCGGCGTCGAGCAGTTTCTGTCCCGTCGGTGAGAAGCTCTGCGGCTGGTCGGACGTGTTCTTCACAGTCATGGTGACGATCACGAACTGCCCCTGGGCTTCCTCGGTGAGGTACGGATTGTCACCCACCGACGTCAAGCCGGGTTCGACGCCGGTCACCACGAACTCGAACTTGCCGTCGCGTACCGGTGTGTTCAGGCCCGGCGCCGCGTCCTCGCCGTTCGCGTCTCCCGAATCACGCTGCTCACCCGCCTCGGTCGCAGTGGAAGCACCCGAACCAGCGGTGCTGTCCGTGTCATCCGACCCTCCGCCGGAGGTCGCCGCGAGAATGATGATCAACAGCACCACGATGGAACCCAGGATCCAGGGCCACTTTTTCTTCTTCTTCGCAGGTGGGTTCGGATACGGCTGCGGTGGAGCGCCGTACTGGGGAGCACCGTACTGGGGAGTGCCGTATTGCGGCGCCCCGGGCTGTGGCGGCTGTCCGTACTGCTGCCCTTGGTACGGCTGGCCGTAAGACGGCTGCTGGCCCGGGTCGGGTCCGGGAGCGGGGTTCGGATTCTGGGGGTCGGTCATCGATCGTCCTTCTCTGCTGTGCGGCACCTGGGAAGCGGTCCCGCATCTGCACGCACTGTCGCACCGGGGTCCGACAAAACCGTTGCCGCACAGTGTCATCCGAACAGACGAATCTTTGCAGTCGGTACGCTCGACCGACCCGGCGGGCTCGTCGCAACCGAACGACCGAGGCATCGGTCAGGGCCACGTGCTTCAATGTGACCCATGGCACGTTCCCATGAGCTGGAGTCCTTTGATCTCGACTTCTTCGACGATGCGCCGGTCCGGCACGTCATCGACGTGCGCCTGCCGGTCACGCCGGAACGCGCGTGGGCCGAGTTCACCCGTCAGAACACGCTGGACTGGTGCCGCGCCATCAAGAAGATCGAATTCGTGTCACCGCCGCCGTACGGTGTGGGTACCCAGCGCCGGGCGGTCCTCGGTCCCGGTTACGTCACCCTCGAGGAAGACTTCTTCGACTGGACCGAAGATCCCGAGACCGGTCACTACCGCAACGGTTTTCGGGTTCTGCGGGCGAACGTCCCGGGCATTCGGCGCTTCGGCGAGGCGACCGAGATCCTGCCCGCCGACGTGGGATGCCGACTCAAGTGGACCTTCGCACTGGAACTCCCCACGTCCTCGCGCGTGGTCACCGCCTTCTCCGGTCCGGCGTCGTCGACGGTCTACAAGACCATCGAGGCCGACACCCTCAAGCATTTCGCGAATCTCGAACCTGCCACGTGAGAGTCGCTGACCGGCATCACTGGGACACCACTGCGGTTGCCACGGATGACCGGTCGGTCATCTCTTTCGACGACACGGTCAGGATTCCCCGACCCAGCTCCACGGCGAGACGGGTCAGCACTCGGACCGATTGACAAGCCTGTTCGCTCACGATCCACTCGGGCTCGACCGCCACGGTGAACGAATCCACCTCGACGACCGCCGGTCGCCAATCGTCGCTTCCAGCGGTGCGACGGACCTGCCGGTCGCGGGTCAAGACGTGCACGACGACCATGTCAACGACAGGAGGCGCATCCTCCTCGCCGAGTGTCGCACGCCACCAGCACAATCCGTCGATCCCGACGTCGCCGTGGCCGGCATTCGGCAACCTGTCCGACGAACGATGGCGGCCGATGGATCTCTCGAACAACACGACACCCGCGCGACCCAGGGTCGCGAGGACGCGGGTATCCAGTTCACCACCCACGGCGATGGCTTCTGCTTCGCCGGCATCGGTGACCAATCCGAGTGCGGACGCCGTGATCCAACGAACGGGAGTGTCGGCGAGCTCCAACACGGCCTCAGTGAGTTGCCACGACCACCATCTCGCCACGGCCATCAGTCCCTCCACCTTGTCGAGTTCGACCTCCCGGTCGGCGTAATCCTCGGAATCGAGCAGCACCGCGCCGTCATCCGCGTCGTTCAGCTCTTCTGCCAACAGTCCCGCTTCGACCTCCAATCCAACCCCTCGCTCGTACGCCTTCCGCCGCCGATCGTGGACGAGGTCCATGAGCTCGTGACGGACGTGATGGGCGATCTGTGGTGTCCAGGCCGCCTCGGAGGAATGTGTGCGTCGTCCCATGGCGGGCAACGTAAACCGTCCGGTCCTTGCGGCCGCACCATGAATCCACAGCACAGACGCTCATCCACAGCACTCCGTCGTATACGTGTCGGCTGCGTCGAATACACGCCGGTCGCCCGCTGCCGGCGACGTTCGGGGCCCCGAGTGTTCCGCGGAACACTGCGCCGCGCGACAGCACCACGTAAGCCGACGCAAGCCCGACGACAGGCGACGGCGCCACAGTTGTCGCCATGACAACGACAACCACTCCCCGGCCCGACGTCGGGCCGGCTTCGTCCCC
Source organism: Gordonia sp. McavH-238-E (assembly GCF_022348225.1). Classification (NCBI taxonomy): domain Bacteria; kingdom Bacillati; phylum Actinomycetota; class Actinomycetes; order Mycobacteriales; family Gordoniaceae; genus Gordonia; species Gordonia sp. McavH-238-E. The sequence continues at coordinate 235,767 of NZ_JAKRFE010000004.1, forward strand.
CCACACCGGCCTCGCGATCGAGGCGCGCGGCCTCGTCAAGCACTTCGGTTCCACCCGTGCGGTCAACGGTGTCGATCTGACCGTCCCGACCGGATCGGTGTACGGCGTCCTCGGGCCCAACGGCGCGGGGAAGACGACCACCGTCAGCATGCTGGCCACCCTGCTACGTCCCGACGCCGGCGACGCACGCGTCTTCGGCTACGACGTCGTCGACGATGCGGTCGCGGTACGTTCACTCGTCGGCGTCACGGGGCAGTACGCCTCCGTCGACGAGGACCTCACCGCCACCCAGAACCTGGTGCTGTTCGCCCGCCTGCTCGGCTTCTCGCGGACCGCGGCTCGCTCGCGTGCCGACGAGCTGCTTGAGGAATTCGCCCTCACCGACGCCGCGGCCCGACCGCTGAAGAACTTCTCCGGCGGAATGCGCCGGCGCCTCGATCTCGCGGCCAGCCTCATCGACACCCCGCCGCTGCTGTTCCTCGACGAGCCGACGACCGGCCTCGACCCGCGAACCCGCGCCCAGATGTGGGACACCATCCGCCGGCTCGTCGCCGGCGGATCGACGGTCCTGCTCACCACCCAGTATCTCGACGAGGCCGATCAGCTGGCCGACCGCATCGCGGTCATCGACCACGGCCGCGTCATCGCCGACGGTACGGCCGACGAACTCAAGCACTCGATCGGCGCCAGCACGCTCCAGCTCGTCGCAGCCGATCGCGCGGACGCACCCCGCGTGTGTGAGATCGCCGAGACGATCCTCGGGCAGAAGGCCACCCTGAGCCCCGAAGCCGCGCGTACGACCGTACCGCTGAGTTCGGCCGAGCTCGTACCCGATGTGCTGATCGCCCTGCGCGAGAACGGGATCGGCGTCGAGGAGATCACCGTGCAGAAGCCGAGCCTGGACGAGGTGTTCCTCACCATCACCGGCAGGCCGGCGGAGCCGGACGCCGACACCGACACATCCGGGCGCCCGTCGTCCGACACACATTCGTCCGACCCCACCCAGGAGGCCCGTTCATGACCACCACCCTCGATAGTCCCCCGTCGACCTCCGTCACGACCCGCGCCGCACGCGCGCAGGTGAAGACCTCCATCAGCCTGGCCGAGTCGTTCCGGCAGTCCTTCAGCATGGCCTACCGGGGTGTGCTCAAGATCCGGCACAACCCCGAACAGCTCTTCGACGTCACGTTCCAACCGATCATCTTCACACTGATGTTCACCTACATCTTCGGCGGCGCGATCAGCGGGAATGTGGAAGCCTATCTCCCGGTGATCATCCCGGGCATCCTCGTGCAGACGGTCATCATGACCTCGATTGTCACCGGCACCCAACTGCGGGAGGACATGGACAAGGGCGTCTTCGACCGGTTCCGTTCGCTACCGATCGCCCGGATCAGCCCGCTCGCCGGCGCTCTGCTCGCCGACGTCATCCGCTACTCCATCGCGACCGTCCTGACCGTCGTGATGGGTGTGCTGATGGGCTGGCGCCCCGACGTTCTCGGCGTGATCGCCTCGGCGGCACTCATCATCGTGTGCAGCTTCGCGGTCTCGTGGATCTTCGCACTCATGGGTTGTCTCATGAGCAAAGCGTCGGCCGTGCAGGGCATCTCGATGATGATCATGTTCCCGTTGACCTTCATGTCAAATGCCTTCGTCCCGGTCGACACCATGCCCGGTTGGCTGCAGGGTTTCGTGAACGTCAACCCGGTCAGTCACCTCGTCACGGCGGTCCGCGAACTGACGAACTCCGGCCACGCCGGAATCCACGTCGTGTGGGCCCTGATCGGCGCCGCAGTGATCACTGCCGTGTTCGCCCCGCTCGCGGTGCGGGCCTACATGCGCAACGCCTGATCTCGGATCACGTCGGCGAGTTCGTCCACGGCGATGCGGCGCGGCACCCGCCGGGCCGCACCGCCGTGCTCGCGAATACGCTCTTCGGACCACTGCCGAGCCCACCGCAGCGACGGATAGTCCTGGCGCCCGGGCAGACTCAGCGTCAGCTCGACGAGGCGTCGACTGAGGGGGTCCGACGCGCGGTCCGCGCCGTACAGCACGGTGAACGCCGCGGCCACGGTGCCGGCCTGCGGGAGGTCCTGCCACCCGGGCCCGAACATCATGTCGTCGAGCCCCTTCACCATCTGCGGGACCAGTTCCCGCGCCGCCTCGATGTCCCCGCACCGCACCAGCCCGGCCACACACCCGCTGACCACCATCAGCACCGCGGGGTCGGCGACACCGAAGGGATGATCCCGCAGCATGATCCGTGCGGCCCGCGCGTACATCGCCGCGACCTCGTTCTCGGGCAGACCGTCGACGAGAGCGAGTTCGGCGACACCGAGCAACGCCGGTCCGGTCACCTCCGGATTCCCCTGGGGATCCTCGACGTCGAGATCCCAGTCGTCGACGATGACCGCGAGTTCGCGCCGGGCGTCGGCGACCCGGCCGTCGGAGAGCAGGGTGAGCGCCAGGAAGGTCTGGAGCTGGCGGACGTCCTCGACGGCGTGCAGGCGACCCAACAGGTCGATACCGTCCCGGTACCTCGACGCCGCCGCGGCGTACCGGCCCTGCTGGGCGTACAGGCTGCCGGTGCTCGACTGCCACATCCCCTGGAACCAGGACGCATAGCGACTGCGGGTGAGCCAATCGCCCGACGCGATCGAGTCCCGGAGCGCGGGACCCAGCAGTCCGCGGTTCTCCCGCAGATGGGACCGCATCGTCAGCGCCAGCGCCCGCACCTCGTCGTCGGACGCGGTCTCGGCGGCCCGACAGACCATGCGGTAACCCCGGATCGCGTTGGACGCCAGGCCGACAGCGGACACGAACTCGCTGGCACGATCGTAGGTGAGACCGGGGCGATGCAATCCCCGCAGGATGAACCTCGCAGTGGCGATCACCCGGAGTTCGCCGGTCATCGTCCCGTGCACCGCACCGACGATCGCGGTCACCTGCCAGTTCTCGCGCACGGCGTCGTCGGGTGCCTCGGGTGGGCGCGGTAGAGCCATCAGCACGCGGGCGCCCCACGCTCGGGTCTCCCCGTGCAGACCGCGAACCGTCCAGTGGTAAGCCAGCGCCGGGTACAGCGTGGTGAGCACCGCGACGACAGCGTCGGTCGGCGACGTGGCCGCGGACTCGCAGGCCGACCGGAGAATCCACGTCAAGTTGTCGGCTTCGCGCGCCAGTCCGCCGGCGCCCGCGGTGTGGTCGCCGTTCTCTGCCAGGTTGCGCATCTCGGAGACGAATTCGATGGCCCAGCGTCTCATCAGTGACTCGACGCGCGTGGCCAGGTCCGCGTCCATCCGCGTCTCGCCGAACTCCCGAACCATCTCCAGCATGCGGAAGCGCGCCGAACCGTCGGTCTCCACCACCGACAGCAGCGACTGGTTGGTCAGGCTCTCGAGGGTGTCGTCGAGAATCGCCCCGGCGGCCCCGGTCACCGCGCGGGCAGCCGATCGATCGAAACCCCCGGGAAAGCGGCACAGTCGTACCAGCGCTGCCCGGCCGGCGTCGTCGAGCAGTTCCCAGCTCCACTCGATCACCGCGTAGAGGGTGCGGTGGCGGTCCGGCGTGGTGCGGTCGGCGGACCGCAGGAGCGCGAACTTCTCTCCCAGGCGGTCGGCGATCTCGTCGACCGTCATCGTCCGGATGCGGGCCGCTGCCAACTCGATGGCCAGCGGGAGTCCGTCGAGATGGCGGCACAGCTCGACGACGCGCTCCGGGGGTAGATCCGCGTCGGGACGCACGGCCCGCGCGCGGGCCCGGAACAGTTGCACCGCAGGTGAATCCGCGTCCACCGCCGCCAGCACAGGCAGCTGGTGCACCTGCTCACCGGCGATGGCCAGCGGAGTGCGACTGGTGGACAGGACCCGGAGGCCGGGTACCGCGGCGGTGAGTTCGGCGACGATCCGGGCGCACGCGTCGACGATCTGTTCGCAGTTGTCGAGGACCACCACCGATGGCCGCTCCCGCAGCACGTCCTCGAGACGTGCGGTCAGGTCTCCCGGGGTCATGCGCGGGCGGCCGGTGGCGGAGAGGTCCGATTCGCCGACCCCGAGCGTGGCGGCGATCGCCGGGATCACGTCGTCGTCGGATCGCACCGAGGCGAGGGACACGAAATAGACCGGGACTCCCGTGGCATGCAGTCGATGGCCCATCTCGGTCGCGACCCTCGTCTTGCCGACGCCGCCCGGACCGAGCACGGTCACCACGCGCCCGGTGTCGAGCATGTCCGCAACGGTGTCGAGGTCGGCACCGCGGCCGATGAGTTCGGTGGTGGGCGAACGCAATCCGACGGCACGCGTGGGTCGCGGCGCGCTGCTCGCCGGTCGTGGTGTCGCGGCCAGGACGTCGGCGTGGACCCGGGCCACCTCGGCGCCCGGGTCCATCCCCAGCTCGGCCGACAGTCGGCGTCTGAGCCGGTCGAACACGGCGAGCGCGTCGGTGGCGCGGCCTTCGCCGGCCAGGGCCCGCATCAACGCGGAGTGTGCCGCCTCGTCGAACGGGTCTCGCGCGCAGCGTTGTTCGGCGATGAATCGGGCGGTCGCGAAATCGCCCTCGGCGAGCGCGGCCGTCAGCTGCGCGGCGTCGAGCGCGTCTTCGGTGCGTCGAATCCGGGTGGACAGCATCGCCGTCACCGGGGAGCCGTCCCCGAGGTCGTCTCCGGGCACGCCGCGCCACCACTGCCGCGCCCGGTCGTGGGCCTCCCGGTCGCCCTCGGTGAGAAGCTTGTCGACCACGTCGAGGTCGGTGCGGGTGTTGCGCAGCCGATAACCGTTCTCGGTGCCCTCCAGAACCCCCTCGGGCAGGAGCTTGCGCAGCCGGGACACCTGGGTGTGCAGCGCGCTGTGCGGCGAACGGGGCGGATCGTCGGCCCACACGTCGTCGATCAGGCGGTCCGCCGAACGCAGGCGCCCCTCGGCGAGGGCGAGCGCCACGAGCAGGCGTCGGGCACGCAGCCCCGGCACTCCGACGAGCCGGTCGGGCCGCTCGGCCCCCACCGGGCACGATCCGACCGCGATCGGGCCCAGCAGACCGATCAGGGCGGGTCCGTCGGCAGACACCAGGACAGGTTAGCGCCGCCGTCCGTGCTCAGTCGCGCAGGAACCCGGCGTCGGCGAGGGCCCGCCGGACGTCGTGCTGATGATCGTGTCCGCGGGTCTCGACGCTCACCGTCACCTGCACCTCCCCGAGATAGAGGTCGTCGGCGACGCGCGAGTGCACGACGTCGAGCACGCTCGCCCCCAGATCGCGGAGCAGTTCGAGGAGAGTGACGAGACCACCCGGCCGGTCGGAGACGGTCGCCGTCACGGTGAGAAAACGTCCGGCGGCGGTCAGGCCGTGCGTCGTGACATGGCGCAGCAGCAGCGGATCGATGTTGCCGCCGGACAGCACGACGCACACGGTCCCCGACAGGGCGAGCCGTCCGCTCACGGCCGCCGCCACCGCCGCGGCCCCGGCGGGCTCGACCACCAGCTTGGCCCGCTCGAGCATCAGCAGCAGCGCGGTGCTCAACTCCTCCTCGCTGACCGTGACGACCCGGTCCACGAACTCGGTGACATGCGCGAACGGGACCGCCCCCGGGGTCGCGACGGCGATGCCGTCGGCCATCGTGTTCATCGCCGCGACCGGCATCGGCCGTTCCTCGGCGAGCGATGTCGGCCAAGCGGCTGCCTGAGCGGCCTGCACGCCGATCACCTCGACCTCGGGACGTCGCAGACGCACCGCGGCGGCGACGCCGGCCAGCAGTCCACCGCCGCCGAGCGGCACCACGATCGTGGCGACATCCGGGATCTGCTCCAGGATCTCCACCCCCACCGTCGACTGTCCGGCCACGATGTCGAGATGGTCGAACGGATGGATCAGGGCCGCGCCCGTGGCCTCGGCATGTCGCTGTGCCTCGACGAGCGACTCGTCGACCGTCGATCCCGCCAGCACCACCTCGGCGCCATAGGCTTTGGTGGCGGCGATCTTCGGCAGCGCGGCACCGGTGGGCATGTAGACCCGCGACGCGATGCCGAGATCCGATGCCGCCCAGGCGACTCCCTGCGCGTGATTGCCCGCACTGGCCGCGACCACCCCGCGCGCGCGTTCCGCCGCCGACAACCGGGAGATGCGCAGGTACGCGCCGCGCGGCTTGAAAGACCCGGTGCGCTGCAGATTCTCGCACTTGAGCCACACCTGGGCCCCACTGCGCTCGGACACCACCCGCGAGGCGATCGTCGGCGTCCGCCGGATCACCCCCGACAGTTCCGCAACGGCCCGGTCGACGTCGGCGGCAGTCAGCAACATGGGCACCAGTATCCGCCCCGGGTCAGCGCAGCGCGTTCTCCAGATCGCCGAGGATGTCGTCGATGTCCTCGATGCCCACCGAGAGGCGGACGAGGTTGGCCGGCACCTCGAGCAGCGATCCGGCGGTCGAGGCGTGCGTCATCGCGCCGGGGTGTTCGATCAGCGACTCGATGCCGCCGAGCGATTCGGCGAGCGTGAACACCTCGGTGCGCGCGCAGAAATCCTTGGCGTCGTCGAGGCCGCCCTTGACCAGCACCGAGACCATGCCGCCGTAGCGCTTCATCTGCTTACCCGCGACCTCGTGTCCCGGATGGTTCTCCAGACCCGGGTACAGGACGGCGTCGATCTTGGCGTGGCCGTTCAGGAACTCGACCACCCTCTCCGCGTTGTCGCAGTGCCGATCCATCCGCACCCCGAGGGTCTTGATGCCGCGCAGCGTCAGGAATCCGTCGAACGGTCCGGGAACCGCACCGGCACCGTTCTGCAGGAACGCGAACGCCTCGTCGAGCTCCTCGCTGTCGGTGACCAGTGCGCCACCGACGACATCCGAGTGCCCGCCCAGGTACTTGGTCGTGGAATGCAAGACGACGTCGGCGCCCAGCACGAGTGGCTGCTGCAGGTACGGCGAGGCGAAGGTGTTGTCGACGACGAGCTTCGCGCCGGCCTCGTGCGCGACGGCGGCGAGAGTCTCGATGTCGCCGACGTTGAGCAGCGGGTTGGTCGGCGTCTCGGTCCAGACCAGCTTGGTCTCCGGCCGGATGGCGTCGCGCACCGCGGCGACGTCGGACACCGGGGCCACCGAGTAGGTGATGCCCCACTGGCTGAAGACCTTGTCGATCAGCCGGAACGTCCCGCCGTAGGCGTCGTTCGGGATCACCAGATGATCGCCCGGCCGCAGCGTCGACCGCAGCAGGCAGTCGGTGGCCGCCATACCGGAGGCGAAAGCCCGTCCGTAGGTGCCGCTCTCGAGAGCGGCGAGGTTGGCCTCGAGGGCGCGTCGGGTCGGGTTGCCGGTGCGTGCGTACTCGAACCCGTCGCGCAATCCGCCGACACCGTCCTGGGCGAACGTCGAACTCGCGTAGATCGGGACGTTCACCGCGCCCGTCTGGGGATCCGGGTCGTAACCGGCGTGGATGGCGCGGGTCGAGAAGCCTTGCCAGCGAACCGAGTCCGCTGCGCTGCGTCGTTCACTCACGGTGGTGCTCCTATCCGACGATCGGGTGGCTCGACACGAAGGCGAGCAGGTCGTGGCGCGTGATCACGCCGATGGGCTTGCCGTCTTCGACGACCATGAGCGCGTCGCAGTCGCCGAGCGCCTTGGTGGCCGCCGACACCGGTTCGCCGGAACCGATGAGCGGGAACGGCTCCCCCATGTGTGCCGACACGGGGTCGGCGAGGCTGGCGCGACCTTCGAAGACCGCGCTGAGCAGATCACGTTCGGTGACCGCGCCCGCGACCTCGCCGGCCATCACGGGCGGCTCGGCACCGACGACCGGCATCTGGGACACGCCGTACTCGCGGAGGATCTCGATCGCATCGCGCAGCGTCTCCTGCGGGTGGGTGTGCACGAGGTCGGGCAACGCGCCCGTCTTGCCGCGCAACACATCCCCGACGAGCGATTCCTTGGTGTTGGAGTCGAGCGGGGTGCGCAGGAACCCGTAGCTGCTCATCCACTGGTCGTTGAAGATCTTCGCCATGTAGCCGCGACCGCCGTCGGGAAGCAGGACGACGACCACGGCGTCGGGACCCTCACGCTCGGCGACCCGAAGGGCCGCGACCACCGCCATCCCGCACGAACCGCCGACCAGCAGTCCCTCTTCGCGTGCCAGTCGCCGCGTCATGTCGAACGAGTCGGCGTCGGAGACGGCGATGATCTCGTCGGGGATGGCCGGGTCGTAGGCCGAGGGCCAGAAGTCCTCACCGACGCCCTCGACCAGGTACGGCCGACCGGTCCCGCCGGAGTACACCGACCCCTCGGGATCGACGCCGACGACCTTCACCGCGCCATCGGAGATCTCCTTGAGGTACCGGCCGGTGCCGGTGATCGTGCCGCCCGTGCCGACGCCCGCCACGAAGTGCGTGACCTTGCCGTCGGTGTCGGCCCAGATCTCGGGACCGGTGGTCTCGTAGTGACTCTGCGGACCGGCCGGGTTGGCGTACTGATTGGGCTTCCACGCGCCGTCGATCTCGGTGACCAGGCGGTCGGAGACGCTGTAGTAGCTGTCCGGGTGGGACGGCTCGACCGCGGTCGGGCAGACCACGACCTCGGCGCCGTAGGCACGCAAGACGTTGCGCTTGTCCTCGCCCACCTTGTCCGGGCAGACGAACACGCACTTGTACCCGCGCTGCTGGGCGACGAGTGCCAGACCGACGCCGGTGTTGCCCGACGTCGGTTCCACGATCGTCCCACCCGGCTTCAGCTCACCCGACGCCTCGGCGGCGTCGATCATCCGCACGGCGATACGGTCCTTGCTGCTACCACCGGGATTGAGGTACTCGACCTTGGCGGCGACCAGGCCCGATCCGGGTGAGGTCACCGAGTTCAGTTTGACCAGCGGGGTGTTGCCCACCAGGTCGACGACGTGATTGGCGATGCGCATGTGTCCATGGTCCCAGAGTCGGTCCCGGAGTCGCCGCGGACCCCGACACCCGGCCGACGAGCAGACCGGGGGGCCGCGCCCGAGCCTCTAAACTGGCACCCGTGTCCGGTTCGAGCCGCAAGATGACCGCCGAGAGAATCATCCGGGACGTGGGAGCCACGGCTGCTGCGACCGCCGGCGCTGCGGGTGCCGGATGGGCGGCCTACAACCTGCTGAACAGTCAGGCGGCCGAGGCCCGAGTGGTGATCCCGCACCGCACCGACAACGCCCCGGACGGTGACGGCGTGTACCGGCCGGACGGCACCAGCGAGCGCTTCACCCGCGACACCGTCTACGACCTGTACCTCGTGGTGTTCGGCGATTCGACAGCCGCCGGGCTGGGTGCCGAGACGGCCGAGGAGACGCCGGGGGTACAGATCGCCCGCCGGGTCGCCGCGGAGACCGATCAGGTGGTCCGCTACGCCAACAAGGCCATCGTGGGAGCGACGTCGAAAGGGCTCGCCGCCCAGATCGAGGCCATGTTCGTCCACCACGAGCGACCCGACGTCGCCGTCATCCTCGTCGGCGCCAACGATGTCACCGCCCGCAACAGTCCGCTTCCGTCGGCACGCAGGCTCGGTGAGGCGGTCCACGCACTCGTCGACGAGGGCGCGAAGGTGGTCGTGGGTACCTGCCCGGACTTCGGGGTGGTCACCGCGATCCCCCAGCCGCTGCGAATGGTGTTGCGACGCTGGGGACTCACGCTGGCCGCGGCGCAGCGGTCGGCGGTCCGTGCCGCCGGGGGCCGTCCCGTGCCACTCGCCGACCTGCTGACCGAGGAGTTCCTCGCGCGCCCCGAACACATGCTGTCGCCCGACCGCTTCCATCCGTCGGCCGCGGGGTACGAGCTGGCCGCCGACATCCTCGTGCCCGAGGTCCTCGCCGCGATCGGCGAATGGGGACCGACGCCGCTGCCTGAACCGCCCAAGGTGTCCGAGGCGGTCGAAGAAACACGACTCGTCACACGTGTCAGGAAGCTGTTCACAAGCTCCTGACCAGCGCCTTTCTGCGCACGTCGACCATGCGACCAAGCAGATGCTTGGTGCGGTAGTTTTGAGGTATGCCTGAAGCTGTCATCGTCGCCCATGCCCGTTCCCCGATCGGCCGCGCCGCCAAGGGATCCCTCAAAGACGTCCGGCCCGACGAACTGTCGCGCCAGATGGTCGAAGCCGCTCTCGCCAAGGTGCCCGAGCTCGACCCCGCCCTGATCGAGGACATCCACTGGGGCATCGGTCAGCCCGGCGGACAGGGCGGCTACAACATCGCCCGGGTCATCGCGGTCGAGCTCGGTCACGACCACATCCCCGGTGTCACGGTGAACCGCTACTGCTCGTCGTCGTTGCAGACCACCCGGATGGCACTGCACGCGATCAAGGCCGGCGAGGCCGACGTCCTCATCTCCGGCGGCGTCGAGAGCGTGTCGAGCTTCGGGATCTCCGGTGGCGCCGACGGCGCGCCGAACTCGAAGAACCCGCTCTTCGACGATGCCATGGCCCGGACCGAGAAGGCCGCTGCCGGCGATGCCGGGATCTGGCACGATCCCCGCAAGGACGAGCTCATCCCCGACGTGTACATCGCGATGGGCCAGACCGCGGAGAACGTCGCGTCGTTCACCGGCATCTCGCGCGAAGACCAGGACCGCTGGGGCGTGCTGAGCCAGAACCGCGCCGAGGACGCCATCAAGTCCGGCTTCTTCGAGCGCGAGATCGACCCGGTCACGCTTCCCGACGGCTCCCTCGTCACCACCGACGACGGCCCCCGCGCCGGCACGACCTACGAGAAGATCTCACAGCTCAAGCCGGTCTTCCGCCCCGACGGCACCATCACCGCGGGCAATGCGTGCCCGCTCAACGACGGCGCCGCGGCGCTGGTCATCATGAGCGACACCAAGGCGAAGGAACTGGGCCTGACGCCGCTCGCCCGCGTGGTCGCCACCGCGGCGACCGGCCTGTCACCGGAAATCATGGGCCTCGGCCCGATCGAGGCGATCCGCAAGGTGCTCAAGGTCTCCGGGATGTCGCTGTCGGACATCGACCTCGTCGAGATCAACGAGGCGTTCGCCGTTCAGGTCCTCGGGTCGGCCGCCGAACTCGGCATCGACCACGACAAGCTGAACGTCTCCGGCGGTGCGATCGCGCTCGGGCACCCGTTCGGAATGACCGGCGCCCGCATCACGACCACTCTGCTCAACAACCTTCGTACCCACGACAAGACCTTCGGCATCGAATCGATGTGCGTGGGCGGCGGTCAGGGTATGGCCATGGTGCTGGAGCGCCTCAGCTGAGCAGTGCTGGAGCGCCTCAGCTGAGCAGTGCTGGAGCGCCTCAGCTGATCGAGGTCGTCTCCGTCTCGTCGACACCCCTCGCCGCGTCAGGTCCTCGGACCGCGACGCTGCGGGGGGTTGTTCGTCGGTAGACGAACCATGCGATGACGACCGCGCCGACGATGTAGATCTCGGCGGGAATCGCCCAGACGTTGTTCGTCGCGGTGTTGTCGTGGATGTAGTACTGCGAGATGTGCCCGGCGAGGTCTCCGCCGTAGCTGATCGCCAGCGCCCAGACAGCGGCGTCGAGCCATCCGCCACGGTTGGCCACGCGGAAGCAGAGCACGCCGAGGACGCCCACGGCGATGTCGTTCCACCCGAGTTCCCACTGGAACATCGACGGAATGAAATCCGGTCCGATGCCTTCGGCGATCTCGGGCGCGTTCGGTCCGACGTGCCCGATGCCGGCGAGGATGCCGAACGCACCTCCGGGTACGAGAATCCAGAGCAGCACGAGTTCGGCTGCGCGGCCGAGAGTGCGTCGCCGCACCGATCGGTCCACCAGTATGTGCACCACGGCGCCGATGATCATCAGCGCCAGCTGAATCAGAAAGAACACCATGTCCGCACGGTAGAACCGCTGCGGCGGGTTGGCCCCCGCAAACGCGATCGGGCGGCACAGTTTGTCGCCATCCGGCCCGGACACGCCGGCGGCCCCGCACCTCAGAGGTGCGGGGCCGCGGGCGTCGGACGACTAGTCGGAGTTGAAGTAGGTCAGCAGGCGCAGGATCTCGACGTAGAGCCAGACCAGGGTGACGGTCAGGCCGAGAGCGACGCCCCAGGCGGCGCGGTCGGGTGCGCCGGCGCGGATCAGACGATCGGCGGCGTCGAAGTCCAGCAGGAAGCTGAACGCGGCGAGAGCGATGCAGACCAGCGAGAAGATGATCGCGATCGGGCCGCCGTCGCGGAGCACCCCGGCCTCGCCGGTGAACAGGCCGATGACCAGGTTGCCGAGCATCAGGACCAGGACACCGATCATGCCGGCGAACAACATGCGGGTGAAGCGCGGCGTCACGCGGATCGCGCCGACCTTGTACACGAACAGCATGCCGAAGAACACGCCGAAGGTGCCGAGGACAGCCTGTCCGATCAGGGCTCCGGCCGAGGTGTCACCGGCGACGGCCCAGTTCGCGAAGACGAACGAGATGGCGCCGACGAACAGGCCCTCGAACGCGGCATAGGCCAGCACGATGGCCGGGTTGTCCTGCTTGCGCCCGAAGCTCGCCACCAGGACGAGGACGAGACCGGCGATGGCACCGACCAGCATGAGCGGCGTGGCGAGAGCTGCCTGGGCGGCCTCGGTCGCGCGGCTGCTGATCGCGAAGTAGGTGGCCACGGCAGCCACCGTCAGCACCCCGAGGGTGATGGCGGTCTTCGTGACGACGTCGTCGATCGTGAGCTGACGGGTGGCCGGCGGTGCCGGCTGGGTGTAGGGGTCAGTGGCCTGACCGTATTGATTGACCGCGGCGCCGGCGCCGGCCATGCCGGCCCCGAAACCCGCGTACCCGGACTGATTGTCGCGGACCACGCCGCGCATCACCGGATTGCTGCTTTCTCGCACGAAGCGCTCCTTAATCGGTACGGATGTATACCGTCTCAACGTCGGGCCTTTCCTGTGAGTTCCCTGACGAGAACGCGGAACGACCGAGTCGACGTCGACTTTACCGACTCTTGACTCTTCTGTCGTCGAAGACCCGTCGTGGAGTCACTCCACGCCTTCGCGCAGCGTCCGCAACCGGCTGCGGACAGCGGCCTGATCCAAGCCCTCCCCGGTCCCGAGTGCGGCCCGGCCGAGGAACATCGCGGTCAGCATGGACTCCGCCCGCGCGAAGTCGTCGCCCCATGCGAGGCCCGGTTTCGCGAGCATCAGCGAGGCGATCCCGTGGGCCGCGGCCCAGAACTCGAGGACGATGTCCGCGATCTCCGCGGGGTCGAACACGTCGAGGTCGGCCAGCTCGGTCACCGTGGCGACGAACCGGGAGTAGGCACTGGCGGCGAGCACCTCGTCGACCTTCGACGGATGCCCTTCGGGAGTGGGTTTGCCGAACGCCACGCGATAGAGAACCGGCGTGGCGACGGCGAATCGTACGTACGCCATCCCCTGGTTCAGCGCTCGTTCGAAGGCGTCGTCGATGCCCTCCGACGCGGCGGCCATCTCGTCGTCGAGGCGCTCGAAATACCGGGCGCACACCGCGTCGAGAAGCGCCTCCTTGTCGGCGAAGTGCAGATAGATCGACGGCGGCGTGACCCCCACACGGTTGGCGACCGCGCGGATCGACATCGCGGTGTCGTCGCCGTTCTCCACCAGCAACTCACCGGCGGCCTCGATGATCTCCTCGGCGAGGATCTCCCCCGAACCGCGTGGTGATCTCGCTCGTCTGCGTGTCGTCACTGCACTCCTGAACCTGTCCTGCCGCCGTTCATCCGCCTCTGTGGGGTATTCGGTGTCAGGCCCTCGTCGGCGCGGTGTCGGGCGCCGGTTTCTCGGCGGGATGCCCGACCTCCGGGGCTTCCTCGGTCAATCCGATCCGATCGTGCAGCCGTCTCAGCGGACCAGGCGCCCACCAGTTCGCCCGCCCGGCCAGACGCATGAACGCGGGGACGAGGAACATCCGGATGATCGTCGCGTCCATCAGGACGGCCAAGGTGAGGCCGACCCCGAACATCCGCATGAACGACACCTCCGACGCCGCGATGGCGGCGAAGACGATGCTCATCAGCAGTGCCGCAGCCGTGATGACCCGCCCGGTGCGGGCCAAGCCCAGGGCCACCGCGTGGTCGCTGGCCGCGCGGGTCCGGTCCGATCGCAACCACTCCTCGCGAATCCGTCCCAGGAGGAACACCTCGTAGTCCATCGACAAGCCGAACGCGACGCAGAACAGCAGCACCGGCATGGTCGCACTGAGGGTGCCGGTGGCGGTGGTCCCCAGTCCGCCGAGGTGCCCCTCCTGGAAGAACCAGACCATCGCGCCGAACGTCGCCGACAGCGACAGGACGTTGAGGACGAGCGCCTTCAGGGGAAGAACGACGCTTCCGGTGAAGAGAAACAGCAGCACGAACGTCGCGATCGCGATCAGGCCGAGCACCCACGGCAGATGCGCGTAGATCGACCCGACGGTGTCGTCGGTGGCGGCGGCGAGCCCGCTGAACAAGGTCTCCGTCCCCGTCGGCTGTGGCACCGCCCGCAGCTCGTCGAGCTGGGCGATCCCCGACTCGCTCATCGGGTCGCGGTCGGTCGAGACCTGCAGGACATGGACGTCGCCGCGGCTGTCGTCCGGACTGCCGGGGGCGGCCTGCGCACCCCGGACGAAGGTGCCGGCCGACGACCCTGCGGAGTTCACGTCGCCGACCGTCGACAGGGCGCGGGTGTAGGCGGCCAGGGTCGCGTCGTCCACGGGCCCGCGCACGACGACGGTGACCGCTGCGGACAGATCGTCCTCGAAGTCGTCGCGGATCTCCTGCTGGATCGCGTGCGCACTCGCCGACTCGGGCAACACCCGGTCGTCGGGGAACCCCAGCTTCATCGACAGGAACGGCGCGCCGAGAACCAGCAGGAAGACCGTCACGACCGCGGCGACCGGCAGTGCGTGGCGCAGCACCCACTGCACGAGCCGGTACCACCAGGTGTCCTCGGGTTCGACGGGCCGAGCCGGCGGCAGTCGCAGCAGGCGTCGGAGTGGCTTCCGGGCGTCGAGGGCGTCGATGCGATCACCGAGGAGCATGAGCACGGCCGGCGTCAGTACGAGCGCCGACACCGCGGCCACGACCACGACGCCGAGGCCCGCGAACGCGAAGGACCGCAGGAAGTACTGCGGGAACAGCACGAGCGCGCTCAGCGACAGGGCGACGGTCACCGCGGAGAAGGCGACGGTCCGCCCGGCCGTGGCCAGGGTCCGGACGATCGCGTCGGGCCGGCTCAGGCCGTGCTCGACCTCTTCCCGGTATCGCGTGAGGATCAGCAGCGTGTAGTCGATCGCGAGCGCGAGACCCAGTGCGGTGGTGAGGTTCAGGGCGAACACGGAAACGTCGGTGACCGATCCGATCACCCGGAGGAGCGCGAAGGTCAGGATGATCGACACGATGCCGATGCCGACGGGGACAGCCGCGGCGAGCACCCCGCCGAAGATGAAGATCAACACGATGAACGTGATCGGGATCGCGATCGCCTCGGCGATGAGCAGGTCCGCGGCGGTCTGTTCGTTGACCTGCGCGAAGACGAGTCCCTGGCCACCGACCTGCACGGTGATCCCGTCCCGGACACCGGCCAAGGCGTCTTCGATCTCCTCGGCGTGGGCCGGTGCCGAGTCCTCGCCCCCGTCGAGCGACGCGATGATCAATGTCGACGTCCGGTCGCGACTGACCAGCGCGGAGTCGAGCGCCGGATTGGCCCACACCGACAGGATCTGGTCCTGCACGTACTGGTTGCGGTTCAGGACGGCGACGATGTCGTCGCCGACCGCTCGGGCCGTCGGGTCGCGCGAGATGTCGACGCCATCCGGCCCGTCGAGCTTGAGGACGACCTGGACCCCGCCCCGGTTGAACGTCTCGTCGAGGACCTTCTCGGCTCGGGCCGACCCCGAATTCGGGTCGCTGTAACCGCCCGCGAGCAGGTGTTCGGCCGCGGTGGCGCCGTACGCCCCGCACACCACCAGCAGGATGAGCGCACCCAGCAGCACTCGTTTGGGCATGGATATGACCAGCCGTGTCGCTCTGACCAGCATGCGGACCCCTGTCGCGTCGGTCGACTTTACGGCGTTAAGTTATCAGCAGTAATTTAGGCGGTCAAGGTCGCTTCGGCTGGTTGCGGCATTCCCAGTCCGCGTCGGACGGTGCGCAGTTCGCGTTCGATCACCGTCGACTCCGATCCGAGCAGTCCGGTCGCCCGCACGATCTCGCGTAGCCGGACGGCGGGACGCGCGACATCGACGAGATGATGCAGCGGCGTCCGGCGCAGACCCATCCGCCGGGCGACCGGCCGCTCGACCCACCGGGTGCTGATGGCCGAGAACGACGACATCAGCAGGGGCCTGGTGAGTGCATCCACCGCGGAGACCAGGAGCCCGGGGACCGGTATGGGGGCGGCACCGTGCACGACGCGCGGGAGGTCGTAGCCCTCGCGGAGCAGCGCTTTGATCAGGACCTTCGACGAATCGTCGGGCCGCAGCTCGAATTCTCCTGCCACAGCGAACAACTCAGTGGCCGCGTCATGCGTCGGCGGCAGCAGGTCGTCATCGACGCCGATGACCCAGCCGATCCAGCGCCAGAGATGAGTGATCGCCTCCCGCTCGGCGCTGCTGTAGTGGATGCCGAAATCCCGTGCGACGACGAGGGGTAGGGCCAGGAAGCCGCACGAGATGGTCATCACCGAGTACGTCTGGTTGATCGGCGCGCCCCACTCGTCTTCGTCCCAGCCCCGGCCGTCCTCTTCTGACAATCCTCCCCCGGGTGGGCGCCGCAGAACGTCGCGGATGTAGGCGTGGAGGAGCCGAATACGCAGTGTCGCAACCCAACCGGGACGACCCGGGAGCATCGAACCGGGAGCCGTCGCCTCGGCGACCCAGCGCGCCGTCGACTCGACCCGATCTCGAGTCCCCGATCCCAGTCGGCCCGTGGCGACGAGCGGACGGACGAAACCCTGGGCCTTGAACCCGTAGATCAGCGACTGGTACAACGTCGACGACTGCAGGGTCCCGAAGCGCCACCACGCGCGGGCGCCGGCCTCGGCCCAGGCGGCATCGAACCACGGCGGTGGGGTGCTCGCGACCTGCAGCAGATGCACCATCGAGCTCGGCATCTCGAGATGGTCGGGATCGGACGCCGTGTCGGCGTCGCGCTCTTCCAGCAGCGTGACCAGGGTGGAGAACGAGATGCCCCGCTCCCTGGCCTCGGCGATCACCGCGTCGGCAAGCGGGTCGCCCTGTATCAGACCCGCCTCGAGACGCTCGACGATGGCGGGATGCCGTTCTCGGACGGCTTCCCAATTACGTGCCCCGGTCACTGCTGCCGCGTCCATGCCCCATGATGGCCCCGGCTTCGAGGCCGGTCAAGGATGCTTCGACTCCCAGACTTCGACTCGACCGGCAGACGTCGATCGAAGTCTGGCGGTCGAGTTGAGGTCTGGCGGTGGCGACGCCGGACCACAGGGCAGCCGCCACGGCGCCGGCTGACTATGCTCACCAGGGGCACCGTCGTCGCGCGGACCCTGCGCCCCCATAGCCCAATTGGCAGAGGCAGCCGACTTAAAATCGGCACAGTGTCGGTTCGAGTCCGACTGGGGGCACTCACGGCCGGGCGTTTTCGCTGTCTCGAGTCGCCGTTTCCGGCGCCCGTCCACGTTCGTCGACCCGATCCGCGTCGATCAAACGCATGGCCGTTCAGCCGAATACGTGCGTGGACACCGCTCCGATCCCCACGGTTACATGACTGCCGGTGGTACCGAACGACTCTCGGGACCTTCCGAGTCCGTTGCGGCCCATCGAGACCACTCAGGACGACCCGTCGGGGGAACAGATGAAGATATTGATGCGTGGGGCGATGATCGCCCTCTTTCTCGTCGTCGCACTTGTCACGCCGGTCCATGCGGCGAATGCCGTACCGACCGGGTGCAGTGACCGCGACATCGCGCAGGGAAATGCCGAGGCCCGGTCACTGAACGCTCGCATCGCGGCGCACAACTCCAAGCCGAGACAGTTCCGGATTCCGGAGCAGCAACTACAGGCCACCGCCTACCAGGCCGAGGCCAATCGACTGAACACCGAACGTGCGGCCCTCGTCGCCTGGGCCAACGGGTGCCGCGTACACCTGCAGGGAATGGGCCCCGGCTCCGGCGGTCCACACCGGCCGAGCACTCCCCCGCCCCCGCAGCGGCCGGGCACCCCGGCTCCGTCGGTCACCAATCCGACGCCGGGTTACCCAGCGCCACAGCGCTACCCGTACAACGAGAAGATCTCGAGCGACCGCACCGACCGGACGACCCTCACGCGGACCACCCGATTCCGCGACGGCGGCGAAGTCAACCTGACACGCATGCAGGGCCGTGCTGCGACCGGTATGAACGCCGCCATCACTCCCAACATGCTGCGAACCGGCACTCCGAGTACGCGGTCCATCACTCCCCCGGGTTACCGGCCGGGACTGGAACGCGGACACCTGCTCGCGAACCGCCTCGGTGGACTCGGCGGCGACGCCCGCAACATCGTGGCGTTGAGCAACGCGGCCAGCACCCGCATGCGCATCCTCGAGAACCGCATCGCTCGTGTCGTCGCGAAGGGCGAAGCCGTCCACTACAGTGTGACCCCGATCTACGGGAACGGATACCACAGTCCGCCGACCGACATCGCCGTCGGAGCGTTCGGCGTCCGGGGCGGCATCGCTCATTTCGAGATCATCCCGAACGTGAGGTGACGATCATGCCGAAGCACACCATCGATGATCTGATCGCGCTGATCCCACCACCGGCGGCGCGACCGGCGACGGTCGACTGGGCGATCATCGAACAGCGACTCGGATTCCGGCTGCCGACCGATTACAAGGCACTGGCCGACACCTACGGGCCTGGCGTCTTCTGCGACGACTTCCTCGTATGGACCGGACTCCCCTGGCCCGACGCGCCGATCGATGAGGCGGGCCGCCGCGCGGTGGCCGAACTCGAGCCACTCCTCGAGGATCTGAGCATCGTGACCTGGGCTCATGACGACGGCACCGACACGGCCGTCGATCTGGCCGGCGGCGCCTTCTTCGGATGGGGGCGTTCCACCGACGGCGACTCGGGTTATTGGCACCGGACGGGCGACGACCCCGACGAGTGGCCGGTGCTCATCACCGACGGAGTGATGGTGTGCGACCACCACTCCGGCGGGCTGGTCTCGTACCTGTACGACTTCTGGACGGGGGGCTTCCCGAACCGGCAGGTCTTCGCCGGGCGCGAAGCGCCGGAACGGCTCACGTTCGAGCAGGTGGCCGTCGGTTCCTAGCGCGGCGCCGGAGAGGCGCCATGCCGGAGCGACTACACGAGGCCCGTCCACGCGACTGCGTGGACGGGTTTCCACGATCCCGGCAGGGGCGTGCTGTACTCGGTGGCATGTCCACTCGGGTTGTCTTCCTCGCCGACTCCTCGGTCGCCCTTCTCACCCTCGGTATCTCCGTGTACTCGATCGCGATCCTGGTCTGCATCGGCATCGGCATCAACGCCGCCCGCTTCGGTCGACGACGCGTTGCCGTCGCGATGGCGTGGGTGGTCGGCGTACTGACCGTGGCCGGTGTCATCGTCGCGATTCTGAGCAGTACTGCAGGCGGTTAGCCCTCCGGGCGCAACTCCGCACGTTGCCGTGCGATGAAGTGCGCGGCAAGGCGATTGGTGAGTCCGGGCGCCAATCTCTGCATGCGCCACGAGATCCTGGAACGTCGCGGTACGACGAGTAGCGATCGGTTCGCGGCGATCGCGGCCAGGGTGTCCTGCGCCAGCCGATCCGCGTCGTAGGCCGTCGCGGAACCCTGACTCGCCAGATAGAAAGAGCGGCCGACGAATCCGCCGACCGAGCCCTTGTCCAGGATCGGTGTCTCGACTGCGGACGGGCAGACGGCTGTCACCTTGACGCCATACCCGGCCGCCTCGGTGCGCAGCGCCAGCGACATCCCGACGACCGCGTGCTTGGTCATGACGTAACTGGTGATCAGGCCGGCCGCAACGAGGCCGGCCATGGATGCCGTGTTGACGATGTGCCCCGACCGCTGACCGATCATCACCGGATAGGCGGCCGCCACCCCGTGGACGACGCCGCGGATGTTGACATCGATGATGGCGTCCCACTGGTCCGGCGTCAGCATCTCGGTGGGGCCACCCCACGTGATCCCGGCGTTGTTGAACATGAGGTCGAGTCGTCCCGCCTCCGCGACGACGTCGTCGACCACGCGCTGGACCGCCGCGCGGTCCGTCACGTCGAGGTGCACGGCCCGAACCGCGCCCGGCCCGCCGGACAGCGACGACGCCACCTGTTCGGCCGCGGCGAGGTCGATGTCGGCGCATATGACCTGCGCCCCCTCGGCGGCCAGCGCACGGGTGAGCGCAGCCCCGATGCCGGAGCCGCCCCCGGTCACGATCGCCACCTTGCCCGCGAGGTCCGGTCCACCCCTCGTCCGCCGACATCCGAGCACGTCAACCCCCCTGTCGATTGCAGTCCGTGTCCCGCGGCCGGCGATGACGACGGTCACCGCGGGCGGGCTCAGACGAGCATGACCGATCTCGACCCGAGCGGCGCCGCTTTGCCCGGACCGGGCCTTGACATCCTCACAGCTCCCTCTTAATGTTGCTGCAATCACAAATTGAAACGTTTTAATTCGCCGAGACGGTCCACTCCCGACGATCTGCGTTTCCCCGTCCGTCGTCTGTCAGGAGCCGCCATGTCCGACCCCCAGCGCGTCTGCTTCGTGCTCCACCTCCGCCCGGAACGCGTCGAGGATTACCTCGAGGCACACACCGAGGTCTGGCCGGAGATGCTCGACGCCCTGCGCGAGACCGGCTGGCGCAACTACTCCCTGTTCCTCCGGAAGGACGACGGCATGGTCGTCGGCTACCTGGAGACCGACGACTTCGCGACGACCAGCGCCGCCATGGAGGCGACCGACGTCAACACCCGCTGGCAGGCGCACATGTCCGAGTACTTCCTCCCCGCGGTGGGCAGCGGCAATGGGGGCGGCGGCGCCGGGGGCGCGAACCCCGACACGACCCGCACCGAACTCCTCGAGTACTTCCACCTCGACTGACCTCGCACCACGCAGCACACGACACGTACCGACGGGCGCACCGACATCAACGAACTCCGGTTTGACCTCTCCGATCCCGACCCTCTGTACTGATCTCCGACGCAAGGAATCACCATGAAAGTAGGAGCGCGCTCCACCACCGGCTGGCGGGCGACCATCTCGGTCGCCATGTCGAACTACATCGAGGCCGGCTCGATCATCGCGATCGCCACCAGCCTCACCTTCTGGCAGGACGAGTTCGGCATCAGCAACTTCGCGGTCGGCCTCCTGGCCGCGCTGAGCGCCAACGCGTTCGGTGCCGCAGTCGGCGCCGCGATCGGCGGCCCGCTGTGTGACCGCTACGGCCGCAAGGCGATCTACACCTACGACTTGCTCGTCTACATGGTCGGCGTACTGATCGCGGCCTTCGCGTTCAACTTCACCATGCTGCTCGCCGCCTTCATCATCACCGGCCTCGCGGTCGGCGCGGGCGTACCGGCCTCGTGGACATACATCGCCGAAGAGGCACCGTCGGTCGAACGCGCCAAGCATGTCGGCACCGCGCAGCTCGCCTGGTCCGTCGGACCCCTGATCGGCTTCGCGCTCGCCGCGGCACTCGCTCCGATGGGCCTCCTCGGTTCGCGGATCATCTTCCTGCATCTCTTCGTCGTCGCGGCGGTCGTCTGGTGGATTCGCCAGGGACTCGCGGAGTCGAAGATCTGGTCCGACGAGGCGGTCAACGAGACGCGCGAGCTCACCGCATCGGTCGGCGCCCGCGGCATCAAGGGCCTGTTCTCCAAGAAGGTCAACATCACGGCCCTGCTCCTGCTCGGTGGCATCTACCTGTTCTGGAACACCGTCGCCGGCCAGGCCGGCATCTTCATGCCCCGCGTCTACGAGACGGCGGGCGTCGAGAGCGCCGTCCAGCAGAATCTGCTGCAGGTGCTCGTCTGGGGCTGCACCGTCCTCGCGACCTACTTCGGCTTCATGCGATACGCAGATCGGGTCTCGCAGCGCGCGCTGTACGTCTTCGGCGCCGCCTTGGGCATCGTCGCCTGGATAGTGCTGGTCGCGTTCACCGACAGCGGTGTCGCCACGATGCTCGTCTTCGCGGTCCTGTGGGGCATCTCCTCGGGTATCGGCGCGCAGGCGTTCTACAGCCTCTGGGCCAGCGAGATGTTCGCGACGCCCTACCGTGCAAGCGCCCAGGGCGTCATGTTCTTCGCCGTCCGCACCGCAACGGGTCTCCTGAGCTACTTCTTCCCCACGATGCTCGCGGCCACCGGGCTCACGACGGTCGGCATCCTGCTTGTCGCACTGCTCACGATCGCTCTGATCATCGGCGCCATCGCGGCTCCGGACACCCAGGGCAAGACCCTGCAGGAGATCGAGGTCGAGCGCTACGGCGCCCCGCTGTCGCCGGAACTCATCGAGCACCCGGTATCGACGAACAGCCCGGTCGTGGGCGACGCACCCACCGCAGAGTCCACCAGCAAGACCGCCGTCTGAGTCGTCTCGACCGGGCCGTACCGCTCGATTGAAACGTATCAGTCCATCGACGTCCCCGCCGCCGGCTGTTCCCCGACGCCGGCGGCGGGGAATCCCAACCGAAAGAACACTGATGACCACCTTTGACGAGACGATCCTCGACAATCTCGAGATCGAGCTCCCCTCCTGGGCGTTCGGCAACTCCGGCACCCGGTTCAAGGTGTTCGGCACCCCGGGCACCCCCCGCACCATCCACGAGAAGATCGCCGACGCGGCCACCGTCAACCAGCTGACCGGACTCGCCCCGACGGTCGCCCTGCACATCCCGTGGGACACCGTCGACGACTACCGCGCGCTCGCCGCATATGCGCAGGATCTCGGCGTCGACCTCGGGACGGTCAACTCCAACACCTTCCAGGACGACGACTACAAGTTCGGCAGCCTGACCCACACCGACAAGACCGTGCGCCAGAAGGCCATCGACCACCACATCGCGTGCATCGACGTGATGAACGCGACCGGCTCGCGGGACCTCAAGATCTGGCTCGCCGACGGCACCAACTACCCGGGTCAGGGAGACATCCGCGGACGCCAGGATCGTCTCGCCGAATCGCTGGCGACCATCTACCAGCACATCGGCGACGATCAGCGACTCGTGTTGGAGTACAAGTTCTTCGAGCCGGCGACATACGTCACCGACGTCCCCGACTGGGGCACCTCCTACGCCCACGTGACCGCGCTCGGCGAGCGGGCGATGGTCTGCCTCGACACCGGCCATCACGCGCCGGGCACCAACATCGAGTTCATCGTCGCGCAGCTGCTGCGCCTCGGAAAGCTCGGGTCGTTCGACTTCAACTCACGCTTCTACGCCGACGACGACCTGATCGTCGGTGCGGCCGACCCGTTCCAGCTGTTCCGCATCCTCTTCGAGGTCATCCGCGGCGGAGGCCTCGACGCCGGGTCCCCGGTCGCCCTGATGCTCGACCAGTGCCACAACGTCGAGGAGAAGATCCCCGGACAGATCCGTTCGGTCCTCAACGTCGAGGAGATGACCGCCCGCGCGCTGCTCGTCGACACCGACGCGTTGACCGCGGCGCAGGAATCCGGAGACGTGTTGGGCGCGAACGGAATTCTGATGGACGCCTTCTACACCGACGTGCGTCCGATGTTGGCCGAGCGTCGTACCCGGCGCGGACTCCCCGCCGACCCGATGGCCGCCTACGCCGACTCCGGCCACCGCGAGCGCATCGTCGCCGAGCGCGTCGGTGGCACCCAGTCGTCCTGGGGCGCCTGAGCGCTCCCCACACCTGCTCCCTGCTTTCTCGAACTGCCCGCTTTCCCGATCTTCAGGAGATCTCTCGCCATGACCAATCCCGCAGTCGCCGCGCTCATCGCGCGCTCCAACCGGCTCGGCTCCGATCCGAAGAACACCAACTACGCCGGCGGCAACACCTCCGCGAAGGGCACCGACACCGACCCCGTCACCGGCGAGGACGTCGAACTGCTGTGGGTCAAGGGTTCCGGCGGCGACCTGGGCACCCTGACCGAGAAGGGCCTCGCCGTTCTTCGTCTCGACCGCATGCGCGCGCTCGTCGATGTCTACCCCGGCCTCGACCGCGAAGACGAGATGGTCGCCGCCTTCGACTACTGCCTGCACGGCAAGGGCGGGGCGGCGCCGTCCATCGACACCGCCATGCACGGCCTCGTCGACGCCGCGCACGTCGATCATCTCCACCCCGACTCGGGCATCGCGATCGCGACCTCCGCCGACGGAGAGGTGCTGACCCAGAAGATCTTCGGCGACCGCGTCGTGTGGGTGCCCTGGCGCCGCCCGGGCTTCCAGCTCGGTCTGGACATCTCCGATATCAAGAAGAACAACCCGCAGGCGATCGGCTGCATCCTGGGCGGACACGGGATAACCGCCTGGGGTGACACGTCCGACGAGGCCGAAGCCCACTCGCTCGAGATCATCGACACCGCCGAGAAGTACATCGCCGCCAACGGCCGCCCGCAGCCGTTCGGCGCACCGCTGGACGGGTACGGTGCACTCCCGGCCGCCGAACGTCGTGCCAAGGCCGCGGCCCTCGCACCGTTCATCCGCGGCCTCGCCTCGATGGACAAGCCGCAGGTCGGCCACTTCACCGACGTCGACCCGGTCCTCGACTTCCTTGCCGCGCAGGAGCATCCGCGACTGGCCGCTCTCGGAACCAGCTGCCCGGACCACTTCCTGCGCACCAAAGTCAAGCCGCTCGTCCTCGATCTCCCGGCGTCGGCATCGGTCGACGAGTGCAAGGAACGCCTGTCCGCCCTGCACGAGGCCTACCGCGAGGACTACCGCGCCTACTACGACCGCCACGCGACCGCGGACAGCCCGGCGATGCGCGGCGCGGACCCGGCCATCGTGCTCGTCCCGGGCGTCGGCATGTTCAGCTTCGGCAAGGACAAGCAGACCGCACGCGTCGCCGGCGAGTTCTACCTGAACGCGATCAACGTGATGCGGGGTGCCGAGGCCATCTCCACCTACGCACCGATCGACGAGTCGGAGAAGTTCCGGATCGAGTACTGGCTGCTCGAGGAGGCCAAGCTCGCGCGGATGCCGAAGCCCAAGCCCCTCGCCACCCGCATCGCACTCGTCACCGGCGCGGCGTCGGGCATCGGCAAGGCCATCGCGGCCCGCCTCGCCGCCGAAGGTGCGTGCGTCGTGATCGCCGACCTCGACGCCGAGAAGGCACGCGCCGCCGCCGAGGAGATCGGTTCGACCGACGTCGCCATCGGCGTGGCCGCCGACGTCACCGACGAGGCAGCCGTGCAGGCGGCGATCGATGCGACCGTGCTCGCCTTCGGCGGCATCGACCTCGTCGTCAACAACGCCGGCCTGTCGCTGTCGAAGTCGTTGCTGGACACCACCGCTGCCGACTGGGACCTGCAGCACAACGTGATGGCCCGCGGCTCGTTCCTCGTCAGCAAGGCAGCGGCGCGGGCCCTGATCGACCAGAAGCTGGGCGGCGACATCCTCTACATCTCGTCGAAGAACTCGGTCTTCGCCGGCCCCAACAACATCGCCTACTCCGCCACCAAGGCCGACCAGGCCCATCAGGTCCGGTTGCTCGCGGCCGAACTCGGCGAGCACGGGGTCAAGGTCAACGGCATCAATCCCGATGGCGTGGTGCGCGGTTCGGGGATCTTCGCCGGCGGCTGGGGCGCCAAGCGCGCCGCGGTCTACGGCGTCGAGGAGAAGGACCTGGGCAAGTTCTACGCCCAGCGCACCCTGCTCAAGCGCGAGGTGCTGCCGGAGAACATCGCCAACGCCGCGTTCGCCCTGTGCACCTCGGACTTCTCGCACACCACCGGTCTGCACGTGCCGGTGGATGCCGGCGTCGCCGCCGCGTTCCTGCGATGAGTCGCTCCACTCGGTCCGCCCAGGTCGCCGCGATCGACCTGGGCGCGACCAGCGGCCGGGTGATGCTCGCCGACGTGTCGCGGGGACGACTCGAGCTCGAGCAGGTCGCCCGGTTCGCCAACGATCCCGTGCACGTGTGGAACGGTCGACGGTCGGCGCTGCACTGGGACGTACCCGGCCTGTTCCGGGCAGCCTCGGCGGGCCTGGCCGAGGCCGCCCGGCAGTCCGACGACCTCGTCGGCATCGGCGTCGACTCGTGGGCGGTGGACTACGCGTTGCTCCGCGACGGTCGGATGCTGGGTCTGCCGCACCACTACCGGGACGACCGCACGGCGGCGGGCGTCGACGCCGTGCACGCCGAACTCGGGCCGGTGGACCTGTACCTGCGCAACGGCCTGCAGTTCCTGCCGTTCACCACGGTGTACCAGCTGGCCGCGGAGAAGGCCGACGGTCTGCTCGACCAGGCCGACAGCGCCCTGCTGATCCCCGACCTGATCACCTACTGGCTGACCGGCAGGCGGGGCACCGAGCGGACCAACGCCTCGACCACCGGCCTGCTCGCCGTCAACGGCCAGTGGGACACCGCGATGATGGAACGCCTCGGGCTGCCCGGCGGACTCTTCCCCGAGATCGTCGAGACCGGCTCCGACCAGGGACCACTCCTCGCCGAGGTCGCCGAGCGGCTCGGTCTGTCGTCATCCACCCGGGTCACCGCCGTCGCCTCGCACGACACGGCCTCGGCCGTGGCGGCGATCCCGATGGACCCGTCGCGGGCGGCCTACATCTCCTGCGGCACCTGGGGTCTCGTCGGTGTGGAACTGACCGAACCGGTCCTGTCCCGCGAGGGGTGGAAGGCCAACTTCACCAACGAGGTCGGCGCCGACGGCCGAATCCGTTACCTGCACAACGTGATGGGTCTCTGGCTGCTCAGCGAGACGGTGCGTCAGTACCAGCGCGAGGGCTACCGGGCCGACCTCGGCGAGCTGCTGGCCCAGGCCGCGGAGGTGACGCCGACCGTCGATGTCTTCGACACCGACGACGCGCGCTTCCTCCCGCCGGGTGACATGCCGGCACGCATCCGCGGGTGGTACGACGAGCGCGGCATGCGACCGCCGATGACCCGCGCCGAGATGGTGCGCGCGATCGTCGAGAGTCTCGCATCCGCATTCGCCGACGGCGTCGAGAAGGCCGCCGCGCTGTCGGGGATCCCGGTGGAGACCGTGCACCTCGTCGGCGGCGGGTCGCAGAACCGGTTGCTGTGCCAACTCACCGCCGACCGCCTGGGCCTGCCCGTCCAGGCCGGGCCCGTGGAGGCGACCGCACTCGGCAACGTCCTCCTCACGGCACGCGCCCATGAATTGATCGATGGCGATCTCGAGGCGATGCGGACTATCGTCGCCGACAGGTTCCCGCCGCAACACTATGCACCCCGACGCAGTCGCGGCACGCGTACGCGCGCCGCGGTCGGGGCCGGAAAGGCATGACCATGGACACCGGTTCCGCTATGAAGCGCCGAGTACCCAAGCCGCGCGACCTCGCGCCGCTGATGCAGTTCAAGAAGCCGCAGTTCGATGCCAAGAGGCGCCGCCTCGACGCCGCGCTCACCATCGAGGATCTCCGCAAGATCGCCAAGCGGCGCACCCCCAAGGCGGCTTTCGACTACACCGACGGGTCCGCCGAGGCGGAGCTGTCCATCGAACGTGCTCGTCAGGCGTTCTCCGACATCGAGTTCCATCCGGCGATCCTGCGCGACGTCTCGAAGGTCGACACCTCGTCGACCATCCTGGGCGGACGCTCGGAACTGCCGTTCGGCATCGCGCCGACCGGGTTCACCCGGATGATGCAAACCGAGGGCGAGTACGCGGGTGCGCGTGCCGCCGGACGCGCAGGCATCCCGTTCTCGCTGTCGACGATGGGCACCGCGTCGATCGAAGACGTCAAGGACGCGAACCCGCACGGGCGCAATTGGTTCCAGCTGTACATGTGGAAGGACCGCGAGCGGTCGATGGCCCTGGTCGACCGCGCCGCGAAGGCCGGTTACGACACGCTTCTCGTGACGGTCGACGTCCCGGTCGCCGGGGCACGCCTGCGTGACAAGCGCAACGGCATGTCGATCCCGCCCGCCCTCACCGCCAAGACGGTGGTCAACGCGATCCCGCGGCCGCAGTGGTGGATCGACTTCCTGACCACCGAACCCCTCGCCTTCGCGTCCCTCGACCGATGGTCGGGCACCGTGGCCGAGCTGCTGGACACCATGTTCGACCCGACCGTCACCTTCGACGACCTGGCCTGGATCAAGTCGCAGTGGCCGGGCAAGCTGGTGGTCAAGGGCATCCAGACCGTCGACGACGCCAAGGCCGTCACCGGACTCGGCGCCGATGGCATCGTCCTGTCGAATCACGGTGGCCGACAGCTGGATCGGGCACCCATCCCGTTCCACCTCCTGCCGGACGTCGCCCGGGAGGTCGGGGCGGACACCGAGGTCATGCTGGACACCGGCATCATGAGCGGCGCCGACATCGTGGCATCGGTCGCACTCGGCGCCCGGTTCACGCTCGTCGGACGCGCTTACCTGTACGGCCTCATGGCCGGGGGCGAGGCCGGAGTCGACCGGATGATCGAGATCCTGGGCGAGCAGATCGCGCGCACCATGCGCCTGCTCGGGGTCGCATCCCTGGAGGAGCTGACCCCCGCGCATGTGACCCAGCTCGAGCGTCTGGTGCCCCGGGCACGTTCCTGACGCGCACGCTGTCGCGGAAGGGCCCGATTCGTGCGATCGGGTCCTTCCGCGTCTGTTCAGGCGGATCGCGCCCCGACGTCCGGAGACTGTTCCCGGCGATGCGCGAAGTGGTCCACCAATCCCACCACCAGCGCGATGAGGACCAGGCCGGCGGCGGTGGCGAGCCCGATCTGGAAGGCACGGGCCCAATCGCCGCCGCTGTTGGCGACCTGGGCGAAGAACACCGCACCGACGAGCGCGATACCGGCTGCGGCCCCGATGCGCTGGCCGGTCTGCAGGACGCCGCCGGCGATGCCGGCCTTGGTGACCGGGACCTGGTCGAGACTCAGCGTGAGGTTCGGCGAGATCACCAGACCCGAGCCGACACCGGCGACGAGGAGCGGCAACGCCGCGGCGTACCCGACGTTGTGGCCCGGCACGAACTGGACGGCGAGGATCGTCGTGATCATCCCGAGGACGACGAGCCCCAGGCCGAGAAGCACCAGCGACCGACCCACCCGGTTGACGATGTTGCCGCCGACGGCTGCCGACACCGCGGACCCCAGGGCGAACGGCGTGACCGCCAGCCCCGCCTGCAGCGCCGAGTAGCCCAGACCCTGCTGGACGAACAGGGTGTAGATGAAGAAGACCGTGGTGAATCCGGCGAAGTAGACCATGGCGATGATGCACCCGAGCGAGTACGACCGCATCGAGAAGAGCGAGAGGTCGACGAGTTGCTGATGTCCCACGCGACCCTGGCGGCGTTCCCACAGCACGAAGGCACCCAGCAGCACCGCGGCCACGATGAGCAGCAGCCACTTCTGCGCGCCGGGCCACTCCTGCTCCTGCACCATCGGCAACATCAATGCGAACACACCGGCACCCAGCAGCAGCACACCCAGCGGGTCGAAACTCCCTCGCAGCGGCTGCTTGGTCTCCGACGGCCGGGCCGGGATGAGCCGGATGGCGGCGACGAAGGCGGCGATGCCGATCGGCACGTTGACGAAGAAGATCCAGCGCCAGCCCTCGGCAGACCCACCCAGTTGGATGAGGACGCCGCCGAGGAGCGGCCCGACCGCGGTCGAGATGCCGATGGTCGCGGCGAACATGCCGAAGGCCTTGCCGCGCTCGGCCCCGCGGAACAGCAGCTGGATGAGGCCGGAGACCTGCGGCGCGAGAATGCCGCCGGCGACTCCCTGGATCAGCCGGAACACGACGAGCTGCGTGGGCCCCTGCGCGAAACCACATGCCGCGGAGGAGAGTACGAACAGGGACAAGCCGACGAGGAAGGTCACCTTGCGGCCGCGGGCGTCACCGACGCGACCGGCCGGCACCAGCACGAGTCCGAAGGCGAGTGCGTAGCCGGAGACGACCCACGAGAGATCGGCCGAGTCGGCCCCGAGACCGGATTCGATCGACGGCAGCGCGACATTGACGATCGAGACGTCGAGGAGCGTCATGAAGCCGACGACCAGGCACACGGCGAGCGCCTTCCAGCGTCGCGGGTCTGGTTGATAGTCCGCGGAGAACGGGCTGGCCGGAGTCGACATCGAGCCGCCTTTCATTCGGGGGGTACCGCGCTGTTCGTAGTCAATCAGCCCGGGAGATGGGCGACCCTCCCGACTCTGCGTGACGCGTGTTGCGGTACGGCGTCTGGTGAGATGAACACATGGGTGTGAGCATGCGGGACGTCGCGGCAGCGGCCTCGGTGTCGGTGGGAACGGTCTCGAACGTCCTCAACGCGCCCGGCAAGGTCTCCCCCTCGACGGTCGCGCGGGTGCAGGCGGCGATCGATCAGCTGGGCTTCGTTCGCAACGACGCCGCGCGGCAACTGCGGGCCGGGCGCTCACGCTGTGTCGGCATGGTGGTCCTCGACGTGGGCAACCCCTTCTTCACCGACATCGCCCGCGCCGCCGAGCAGCGGGCCGCCGACCAGGACCTGACGGTGCTGCTCGGCACGTCTGACGACGACGAATCGCGCGAACAGGCCTACCTCGACACCTTCGACGAACAGCGGGTCTTCGGCCTTCTCGTCTCGCCGATCGGCGACGACCTTCGGCGATTCGACTCGCTGCGCCGTCGCGGCACCCCGGTGATCCTGGTCGACCGGGATGCCGGGGGATCCCCGTTCGATTCGGTTGCCGTGGACGACATCGCGGGCGGTCTGCTCGCGGTGTCGCACCTGTGTGAGACAGGGCGACGCCGGATCGCCTTCGTCGGCGGCCCACCGGGATTACGGCAGGTCGCCGACCGCCGGCGCGGCGCCCAGGCCGCGGTCGACGGCGTCGACGGTGCGTCGCTGGAGGTCGTGCACACGTCCACTCTCAGCGTGCTCGCCGGGCGTGAGGCGGGCACGGCACTGCTGGGCAGGACGCCCGGCGAGCGCCCGGACGCCGTCTTCTGCGCCAACGACCTCCTCGCCATCGGCGTGCTCCAGGCCTTCACGATGCTGGGTGGCGCCGTCGCGGTTCCGGACGACATCGCGATCATCGGCTACGACGACATCGACTTCGCCAGGTCGGCGGTTGTGCCGTTGTCGTCGATCCGCCAGCCGACCACCCGGATCGGCGTCACCGCGGTCGACCTGCTGATCAGCGCGGCAAACGATCCCGCGGAACGCCACGAGCCGGCGAACCTGGTGTTCCAGCCCGAACTCGTCGCCCGGGCGTCGACCCTGGGGTGATCGTCGGTGTGATGCGCGTCATCGCCGGGTACGCGGTGTGAGGACTCTCCTAAATAGTGCATGACTCTGCAACATTGCAGACTTCTGCAAGTTCCGTACGGTGGAAGTCGTGCACTCCACCGGCCTCCGCGAAGCGAAGAAAGCGGCCACCCGCTCGGCGCTCGCCCGCGCCGTGCTCCGGTTGTCCACCCGGGCCGGCATCGACCATGTGACGATCGACGCCGTCGCGGCCGAGGCCAACGTCTCGGTCCGGACGTTCCACAATTACTTCAGTGGCAAAGAGGACGCGCTGCTGTATTTCGTGTCGTCGCTGTTCGACACGATCGTGGAACGAATCGAGGCCCGGCCGACGGACGAGAGTTTCTATTGCTCGGTCCGCACGGCTCTCATCGATGCCGCCACCTCGCCTGATGTCGGCGACCCCGTCGAGATCGTCGCGCTGCTACGCCTTCTCGACACCGATCCCGGGTTGACGGCCAGGTCCCGGGACATGGAGTTGGGCGACACCGTCGAGGCCCGACTCGCCGAGTTGTGCGCACAGCGCGGCCAGCCTGCACACACCCTGTACCCGCGGCTCGTCCTGCACAACGCGATCACCACCATCCGTGTCGCCCTCGAATTCTGGGTGACGCATCACGACGACACCGCAGACGAGCCGGCTGACCTGGCCTCGGTCCTGGAGTCCGCCTTCGATCAGCTGGCATCCGGCCTGTCGCAACCGATCCCACCCATGAACGATCTCGCCGTCCCATCCCCCGAGGAGCTTTGACGTGGCAACACACCTGTACCGACTAGGGCGATGGGCGTTCGAGAACCGCCTCAAGACCATCGCGATCTGGGTTCTGGTCCTCATCGGACTGGGCATCGGCGCGAGCCTTCTGGCCAAACCGACCTCGGAGTCGTTCTCGATCCCGGGCATCCCGTCGGAGAAGGCGCAGGACCTGATGGTCGAGCGCTTCCCCGGCGAGGCGACCTTCGGCTCAGACATCGGCGTCACGTATGTCGTTCGCGCACCAGAGGGTTCGACGCTGACCGAGCCCCGATACCAGGAGGCCATCGACTCGATGGTCGCCGGACTGAAGTCGGTCGAGGACGTCAAGAACCCCGACTCGATCACCAATCCGTTCGTCTCCTACGGCACCGAGCAGTCACCGGGTCAGCTCCGCGAACTGTCGGCGGCCTTCCAGGAGAAGACCTTCGGCAAGAACGCCGAGGAGGCGGCCGCCGACGCGCAGGCCACGTCACCGATCAACGCGGCGGGCACCGTCGCGCAGCTCGGCGCCTCCTTGAATGTCGAGGCGTCGTCGGACGTCACCGAGACGATGCGCGAACAGATGGACAAGATCGCCGACGACGCGCGCGCTGCGGGGCTCACCGTCGAGATGAAGGGCTCGGCCACCCAGCAATTCGAGCTCGGGATCACCTCTGAGCTGATCGGCATCGGCGTGGGCGCGCTGATCCTCATCCTCACGTTCGCCTCCCTCGTCGCGTGGGGCATGCCGATCATCACCGCGATCGTCGGCGTCGCGATCGGGATGCTCGGCGTCCAGATGGGCACCCACTTCTTCGATCTCAGCAACGAGACCCCCATCCTCGCGACGATGATCGGCCTCGCGGTCGGCATCGACTACGCACTGTTCATCGTCTCCCGCTATCGCCACGAGATCCATCGATCGACGAGCCGCGCCGACGCGGCGGGCAGAGCGGTCGGCACTGCCGGTTCCGCGGTCGTCTTCGCCGGCAGCACCGTGGTCATCGCGCTGGCCGCACTCGCGATCGTGAACATCCCGTTCCTGACCGCGATGGGTATCGCCGCCGCGGGCACCGTCGTCGCAGCCGTGCTGGTCGCCCTCACACTCCTGCCGGCGATCCTCGGCCTCTTCGGCGGCAAGGCCTTCGCCGGACGGGTGCCGCGCCTCAACGCACCCGATGTCGGACCGCATGACGCCGACCGCGTCCACAACGGCCAACGTTGGGTCCAGCGCGTCGTGGCCCGGCCGCGCACCGTGACGGTCGCGATCGTGGGCATCATGATCGTCCTCGCGATCCCGATGGCCGGGCTCAAGCTCGCGCTGCCCAACGACGGGACCGCGGATCCGTCTGAAACACAGCGCCGCGCCTACGACATGGTCGCCGAGGGCTACGGCCCCGGCTTCAACGGACCGCTTGTCGTCGTCGCGGACGGTCGGGCCATCGAGGACACCGGCGAGCGTCTGCGCGCCTTCGACACCCTCGTCGACGACCTCGGTCGTATCGACGACGTCGCGGTGGCCCAGATCGGCGCGGGTGGTCTCAACGAGGCCCAGGACACCGCGAAGATCACGATCATCCCGTCGACCGCGCCGTCGGACGAGGCGACTCCCGCACTGGTCGAAGCGCTCCGCGAGATGGAGTCCCAGGTGCAGGGCGCGACGGGCATCTCGTACGGTGTGACCGGCCAGACCGCGATCGAACTCGACATCTCCGACCGCCTGTCGAGTTCACTGATCCCCTACCTCCTGGTCGTGGTGGGTCTCGCGTTCATCCTGCTGATCATCGTGTTCCGTTCGATCCTCGTCCCGCTGACCGCGGCCCTCGGCTTCCTGCTGAGCGTCGCCGCGACCTTCGGTGTGACGGTGGCCCTGTTCACCGACGGTGACCTGGGAATCGTCGACAACCCGCAACCGCTGGTGTCGTTCCTGCCGATCATGTTGGTGGGCATCGTGTTCGGGCTGGCGATGGACTACCAGGTGTTCCTGGTGACCCGGATGCGGGAGGCGTACGTGCACGGCGCCGACGCCAAGACGGCGGTGGTCGAGGGGTACCGGCACAGCGCCCGCGTGGTGGCGGCGGCCGCGGCCATCATGATCTCGGTGTTCGCCGCGTTCATGCTGCAGGACATGGCGTTCATCATGGTGATGGGCTTCGCGCTCGCGGCCGCGGTGTTCTTCGACGCCTTCGTCGTCCGGATGACGCTGATGCCCGCGGTGCTCACCGTCCTGGGTGACAAGGCCTGGTGGCTGCCGCGCTGGCTGGATCGCATCCTGCCCGAGGTCGACATCGAGGGCGAGAAGCTGGGACTCGGCAACGCCCCCGCCGGCTCGGCCGCGGGAGCCGACGCGGACGCCGAGGTCCGCGCCGGCCGCTGAGGCAAATCAGTCGACCCGGAACTCCCCGAGTTCGGACCAGCTGTCCCCGTCGATCGTCGTGTTGATGACGTCGGGGGTGCGCTGCAGGTACTTGGGGAGTTCCTGCTGGGCCTGCTTGAAGTGCGGAGCGGTGACGTGCGCCTCGGCGGCGTCGTCGTCGAAGGCCTCGACCAACACGTAGGTGTTCGGGTCGTCCAGCGACCGCGACCAGTCGAACCACTTGTTGCCGGGTTCGGCGCGCGTCGCCTCGGTGAACTCACGTGACAGCTCGGGCCACTCGTCGGCGTACTCGGGCTTGATCGGGAACTTCACGACGATGAGGATCATGACTCGACCCTAGTACTCCGCGTGAGGACGAAGCGTCGCAGAATGCGACCGGGACGGCTGTCCCAGAATGTGTCACGAAGTGTTCCACCCGGAAGGCGGGGATTCACGAGACCCCGATCGCGGCAGGGCATAGAGTGTGAAACAGACAACAATTGTCCTCACTTCAGGCTGCAATGGAGGCACCATGCCGGACATCACGAAGTTCTACATCGACGGCCAGTGGGTCGAGCCCGCCGAGCTCAACCTCATCGACGTCATCAACCCGGCCACCGAGAAGTCGGCCGGTCAGGTCGCGATCGGCAGTGCCGCCGACGTCGACGCAGCGGTCGACGCCGCTCGTCGCGCATTCGTCACCTGGGGTCAGACCACCGTCGAAGAACGCCTCGAGGTCCTCAACCGGATCATCGCCGAGTACCAGAACCGCATGGGCGATCTCGCCGCCGCGGTCACCGAGGAGATGGGTTCGCCCGTCGGTCTCACCAACGCCGCCCAGGTACCCATCGGACTCGGCCACCTGATGACCGCCGCCGCGCAACTCCCCGACTTCACGTTCGTCGAGGACCGGGGCAGCTCGCGCATCGCCAAGGAGCCGATCGGCGTGTGCGGCTTCATCACTCCGTGGAACTGGCCGCTCAACCAGGTGATGTGCAAGGTCGCCCCGGCTCTGGCCACCGGCTGCACCATGGTCCTCAAGCCGTCGGAGGTCGCACCGTTCTCGGCCGCGATCGTCGCCGAGATCTTCGACGCCGCGGGCGTTCCCGCCGGTGTCTTCAACCTCGTCAACGGTGACGGCCCCGGCGTCGGTGCCGCGCTGTCGAGCCATGAGGGCATCGACATGATCTCGTTCACCGGTTCCACCCGGGCCGGCATCGAGGTCGCCAAGAGCGCGGCGCCCACCGTCAAGCGCGTCGCCCAGGAACTGGGCGGCAAGAGCCCGAACATCATCCTCGACGACGAGGACTTCGCGAAGAACGTCGCGGGCGGCATCGCGACGATGATGATGAACTCGGGCCAGTCCTGCAACGCCCCGAGCCGGATGCTGGTCCCGGCGGGTCGCGTCGACGAGGTCGCCGAGATCGCCAAGGGCGTCGCCGTCGAGCTCACCGTCGGCGACCCGACCACCGACGTGAAGCTGGGTCCGGTGGTTTCCGAGGCGCAGTTCGACAAGATCCAGGGCCTCATCGAGCGCGCCCTCGCCGACGGTGCCACCGCGGCCGTCGGCGGCGCCGGCCGTCCCGAGGGCCTCGAGACCGGTTACTACGTGAAGCCGACCGTGTTCACCAACGTCACCAACGACATGGAGATCGCCCGCACCGAGGTGTTCGGCCCGGTCCTCGTCGTGATCGGCTACGACTCGATCGACGAAGCGATCAAGGTCGCCAACGACACCGAGTACGGCCTCGCCGGCTACGTGTCGGGCCAGGACGTCGACGAGGTGCGCCGCATCGGTTCGCAGATCCGCGCCGGCTCGATCTCGCTCAACGGCGCGCAGC
The DNA here is from genome assembly GCF_022348225.1 of Gordonia sp. McavH-238-E. Taxonomy (NCBI): domain Bacteria; kingdom Bacillati; phylum Actinomycetota; class Actinomycetes; order Mycobacteriales; family Gordoniaceae; genus Gordonia; species Gordonia sp. McavH-238-E. The sequence continues at coordinate 271,993 of NZ_JAKRFE010000004.1, forward strand.
TCGACCCGAGCGCACCGTTCGGCGGTTACAAGAAGAGTGGCAACGGCCGTGAGTGGAGCGACTACGCCTTCGACGAGTTCCTCGAGGTGAAGTCGCTGCTCGGCTTCGGCGCCTGACCGACCGGGTTTCCGGGTGAGGGATGCGTATCGGACTCCGATACGCATCCCTCACTTCTTCCGACCGGGTCGCCGTTAGGATCTGGCGCATGCAGATCCCCGTCGCGTCCGACGCCGGCCCGGTCCTCGACGCCGAGGTCGTCGGCGAGGGCGAACCGCTCCTGCTCATCGGCGGCATGTCCGCACACCGCGGGATGTGGACCGACGAACTCCTCGACGCGCTGACGCCGTATTTCTCGGTGGCCGTCTACGACCACCGCGGCATCGGGACGAGCAGTCGCGCCGACGGTCCGTTCACCATCGCCGACCTGGCCGCCGACGCCCGCGGCATCCTGGACGGCCTCGGCTGGGACGCCGCCCATGTTCTGGGCACCTCCATGGGCGGCATGATCGCGCAGGAACTCGCTCTCGCCGCACCGGACCGCGTGCGCAGTCTCGTCCTCGGGTGCACGACCGCGGGCGGCCCCGGGGCGATCGGTGCACCCGGCGCGGTCCGCCTCGTCGAGGCGATCTCCTCCCGCGACGCGGCGCGCGTCGCGCGCACGGCATTCGAGGTCAACCTGTCAGCCGCGTACACCGCCGGCGCCGGCGCGTTCGACCACTTCGTGTCGATGTCGACGCAGCGGCGCGTGCCCTCGGCGGTCGTCGCGTGGCAGGCGGGTGCCTGCGCGGGACACGACACCCGCGACCGGATAGGGACACTCACCATGCCCACCGCGGTCATCCACGGAGACGTCGACGAGGTGATCGCGGTCGCCGAGGGTGAGCGCCTCGCCGACCTGATCCCGCAGGCGACCCTGGAACGATGGACCGGCGTCGGGCACATGTTCTGGTGGGAACGTCCCGAGGAGACCGCCGAGGTCATCCGAAAAAATGCGCTCGGGCGGTAACGCCGGTCCCCTCTCCGAACGACATCCCTGACATCGGCACCGTGTGATCGGGTGGCCGCGTATGTCAGGAGCTCCATGTCGCACTCGCACAGCGAACCGCCCGTCCCCTCCACCCCCGCGGGCCAGACGCCCGAGTCGCCACGCAGATTCTCACCCCGACGCCGCATCCTCACCGGGATCTCGGTGGTCGCGATCCTCACGCTCGGCCTGTTCGGGGCGAGCACCCTGCTCAACACGTCGAACACCGCGAATGCTCTGCGCGGACACCCCGAGGTCCTGCGCAAGGGCTGTACCTGGGACTCTTCGGGCAACTACGTCCAGAACTGCAAGGTGTGGTCGGAGTCGCAGCAACGCGAGGTGATCGTCCAGATCCGCGCGTCCAGCGGCAGCGACAGCGGCGTCTACCTGCTCGACGGCATGCGGGCCAGCGAGGCCCGCTCGGCGTGGACCACCGACGTCCAGGCCGCCAAGGTCTACGACGCCAAGGCCGACACCACCCTGGTCATGCCGGTCGGCGGCGCGTCGTCGTTCTACACCGACTGGGATGGCGGCGCCGGTGACAAGAACACGGTCATCAAGCAGGAGACGTTCCTGACCTCGGAGCTGCCGGGCTATCTCGAGAGCGAATTCGGCGTGGCGCGCAACAACAACGCGATCATCGGACTGTCGATGTCCGGCGGTCCGGCGGTCACCCTCGCCGAGCGCCACCCGGAGCAGTTCAAGGTGGTCCAGGCGATGTCCGGTTACTACCAGACCGACAACCCGGTCGGCGCCCTCGGCGTCATGGCCACTCAGACGATGGTGTCGAACTACGTCAACGGTGTCGTGAACATGTGGGGTGCGCCGGGAAGCACCCGCTGGACCGACAACGACCCGTCGAAGAACCTCACGCAGCTGGCGGACAACGGCCAGGTTCTCATCATCTCCTCGGGTAACGGCTTCCTGACCCCGTCGGAGATGGCCAAGCTGTCGCCGCAGGATCAGCTCAGTGCGATGGCACTCGAGATCCTGTCGGCGGTGTCGACCGTGCTCATGCAGCTGCAGGCGAAGCAGGCCGGCGTATCGGTGATCTCCCTCCCGAACTACGGCGGCCACACCTGGGAGAACTGGGGACGCGCCCTCGGCGACGGCAAGGAGCACGTGCTGACCACGCTGCGCAACAACCCGCCGGTGACCGCGAAGACCACCGTCGTCTCCGCCTCGGGCAACCCTGATCCCGAGGGCCCCGCGAAGGTGACCCTCGCGGCCAAGAAGGCGGCCGAGGAATCGCCGGCCCTCGACCTCTCGGGCCTGTCGGCGCGCGGCTCGTCGGCGAGCGAATCCGCTTCGGAGTCGGCGTCCTCGACATCCGAGTCGTCGGCATCCGAGTCGTCGGCATCCGAATCCCCCTCGGCCGGACTCGCACCGTCCGCGGTGTCGGGGTCGGAATCGGTGGATGCCTCCGTCCCGGAGTCGGCCACCAGCGCGGAGTCGAGCGCGCCGAGCGCGCCCCGGCTCGCCCCGAAGGGTCCGGCCTCGTCCACGCCCGCGACCTCGAGCAGCACCCCGGTCCCGTCCCGCTGAACGGCCCGCCCGCTCACGGTTTCCGTTCCCGCTCACCAGAATTGTGTGAGCGGGAACGGAGTACGTGAGCGAACGAATCCGCCGGCCGCGCCTGCTGCTAGCGTTCAGCCATGACCGCCGACCCTGATCTCGCCGATCTCGTCGGCCTCGACACGACCCTCGTGGTCGTCGCCTCCGGAGTGATCCTCGTCTGGGGACTCGCCCTGGGCGTCTGGAAATACCACGGCATCCGCACCTCGCCGGACCGGACGGCTCACATCTACGTGGACATCGCCCACCGGGCGGCGCTGATGTACTCGTTCGCCACTCTCGTGCTGGCGGCGCTGGTCGAACTGAGCGCCTTCCCGACGACCGTCAACGTGATCGCAGCTGCGGTCCCGATCGTCTTCTTCGTCGCCGCGATCGCCGCGTACTGCATCCACGGGGCCCTGCGGGACACCACGAATCAGTTCGTCGACCCGACTCCCGGCACGTACCTGTTCATGCTCGCGCTCATCGTGGGCGAGATAGGCGGCGTACTGGTACTGGTGGCCGGGGTGCTGGTGCGGTTGGCCTGAGAGCCGACCGGGGATCTCACCGATGCCCGGTGTGTCCGCGCAGCCAGGTCGTGACGGCGTCGAGCACCACCCCTTGCTCGGGCTCGTTGAAGATCTCGTGGAACAGGTCGTCGTAGATGACGAGCGTCTTGTCCGCGGACCCGGCCAGCCTCTCCACGAGCTCGCTGCCGCGCGGGTCGGTGAGCGCGTCCTCGCTGCCGTGCATCACCAGGATGGGCAACTGCAGCGACGGCAGGCGTTCGGGGAACGACCGCATGGTGCCGATCATCGCACCGCCGAGTCCGGCCGGGATCTTGCCGCGCGTCACCAGCGGGTCGGCGTCGTAGGCGGCGACGACGGCCGGGTCCCGGGAGATGCTCGACGAACTCAGCTCGGTGGTGGGCAGCCCCGGTGCGATCCGGCCGATCAGCGGCGCGAATCGGACGGCCAGGTCGGGCAGGTCGTCACCGGGCAGCACGGCCGCCCCCGAGAGGATCAGCCCGTCGAGCCTGTCCTGGTGGTCGAGCGCGTAATCGAGGGCGATGCACCCGCCCATGCTGTGCCCGATGAGGAACGTCGGGACGCTCCCGTCGGCGACGTGGGCGAGGACGGTGTCGAGGTCGTCGGTGAAGTCGGCGAACCGGCGCAACCGGAGGCGCTTGCCGCCCGATCGGCCATGACCGACATGGTCGGGGATCGCCACGAGGTAGCCCTCGGCGACGAGACGATCGGCCACATGCAGGTACCGGCGTCCGTGCTCGGCGAGGCCGTGCACCACCACGACGACGCCGCGCGGACTCTCCCGGGGACGGTAGACGTCATAGACGATGGTGTGCCCGTGCCGACCGCGAAAACTGTGCTCTTCCGGTGTCATTCCCTGATCTCGTTTCGGTGTTCAGTGCCAGCCCAGTCGCGCGACCACGGACCTGCCCGCCGACTCCAGGGCGCCCAGCGGCCGGAGCGCGGCCTCGCCGATGCCGACGAGCGTCTCGACCCGTCCGACGACCCGCTCGAGCCGTCCCACGACGTCGGACATGCGGTCGACGGTGGCGTCGACCTGGTCCAGGGTCCCCGACAGGCGCACGAGCGTCGAGTCGAGCTTCGCGATGGTCGAGTTCAGCCCGTCCATCGTGGGCCCGAGCCCGTCGAGGGTCTCCCCCATGTCGGCGAGGATGCCCTCGAGTTGTTCGACGGTCACGTCGGCGTTCAGTGCGGCTTGTGCCAGCTTCTTGATGCGCTGACGTTCCGGCGGTCTCGATGATGTGTGCTCGCCCCTGTCGGCCATGAGGTGGATTATGACCCATTCCGGCCGGGCCGGGTGCGGGGTCGGGCGAACCATTCGAGGCTCGGGGAGCGCAGGCGCCCCGCACCGCTCACGCCAGCTGCGGGGCGACCTTCGAGGCGACGAGTTCGAGGTGGTCGAGATCCGACAGGTCCAGGGTCTGCAGATACATGCGCGTGACGCCCAGCTCACCGTAGGTCGCGATCTTCGCGGCCACCTCGTCGGGCGTTCCCGCCGCGCCGTTCTCACGCAACTCCGCCGGCTCTCGGCCGATGGCCTCGGCCCGGCGCCGGAACTCCGCTTCGTCGCGGCCGCAACACAATACGAGCGCGGCCGAGTAGGTGAGGGACTCCGGATCGCGACCGGCGTCGACGCACGCCGTGCGAACGCGTCCGATGAGATCGCCGGCGACGTCGAGCGGTTGGAAGACGACGTTGAACTCGTCGGCGAAACGCGCCGCGAGCGCGGGCGTCCGCTTCTTGCCACTGCCGCCGATGATGATCGGCGGGCGCGGGCTCTGCACGGGTTTGGGCAGGGCCGGCGACTTCGAGAGGCGAAAGTGCTTGCCCTCGTGGTCGAATTCATCACCGAGCGGGGTCTGCCACAGCCCGGTGATGATCTCGAGGTTCTCCTCGAGGCGTTCGAAGCGCTCCTTCAGCGGCGGGAAGGGAATCCCGTACGCCTCGTGCTCGCGCTCGTGCCAGCCCGTACCGATACCCAATTCGACACGGCCACCGCTCATCTGGTCGACCTGGGCGACTGCGATCGAGAACGGCCCGGGAAGGCGGAAAGTCGCCGACGACACCAGGGTCCCCAACCGGATGCGCGAGGTCTCGCGGGCCAGGCCGGCCAGCGTGATCCACGCATCGGTGGGTCCGGGCAGACCGTCGCCACCCATGCCGGTGAAGTGATCGGAACGGAAGAAGGCGTCGTAGCCCAGTTCCTCGGTCGCCTTGGCGACGGCGAGCAGGTCATCGTAGGTCGCACCCTGCTGGGGCTCGGTGAAAATTCGCAGCTGCACGTTTTCAACCTACGCCCGCTGGGCACCCCACCGACGGCGAGGCGGCGTGCGATCGGACCCCATCCGGCCCGACGGCCATTCCGAATCGCTCCACGCACGACACCGTTCCTCGACAAAGGAGTTCACCATGAAGACGGTCACGCGCACAGCCCTTGGATTCGTCGTCGCGGCCGCAGGTGCGACCGCGGTATCCCTCGCCGCCGCACCGTCCGCCGGCGCCGCCCCCGCAGTGTGCCCGGCACTCCCCGGCCAGTCCTCATCCCAGGCCTCCTGCAGTGCGGAATCCGGACCCTCCGGACTGGCACTGGCCATCACCGACAACGGCGGTGTCGCCACCTCGACCGCCGACAACTTCGCCGGGCCCGCGGCGATCGCACTCGGCCCCGGCGCGACGGTCACCATGGACGGAGTACGCCCCGGTCTGGCCATCGGCATCGCGGGGCCCGGCGGTGAGGTCGTCGTCGACGGCAAGAACGGGCCGACCTGCAAGGGACCGGCTTTCGCGGGCGACTTCCAGACCTTCAAGGGTTGCCTGTCCTGACCGCCCCGCACCCCACCGGGATCCGGTGGCGAAATGCGCACCAATACAGCCTCTTTCGCTACGACATCCCGGTGGGGACCAACGCGTCAGGACAACAGACCCCGCACGTACGCCGCCTGGCCGATGTGCTGGGTGTCGTCGTCGATCACGCTGATCAGCCGCACGCCCAGCGTGACCGGCGGATCCCAGTTGTGGTCGACGATGCGGTCGAGATCTGAATCCGTCAGCCCGCCGATGTAGTCGGCGCTGACGGCGTGAGTGGCGTCGTAGTAGTCCCGAAGCAGTCCGGCGTCGTCCACGATCGCGCGTGCGGCCTCGTCGGCCGATTGCCCGTACCCGATCTCGCCCGGGGAGAACGGGAGATCGAAGCGGTCGGCCCATCCACCGGCCGCCCAGACCTCCTCGGTGCCGGCGACATCGGCGATGTGGGAATCCTGCACGCGCGTCAGATGCCAGACGAGCCATGCGATGGTGTTGGTACCGGGCGCGGGCGCGGTGTTCAAGAGCTCCGGCGTGGCCCCGTCGAGTACAGCGTGAACGTTCTCGGCCACTCGCCCCAGACCGTCGAGCAACACCTCTGAAGATCGCATGGTGCAAGTTTAGGTTCGCCGTGGGCACAACGATGGCGACTCCACCGATCCGACAGCATCATTCCTCCGGTGTCAGAACCGAACACCCCGCGGAAGATCCGCTTCAACGCCTTCGACATGAATTGCGTTGCGCACCAATCGCCCGGACTGTGGCGTCACCCCGACGACCGGTCGTGGAACTACAACACCATCGACTACTGGGTCGACCTCGCACGATTACTGGAGACCGGCGGATTCGACGGCCTGTTCATCGCCGACGTCCTCGGTACCTATGACGTGTTCGCCGGCAACGACGAAGCCGCCATCCGCCAGGGTGCACAGATCCCCGTGAACGACCCCCTGCTACTCGTCTCCGCGATGGCGCACGCCACCGAGCACCTCGGCTTCGGCGTCACCACCGGTACGGGCTTCGAGCATCCCTACCCGTTTGCGCGGCGACTGTCGACACTCGACCACCTCACCCGCGGCCGCATCGGCTGGAACGTGGTCACGGGCTACCTCCCGGCCGCGGCCCGCAACATGGGCGCCGACGACCAGCTCGAGCACGACGAGCGCTACAACCAGGCCGACGAGTACCTGACCGTGCTGTACAAGCTGTGGGAGGGTTCCTGGGAACGCGACGCGGTCCTCCGTGATCGCGAGGCGGGCATCTTCGCCGACCCGGCCCGGGTCCATCACATCGGCCATCACGGCACTCACTTCACCGTGCCGGGAATCCACCTGGCCGAGCCGTCGCCGCAGGGATCGCCGGTCATCTATCAGGCCGGCGCCTCGCCCCGGGGACGCCGCTTCGCCGCGGAGAACGCGGAGGCCATCTTCGTCGCCGCACCGACCAAGGCCATCCTGCGCGATGTCGTGAGCAAGGTGCGCGATGAGCTCGTCCTCGCCGGGCGCGACCCGTACGACGCGAAGATCTACACGCTGCTGACGATCATCACCGATTCGACTCCGGAGGCTGCCCGCGCGAAGGCCGCGGAGTACCAGTCCTATGCCAGCAGCGAAGGCGCGCTGGTCTTCATGTCGGGCTGGATGGGCATCGACCTCGCGAGCTACGAGATCGACGAACCGATCGGCAACGTGCACAGCAACGCGATCCAGTCCGCGGTGGCGGCATTCCAGCAGGCCGGCGACACCGGCGAGGAATGGCGTGTGCGGGACATCGCCGCGTGGGGCGGCATCGGCGGAATGGGCCCGGTCCTGATCGGCTCCGGCGACGAGGTGGCAGAAGCCCTGCAGGACTGGGTGACCGAGACCGACGTCGACGGTTTCAACGTCGCGTACGCGGTGACACCCGGATCTTTCGAGGACATCATCACCCACGTGGTGCCCGCCCTGGAGCGGCGCGGACTCTACGACCGCGCCTACGTCCCGGGTACCCTGCGCCACAAGCTCTTCGGCCGCGGTGACCAGTTGCCCGAGAACCACCGGGGGTCGACGTATCGGGTCGGTGGGGCCAACTCGACCATCGACGATTCGATCAGGAAGACCACACAGCTCGCCGGCGCGAAAGGCGATCTCCGGTGATCGAGGTGGCGGGCCTGACCAAGGTCTTCGGGGTCGGGTCACCGAATCCGACGACGGTCCTCGACGACGTCGATTTCACCGTCGATGCCGGTGAGATCTTCGCCGTCGTCGGGCCGTCGGGTGCCGGCAAGAGCACGCTCGCCCGCTGTCTGAACCTGTTGGAACGTCCGACCTCCGGGAAGGTCGTCGTGAACGGCGAGGATCTCACCGCGCTGGGCACCTCGGGCCTGCGCGATGCCCGGCGCCGGATCGGGACCGTGTTCCAGTCGGCAAGTCTGCTGTCCCGCCGCACCGCGGCGCAGAATGTCGCTCTCCCACTCGAATATCTCGGTGCCACACAGCGATCGACCGCGTCGCGCGTCGGTGAACTGCTCGACCTGGTCGGTCTCGCCGACAAGGCCGACCGGTACCCGCATCAGCTGTCCGGGGGTCAGCGACAGCGCGTCGGGATCGCACGGGCCCTGGCGCTCAAACCGTCGGTCCTCCTGTCCGACGAGGCGACGTCGGGCCTGGACCCAGCTGCCACGGACACATTTCTCCGACTCCTCACCGACGTGCGGGACGAACTGGGTCTCGCGGTGGTGTTCATCACCCACGAGATGGACACCATCGTGCGGGTCGCCGACACGGTCGGCCGACTCGACCATGGCCGCATCGTCGAACACGGCCGCCTGGATCGGCTCGTCCTCGACCCGGATTCGGTTCTGGGGCGCGCACTTCGACCGCGTGGTCCGAGCGCCGAAGCGGCGTCCGCCGAGACTCCGGTCTCCGTCGTCTACAACTCCTCGACCGTCCCCGCGGACTGGCTGACGCGTCTGGGCAAACGGCTCGATCTCCCCATCTCGGTGCTCGGCGCCAACGTCCAGACCATCGACGGGACCGTCTTCGGCGACCTCACCGTGTCGGTGCCGACCGGGCACGCGTCGGCATTCATCGGGGCCGCAGGCGAACTCGGGCTGGCCGCACGCCTTCTCACCGACACCCCGGCATCGGGTGACTCCGCCACCACCACAACCAATGGCTCCGCCTCCAAGAGCCCGGGGGTGGCCGCATGAGGACCACGTACTCGGCGAACATCACGGTGCCGCTCGACGAGATCCCCGACCTGCTCATCCCGGCGGCGATCGACACGGTCCTGATGGTGAGCATCGTGATGGTCGTCGTCCTGGTGGTGGGTGTCCCGCTGGGCGCGCTCATCCACAACCTCGCTCCCGGTGGTCTTTTCGCGAGTCGATCGCTGCACACTCCGCTGTCGTGGGTGATCAGTATCGGTCGTTCGCTGCCCTTCCTGGTGTTGATGACGGCGATCATCCCGTTCACCCGCCTGATCACCGGCACCAACATCGGCATAGCCGCGGCGGTGGTCCCGATGTCGATCGCCGGAATCGCCTTCTTCACACGGATCGTGGAGAACTCCCTGCGGTCGGTCCCGGCGTCGACCATCGACGTCGCACGCGCCTCCGGGGGTTCCAACGCGCAGATCATCTGGAAGGCACAGGTCCCCGAGGCACTGCCGAGCATCGTCGGCGGTCTGACGATCAACACGATCGCGATGATCGAGTACTCCACCATCGCCGGCACCATCGGAGCCGGCGGACTCGGCTACGTCGCGGTCACCTACGGATATCAGCGATTCGACCAGGGAGTCATGGTCGCGACCATCATCGTGCTCATCGTGACGGTGGCGATCATCCAGGTCGCCGGCGACGCCCTCGCCCGCAGTCTCAACCCGGTCACGTCCCGCCGGGTCAATCACTGAACCTCACAAGCCGAAGTCTGCTGCTCCCTGTTCGGGGAGTCGCCGACCCACTGCCGCCCTGTCCCCGGCAGCCACCAACCCACCCCCGAAAGGCCACTCATGACACAGGACACCGGTTCGACCACCGAGACCTCACCCGATTCCCCCTCGCCACCGGGAGATTCCGGCATCGAGATCTCGGACCGGCGACGCTGGCCGCTGATCGTCGGTGCGCTGGTCGTGGTCGCCGTCATCGCCGCGGTGATCGGCTGGCGATTCCTCGGCTCCGACTCGACGTCACCCAACGAGACCGCCGGTGCGACGTTGACCGTCGTGACCGCCGAGGGCAATGCCTCCGAGCAGGCACTCGTCGAGTTCATCGCCGACGAGGTCGCACCCCGGTACGACATCAAGGTCGCGTTCAAGGGCCTGTCCGACTCCACGACGCTCAACCGCGCGGTCAGCGACGGTGAGGTCGCCGGCACCGTCTATCAGCACAAGCTGTGGTTGTCGCAGGTCCTCGAGGCGAACCCGGACTTCCAGGAGGAAGCCGCGACCCCGGTCTTCCGCTGGGGCTTCGGCATCTGGTCGGACAAGTATCGCGACGTCGCCGACCTGCCGCAGAACGCGCGCGTCTCCCTGTATTCCGATCCCGCGAACGAGGCGCAGGGACTTTGGCTGCTCGAACGCGCCGGACTCATCACGCTCAAGCCGGGCGTGGACAAGTGGAAGGCGACGCAGAAGGACATCGCCACCAACCCGCGCAATCTGCAGTTCGTGCTGCTCGATTTCGCCGCCCAGTCGCGCTCGCTCGCCGACCTGGACGCGACCGTCGGCTACACCGAGTACTACCTCGCCGCGAACATCGACATCGCCAAGCAGATCTACGCCCCGCCCGCTCCCGACGAATTCGCCGGGCAGCTGACCATCGGGACGCAGTGGAAGGACACCGAGAACATCACGAACCTGGTTGCCGCGTTCAAGGACCCCGCGGTGCAGGAGTTCCTGCGTACCGATCCGCGGGTGAAGGGCATCCTGCTGCCGCTGTGAGCAGCGGGAGCGCCGGCGCACGCCTCGTCAACGCACCCGGGTCGCCCATCGCGTCCCGGGTGCGGTGCGCATAGGCTCACCGCGTGAGCCGCACACATCACGGGCACGGTCACGCGCACTCGCTGTCCGACATCAGCCACACGCTCTCGCCGTTCGCCCGGTGGTTCGTCATCGGCACGCTCGCCGTCACCGCGGTCGCGGTCGCCGTCGGGATGGTCGTCCTGTGGCCGTCGGATTCCGAGCACCCGATCCCCACCCAGTTCCGTTCCGCCGACGGCGGGCCGATCACCACGGTCGACGGCGAGATCGTGGACCAGTTCCATGCGAACTGCCTCAACTCGGTGGCGGGATCGGTGCTCGAGACCGCGGACATCCCGGTGAACCCGATCCCCGGCGGACCGTGCATCCTCAACGCGGTCCGGTTCTCCTCCGGCGACGTGGCCGGCCAGTACACCGTTCTGGAGATCCCCACCAACCGGGCGCAGGCCGGGTCGGGGCCCGACACCGTGGCGCCGGCGGCCGGCACCCTCGACGACCCGCAGGCAGGCCAGCCGACGTTGAACGTCGGGGACGGCATCCGCCTCTCGACCGTGCCCGGCCCCGACGGCAACCGCTACACCTTCTTCGACTTCCAGCGTGGGCCGGCGATCATCTTCTGGGCGGTGCTGTTCATCGCCGCGATCGTGCTGGTCGCCGCCTGGCGCGGCTTCCGCTCGATCATCGGGCTGGCGATCGCCTTCGGGATTCTCACCGTGTTCACCCTGCCCGCCATCCTCGACGGCGCGTCCCCGGTCGCGGTGGCGGTGGTCTCGTCGGCGGCGATCCTGTTCGTCGTCCTCTACCTCGCGCACGGGGTCAGTCTGCGGACCAGTTCGGCTCTGCTCGGTACGCTGACCTCGCTACTCATGGCGGGTTTCCTGAGTTGGCTGGCCATCCGAACCATGAACCTCACCGGGTTGTCGGGTGATCAGACCACCAATCTGCAGGTGTATCAAGGCAACATCTCGGTCAGCGGACTTCTGCTCGCCGGCTTCATCATCGGCACCCTCGGCGTTCTCAACGACGTCACGATCACCCAGGCCTCGGCGGCCTTCGAACTGGCCGCGGCCGGCGAACCCTCACGGCTGGCCACGTTCCGCGCCGCGATGCGTGTCGGCCGCGACCACATCGCGAGCACCGTCTACACACTCGTCTTCGCCTACGCGGGCAGCGCTCTGCCGCTGATGCTGCTTTTCTCGGTGGCCCAGCAACCGCTGGGCGGACTGCTCACGACCGATGTCGTGGCGGTTGAGCTGGCCCGCTCGTTCGTCGGCGGTATCGCGATCGCGCTGTCGGTTCCGCTCACGACAGCGATAGCCGCCGCGCTCACCACCCCGGCCGGCGCCGGAAAGACGGTCGCCGCGCACGCCGCGGCCTGACGGCGCTCAGCACCGTCCCTTCGGCAGGTCGGCCAGGTTCTTGCCGAGCCAGTTGCCCAGTCGCGTCAACATCTTGGTGCCGTCGGTGAACGATCCGCTACGCGGTATGGCGGCCATCGACACCGCGACCTGACCACCGGTGGTGCTGATGATGCCCAGTTGCCGGACGAGATGCGCCGAGGATTTCGACGTCGCCGGCCCCCAACCGCCCTTGACCGCGGTCACCGCACCCTGACTGCGCCCCACCTTCGCGATTCCCCACTGCTGGTTCGGGGCAACGGCACTCATCAGCCGGACGATGTGCTCGCTGTCGGGGAGACACGGCAGATGGGCGCCGAAGATCGCCTGATCGCGCAACGCCCACGCGGTGTACCCGGGGTACGACGGCGGGTTGTCGACCTCGGAGGACACGTGCGTCCGGACATCGTGCCCCTCACGCAAGACCGCGCTGACGGCATCGACGGAGGCGTGCCCACCGCCGAGGACTCCCCACAGTTCACCGGCCGCGTCGTTGTCGGAGAACGTGATCGCCTTGTCCTCCATCGCGGCGACCGCCGGCCCACGCTCGCGTTGCGCGGCAAGTGACACCGGGACCTTCATCGTCGACCACGCACGCCCGGACTTGAGCGATCCGAGTGAGATGACCTCGTCTCCGCCGACCGGCACGATCGCGATCCCGAGCTGGCCGGGCAACGACTTCCGCATCGACTTCGTCAGTGCGGCATAGCTTTTCGCCAGTTTCTTGTCGAGCTGCTCGGGTGGTTTGAACCACGTCGCGAAGGGCTCCGGCAGCGGCGGCAGCACGGGGAGCGGTATCGCCGTCGCCGAGCCCGCGCCGATCACCACCGACATCACGACCGCGCAGAACACCACGCCGATCCTTGTCACAACTTTCACAATTGTCTCCTGAGTCACTCCAGACACATGAGACTATGGCGGTTCGAGTTCTCGAACCAGGCTGTATACCCAATCGGGACCTAGCTGGGACCGGTGTCACACCTGCCCGAGAAGTGATCAGGCGGAACAGCGACCACGCGGTAGACGGGCCAGGTTGCTGTTGAGCCAGTTCGCCACCGAGTTCAATGCCGCGACACCACCCGACATCGAGCCCCCGACCGCGCTCATCGCCACCGCAGCCCGTTGACCGTCGCGGAAGGTGAGGATTCCGATCTGCCGGACCAGGTATCCGTCCGTGACACCCGGGCCCCAGCCGCCCTTGACGGCGGTGGCACGCGGTGCCGGCATGATCTCGATGCCCCACTGTTGGTTGCCGGCCACCTGCCCCATGAGCGCGACCACATTGCGCGCACCTTCCAGGCAGGGCAAACCGGCAGTGAACGTCGCCGCGTCGGGCAACGACCACACCGTCTGTCCGAAGACCGTGAAGCCGGCGCGACGCTGTGTCGCCGGGACGACCGTCGTGGTGTCGCCACCGTCGCGCAGCACCGCGGTCACCGCACCGGCCGCCGATTGTCCACCGCCGAGCGAGGACCAGAGACTCTCCGCGGCGGCGTTGTCGGAATCGACGATCGCGGCGCGCGCCGAAGGACTCGGGCCGTTGGCGCGTTCCGCGGCGACCGCCAGCGGCACCTTGATCGTCGACCACGCCACCCTCGGCGCGTCGTCACCGAGGGTCAGTGCCGGGACGGCCGACCCCCCGACGGGCGCGATCGCCATGCCGACCGTCAGGCCGGTCGACGCCGCGACCTTGCGGAAACTGGCTGCCAGGCCCCCGAACGCGGCAGGAGGAACGGTCGACGACGCGGTCGGCGCGTTCGGACCGGGCGCGGGTGTCGATGCGGAGGGGTCCGCGGTCACCGTGACCGTGACCGGTTCGACGGGCTCCGGCTCGGGTCCGCCCGCGCATCCCGCGAGAAGCGCGGCCATGCCCAGTGCGATCGCACCTGTCATCCGGGGCTTCGGACTCGACGTACGCCGGGACTGGTGTTCGGTGATCCCCATTAGTAGATGTGCACCACGGCGTCGTTGCCTCCGCGGCAGGCGACGATCGCGCCCTCGGGCACGCAGTTCATCGCATAGGCCTGGCCGGTGACCGGGCTGATCGCAACCACGACGCGCGGGGACCGCGCAGCCCCCGACACCGCGTAGGCGTCGCGGACTGCGAACGCGAACGGGCAACTGGTCACCGAGGTACCGATCCCGACCGTCGCATCGCACGGGCTCGAGCCAGGAGGCGGCGCTGCCGGGGCCGGGGGTGCCGGCGGGGCGTTCTGGACGGTCGGCGGAGGTGCGACCGTCTCGGTCACCGTCGGCGTGGTCGGTTCGTCGTCGGCCCGCGTGGTGGTGTCGTCGCCCGAGCCCGCGATCAGGACGCCGCCGAGGACGGCGAGCCCGACGAGCGCCACCGCGATCAAGGCGATCAGCACCGGAATCGCGACCGAGCGGCGCTGGGCCGGCGGGTATGCGGGCGGATACCCGGGTGGTCCGTACGCCGAGGCCCCCTCGTGCGGACCCGAGAAGCCTGGCGGATACCCCTGATCCCGACCCCCGAGGTACTGGGCACCCGAATAGTGCTGCGGCGGCGCGTAACCGTGCGGGCCCGAGAACTGCTGCGGGCCGGAAAGCTGCTGCGGGCCGGAGAGCTGCGTGGTCCCGGCTCCCGCCTCAGGACCCGTCGTGTGCCGTACGAGGGTCGGTTCGTACACCGGGTCGGTGGGCGCGATGACCGTGTCCGGCGCACGCACGACACCGGTCGGCGCCTCCGGCGCTGCGGGCGCCGGCTTGACGAGGATCGGCCCCGACCGGACATCGTCCACGCCCCCGGCGAGAGCGGCGCGGGCCGCCCGGGCGAGCGCGAGCGCGGAGCCGTGGCGCACCGCGGGGTCGGCGGCCAGGGCCGTGCGGATCACCTCGTCCATCGCGGGCGGTACGTCGGCGTTGACCGCACTGGGTGATGGCGGCGGTGACAGCACCGCCGCCTTGATGGCCGCGCTCACCGTCTTCGCCGGGTGCGGCACGCGGCCGGTCAGACACTCGAAGAGGACACATGCCAGGGCGTAGATGTCGCTGGCAGCGCTGACCTGCGCGGCGTCGAAGAGCTCCGGCGCCATGTAGGCGATCGACCCGACCGCCGTACCGGTCTGGGTGAGGTGGGTGTCCTCGGCAGCGTGCGCGATACCGAAATCGACGAGGTAGGCGAAGTCGTTGGCGCCGACCAGGATGTTCTCCGGCTTGATGTCGCGGTGCACGAGCCCCTCGGAATGCGCGGCGTCGAGCGCTGCGGCCACCTGCTCGACGATCGACACCGCGCGTTCAGGAGCGAGCCGGGTGTTCTGCGTCAGAAGCGCGCGTAGATCCTCGCCCGCGACCAGGCGCATGTCGATGAACAGCACCCCGTCGATCTCACCCCAGTCGTGAATCGGGATGACGTGGGGCTCCCCGAGCCGTGCCGCGGCATGCGATTCGCGGCGAAACCGCTCCTGGTACATCGGATCGTGGGCCAGTCCGGGATTGAGCAGCTTGAGCGCGACGACCCGATCCTTGGTCGTGTCGTATGCGCGGTAGACCTCGCCCATCCCACCGCGGCCCAGCAACTCGTCGAGGCGGTACGGCCCGAACTGTGTGTTGACCCGACTCCCAGCCATACGCAGGAGCATATGCCCCCAATCGGACACCGTCTGTCGGCCGCTCGATTGCAACTTCCCCGCCGGGACATCGCGTCGGGCGCCCGAAGGCGTGGCCTCGCATGGCCGCCTCACATGACTACGCTGTCCGTATTCGGCCCGCCCGCTCTACTCCCGGCGCGAGGCGGAACCGGCCCGCTCGCTCCGCTCCCGGCGCGAGGCGGAACCGGCCCGCTCGCTCCGCTCCCGGCGCGAGGCGGAACCGGCCCGCTCGCTCCGCTCCCGGCGCCAGTGCGCCCCGACTCATGTGAGGAACCGCCCGGACATGTCTGCTCTGACCAAAGGCCAGAACGGCCCGTTGCCGACCCCCGATGTCATCGTCTCCGTGGATCTCGCGACCGCCGCCGACCTGTCGGCGCTGCTGGTGACCGACCGTGGCGTCGTACGCACCGACGACGACTTCGTCTTCTACAACCAGCCCTCGGGACCGGGCGTCCGGTTGCAGCAGGCTCCGGGAGGTGGTGCGCAACTGCACGTCTCGACGACCGGGATTCCAGCGGACATCGATGCGGTGCGCGCGGTGATCACCCTCGACGACGCGTCGTCGACCTTCGGCCGGTTCGCACCGCCGGTTGCGCGGGTCACCGACGCCGCCGGCCGCCCTCTGTATGACTTCACCATCACCGGTCTCACCAGTGAGTCCGTTGTCGTCGCGCTCGAGGTGTACCGCCGACACGACGACTGGAAGGTTCGTGCGGTCGGGCAGGGATACGCCGGTGGTTTCGCCGACCTCGTCCGTGACCACGGCGTGAGCGTCGACGACGAACCGCACGCTGCACCCGCCCCGCCGGCGCCGGTCAGCTACTCACGTCCGGCTGCGCCCACGCCGCCCCCGGCACCCCCGGCCACCCCGCCGCAGCCCGCCGCGGTGCCGCAACCCCCGGCCCCGCCGTCGTCCCCGGAGATCAGTCTCCGCAAGGGCGCGCCCGTCAGCCTGACCAAAGGGCAGCGGGTGACCCTCCGCAAAGAAGGCGGCGTGGCGCTCACCGACATCCAGATGGGGTTGGGATGGGACCCGGTACGTGGCGGATTCGGCCGGGGCGGCTCGATCGATCTCGACGCCTCGGTGCTCATGTTCTCGGGTGGGAAGTGCGTGGAGACCGTCTACTACGGCCATCTCAACAGCAAGAACCGTTCGATCCTGCACTCCGGGGACAACCTCACCGGCGAGGGCGAGGGCGACGACGAGGTCATCCGCGTTGCGCTGCAATCGGTCCCACCCCAGATCGACGCGTTGATGTTCATCGTCACGTCCTACCGGGGCCACACATTCGAGAAGATCGAGAACGCCTACTGCCGTCTCGTCGACGAGACGACCTCGGCCGAGCTGGCCCGCTACACCCTCAAGGGCGGTATGCCGTTCACCGCCGTCGCGATGGCTGTCATCTCCCGCGACGGCGGCGAATGGAAGCTCCGGGCGATCGGCGACGGTTTCAACGCGAAGACACCGAAGAAGGCCATATCGCACGTCGGCACATACCTCTGAGACCGATCGATCAGATCACGCCGTGCAGGGGCGGCTCCTCGCCGCGCAGCACCCAACGGCCGATGTGCTGGTACTTCCAGCGGACCGGATCGTGGAGCGTGTGAGTGCGGGCGTCACGCCAGTAGCGGTCGAGACCGCTCCCGGCTGCGGCACTGCGGGTTCCGCTCACCTCGAACAGCGCCGAGGCCACCGGCGTGGCAACCCGATCGGCGACCGCCTTGGCCGTGGCGACGGCGATCGACGCCTCGGCGACGGCGAGCGACGCGTCGACGACGACGCCGGCGCGACCCGACTCCCCCGACGCCGCCCCCACGGCCGTGTCGACCCGACGGCCGGCGGCCGCAAGAGTCGCCTCGGCGGTCGCCACGTCGACCTCCAGCTCGCCGAATCGCTGGACCACGAGCGGATCGTCGACGGCGCGATCGACCTCGGCCTCGAACCACGGCCGTGACTTGGTGCGCACGAACTCGGCCGCCTCCCGCAGCGCACCCCGGGCGATCCCGACGTCGATCGCCACATGCAGCAACTGGGCGAACGCGCCGTACCCGGTGGGTGTGGACGTGGCCGGTGCGCGCGCCACCAGATCTTCGACCCCCACTGTCACCCCGGTGAAGCGGACGGTCCCCGATCCGGTCGTGCGCTGCCCCACCGCATCCCAGTCATCGACGATCTCCACGCCGGCGGCGTCGGCCGGGATGAAGGCGACGTACTCCCCGGGCACGAGGTCGCCGACGGCGACGTCCGATTTCGCGAGGACGGCCAGGGTGTCTGCGAAAAGTGATCCGGTGCAATAGAACTTCTCACCGTCGAGGACGAATCGCGCCGGGGAGCCCGCCCCCACCGGGCTCAACCGCGTCGAGATGTCGGCGATGGTCTTGCCGCCCCGCTCGGACTGGGCATTGGCCACCCGCCCGCCGCCGAGCACGTCGGTGAAGATCCGCTCCTGCAACGCCGGTCCTGCCGACAGCCGGACGAGGTTGAGGTAGACGAAGTGACTGTGCGGGATCTGCGCGATGCTCGCGTCCGCCGCGGCCAGGATCGACACCACCTCCGCCAGCACGCTGGGCCGCACGTCGAGACCCCCGAAACGGGCGGGGACGGTGAGCGCCAGCAGACCGGACTCCGAGAGCCGATCGATCTCGGCATGGGGCAACCGCCGCTCGCGGTCCCGTTCGGCCGCCCCGACCGCGAACTCTGCGGCCAGTTCGCGGGCCACGGACAACGCCTCGGCGTCGGTCCCGATTCGCGTCGCGGACCGTCGGCCCTGGCTCACTGCGGTCACGCCACTCCCGCAGCAGTCCGAGATGACTCGCTCTGGGCGCCCTCGATCTCACGGACCAGGGGAAGGACCTTTTCCCCGAAGTACTCGATCTCCTCTTGGAAGTGCAGGAAGCCGCCGAGGATGAGGTCGACGCCCAGACGCTTGTAGGCGACGATGCGCTCGGCCACCTGCTCCGGGGTACCGATCAACTGCGTGCGGAAGCCGTCGTTGTACTGGACGAGGTCCTCGAACGAGGAGTCGGCCCACATGCCCTTCTTGTCGCCGGTGGAGTTGCCGGCCTGCTGCACGGCGTCCCGGAAGCCCTCCACCGCCGGACGATTCGCCTTCTCGACGATCTCGCGCAGGGTGTCGCGGGCCTCCTTCTCGGTGTCGCGCGCGATGATGAAGCCGTTGAGCCCGAACTTCACCTCGCGCTCGTGAGCGCGTGCGACGGCGCGGAGGTCGTCGAGTTGTTCGGTGACGCCGTCGAAGTCCTTGCCGTTGGAGAAGTACCAGTCCGCATAGCGCCCGCCGTTGTTGCGGGCGGCCGACGAGTTCCCACCTTGGAACAACTCCGGGTTCGGACGCTCAGGGGTGTTGAGCGGCTTGGGCTTCAGCGTGAAGTCGTGGATCCGGTAGAAGTCACCGCGGTAGTCGACCTCGTCCTCGGTCCAGATCTTGCGGATCACCTCGAGGAACTCGCCGCTGCGCCGATACCGCTCGTCGTGCTCGAGCCACGGCTCGCCGAGATGGGTGAACTCGTCCTTGAACCAGCCGCTGACGACGTTGATCGCGAAGCGGCCCTTGGAGAGATGGTCGGCGGTCGCGCCGAGCTTGGCCAGCACGGCCGGATGCCAGAGTCCCGGGTGCACCGCCGCGATGACCTTCAGTCGCTGGGTGGCGAGTAGCAGGGCGAGGCTGAAACTGGTGCTCTCGTGCTGGTATTCGGCTCCGTAGCTCGCCTCGTACCGCACCTGTGACAGCGCGTATTCGAACCCGTTGTTCTCGGCGGTCTGGGCGAGTTTGACGTTGTAGTCGTAGTCCCAGCCGGTGCGCTGCTCGATGGTGCTGGTGACCAGCCCGCCGCTGACATTGGGCACCCAGTAGGCGAATTTGATCTGATCCGCGATGGACTCGGTGGACATGGCTACCTCCGCGAGGTGTCGGTGGAATGGCGAGAAGGGACGTGGTGAGAGTGAAAAGAGTTGTCGATCAGGATGATGCAGCCTGCAAGCGCGGCAGGAATGCGGTCCGCACGGCCTCGGACGGGCCTGCCGACGCCGGGTCGAGCAGGCCCAGCCGGGCGAGAGCGGGCCGGACCCCGTCGCCGAAGTGGTACGCCTCTTCGAGGTGCGGATAGCCGGACAGGATGAAATGGTCGAGTCCGAGCGCGGCGTACTCGGCGATGAGTGCGGCCACCTCGTCGTACGAACCGACCAGAGCGGTACCGGCACCACCACGGACCAGTCCGACCCCGGCCCACACGCCGGGGTGGATCTCCAGCGAGTGCGGATCGTTGTGGTCGGCGAAACCGGTTCCACGACCGTGGAGTTCGGACATACGGCGCTGCCCCTCGGACTCCGAGCGCGCCAGATTCTGCTGAGCGGTGGCGACCTGCGCGGGGTCGAGCGCACCGAGCAGACGAGCCGCCTCGGCCCAGGCCTGCTCGGACGTCTCGCGGGCGATCACGTGGAACCGGATGCCGTGGGAGAGCTCGCGGCCCTGCGCGGCGGCGAGGCCGTTGACCCAGGCGATCTTCTCGGCGACCGCGTCCGGACGCTCACCCCAGGTGAGGTAGGTGTCGGCGTGTTTGGCCGCGACGTCGCCGGCGGCCGGCGAGGACCCGCCGAAGAAGATCTCCGGCGTCGGATCGGGGCGGCGGCCGAGCTGCGCACCTTCGACGCGGAGGTACTTCCCCACCACGTCGACGGGCGCGTCCTCGGTCCAGAGCCGCCGGATGATCTCCAGGTACTCGTCGCAGCGCTCGTACCGCGCGTTCTTCGCCAGGAAGTCACCGAAGGCGCGCTGCTCACTCGACTCGCCGCCGGTCACGACGTTGACCAGCAGACGGCCCTGCGAATGCCATTGGAACGTGGCGGCCATCTGCGCTGCCAGTGTCGGCGAGATGAGTCCGGGCCGGAACGCCACCAGGAACTTGAGGCTCTCGGTGGCGTCGATCAGTGCGGCCGTGGTCAGCCAGGCGTCCTCACACCACAGCCCGGCCGGGGTCAGGACCGCCTCGAAGCCGTTGGCCTCGGCGGCACCGGCGAGTTGCTTGAGGTATCGCAGATCGGCCGGGCGGTCCCCCGTCATCTGGCTGCCGTGTCCGCCGGCGATCAGGTTGCGCGAGTCGCCGTAGGTGGGCAGAAACCAGTGAAAATGCAGAGACACCGCGAGGGCACCTTTCGGTCGAGACGGCAGAGAGCGAGCACGACACCGCCACGAGTCTCGTTCTCAGAGAGGGCCGCCACGGTGTCTCGGCCCAGTGTCGGGCACCATCACGACGACGGACCACAGTTGAAATCGCCCTGAGGGCAAATCGACAACCGCGGGTCCGGCCAGCTAGACGATGTGTTCTCGCAGGTCAGTCGGTCGACGGGCGCCACTGGCCCATGCCGAGAAAGACCATCACGAGCTGCCGCTCGGTGCGTTCGACGATCTCCTGCTCCGCGCCACGGCCGCGGTACTCCCCGTCGAGCAGATCGGCCACGGCGGTGAGCATGATGACGACGATCAGTTCCGCCGCGAGTTCGAGGTCGTCGGGCTGCCAGCGCGACAGGTCGGGGATACGCGCGAGATCGATCGCGAGCTCTTTGGAGAACAGCCGGAGTTCGGTGTCGATCGCGCGCCGGATCTCGGCGATGCCGCCGTGCTGTTCCCGCACCAGGAACCGGAACTGCGATTCGTTCTCGCGCACATGTCGCAGCAGGATCGCGAGCGAGTTCTGCGCGGTCGGCAGGGCCTCGCGCGCCGCCAGGTCGCGTCGACCGTCACGCAGCGCCCGGCGTAGGACGCGCATCGAGTCCTCGACGACGGTGACCCCGAGATCTTCCATCGACGCGAAGTGGCGATAGAAGGCAGTCGGCACGATCCCGGCGCCGCGGGCGACCTCGCGGAGGCTGATGCTGCCGAAGCTGCGCTCACCGACCAGTGACCGCGTGGTGTCCAGCAGCGCCTGGCGCGTCTGGTTCTTGCGGTCCGCACGCGTCTGAGCATCGCGTCGGCCCGGCTCTCGCGTGCGTGTCACGCACCCGAGTCTATGCGTCACGCCGAGGCCCGCCGCGAACCGGCCGAGAGCCGGGGTGACGGCAGTCACAACGGTGAACCCTTGACGATCACCGACCACCGCATGTCACACTTGCCGGTGTACACATGTACACCGAAATGAACCGAACGGAGCCCAGCCCATGAGCATCCGCACACCCCAGGACCAGACCCGCGCCGACGCCGACACCACGCCCGGCCGGTGGAGCCGCCTGGTCGGTTCGATCGTCGAAGCCGCACTCTCGCCGCATCCGGTCGACCGCTATCTCGAACTTCTCGACCCGATGATCACCTGGCGCGACCTGCGCGGCGAGATCACCCGCGTCGAGCGGCCCACGTCGCGCACCGTCCGACTCACCATTCGTCCCACCCGGCAGTGGCAAGGTCATGAAGCGGGCCAGTTCGTGCAGCTCAAGGTCGTCATCGACGGCGTCCGCCACACGCGCTGTTTCTCGCCGGCCAATGCCGCCGCGGGCCCGGACGGCGACATCGAACTGACGATCACCGCCCACGACGACGGCTTCGTGTCCACTCACCTGCGCGAGCACGCCCGCGCCGGCGAAGTCGTCGGCCTGTCCGCCGCGAGCGGTGACTTCGTGTTGCCGGAGACCGATCCGACCTCGGCGGTCTTCGTCAGCGGCGGCAGTGGGATTACACCTGTACTCTCAATGGCGAGAACACTCGTCGCCCGACAGTACGCCGGACCGATCACGTTCGTGCACTACGCGCGCACCCCGTCCGACGTCGCCTACCGCACGGAACTCCGTGAGCTCGCCGCCGCGCATCCCCGGTTCGATCTGCGCCTGCACCACACGCGCGACGAGGCCGACGGACACTTCACCGCCGCGCACCTCGACGGAATCCCCGGACTGTCCGACGCCGACGTCTTCGTCTGCGGCCCGGCCACGCTGATGGACGAGGTCGCCCGGGCACACGCGGAACTCGAGATCTCGCAGCCGCTGCACAGCGAGGCCTTCGCTCCGGTCGTCCCGGCCGTCGACCCGGACTCCGTCGAGGGCGAGGTCACGTTCTCCACATCGGGGACATCGGCGGCCAACGACGGCCGTCCGATCCTCGACCAGGCCGAGTCCGCCGGACTCACGCCCGAGTCCGGGTGCCGGATGGGCATCTGCTTCTCCTGTGTCGCGACGAAGAAGTCCGGATGCACCCGCAACGTCCTGACCGGCGAGGTCGACGACGAATCCGACACCCAGATCCAGCTGTGCATCAGCGCCCCGGTCGGCTCCGTCGACATCGAGATCTGATGTCCGCGAGCTGACACCCCCACAGATCCACCCTCCCCAGCCACATCTCCTCTCCCAGAAGGAGGCATTGCCATGACCATCGACATCAGCCGTGACCTCGAGACCACCATCGGCGACAACCTGCCCGCGCTGCACCGAGTCGGCGCCGACGACACCGTCGCGAACGACCCGAACACCGTCGTGCTGTCCTACGAGCAGGTCGAAGCGCTCGGGAAGGACCTCGACGCCCTACGTGCCCGCATCGTCGCCGACCTCGGCCAGAAAGACCGCGACTACCTGTACTCGGTGATCCGCGCCCAGCGCGGCTTCGAGATCGGCGGGCGCGCACTCATGTATCTCGGGTTCTTCCCGCCGGCCTGGATCGCCGCGGTCGGCGCGCTCTCCGTGTCGAAGATCCTCGACAACATGGAGATCGGCCACAACGTCATGCACGGCCAGTACGACTGGATGCGCGAGGACACCTACAACTCCCGCGAATTCGAGTGGGACACCGTCTGTCCGGCCGACCAGTGGAAGCACAGTCACAACTACCTGCACCACACCTTCACCAACATCCTCGGTGAGGACCGCGACATCGGCTACGGCATCCTGCGCATGGCCCGCGATCAGAAGTGGAACCCCTACTACCTGGGGAACCTCGGGTACGCGACCGCACTGATGCTGCTGTTCGAGTGGGGCGTCATGCTGCACGACCTCGAAGCCGAGAACGTCATTACCGGCAAGCGCAAGTGGAGCGACATCAAGGGCCTCGTGAAAGGCATGTGGCGCAAGGCCGGTCGCCAGGTCCTGAAGGACTACGTGGTGTTCCCGGCGCTCACCGGCCCGTTGTTCGTCCCGACCCTCATCGGTAACGCGACCGCGAACCTCGTGCGCAACGTCTGGACCTACTCGATCATCTTCTGCGGCCACTTCCCGACCGGCGCCCAGACATTCACGTCCGAGGAATGCCAGAACGAGACGCGCGGCCAGTGGTACCTGCGGCAGATGCTCGGTTCGGCGAACATCACCGGGAGTCCGCTGTTCCACATCATGAGCGGCAACCTGTCCCACCAGATCGAGCACCACCTGTTCCCCGACATCCCGGCCAGCCGCTACCCCGAGATGTCCGCAGAGGTCCAGGAGATCTGCGAGCGCTACGGGCTGCCCTACAACACCGGGTCCCTGAGCCACCAGCTCGCGTCGACCTGGAAGAAGATCGCCAAGCTGTCGCTGCCCAACTGGATGACCCGCGACGACGATGATCTGACGGTGATCGTCGAGCGCGAGAAGCCCGCGTCGGTCGCCTGAGGCTGTTTGATCGGTGTGTCCCGGGGGTAGCCTCGGGACACACCGATCAAGGCTTTGTGCCGCAACCAACTCCTCCAGGGGGATTCCCACAGCGATGGTCGACAGCATCGAACGCAACAAGGATCTGTTCCAGGAATTGATCGAGTCCACGGCCACGCACGTCGGCCGGATCGCAACGATCATCACCGGCGCCGTAGCAGGCGTGACCCGCGAGATCGGTGAGATCGTGACCGACGGCTTCGAGATGCGCGAGGCCGCCCGCAAGGCCAAGGCCGACGAGCGGTCGGACGAGACCTTCGGCATCATCGATGCCGAGTTCGCGGACGCATCGACCGAGGTCGACCCGACGGATCCGTATGCCGAATCCGAACAGGCGAGAGAGGTGACCGGAGTGGACATGGACGAACTCCCCGACCGCATCGACGTCGGCGAGCAGGCCGGGATCGATCAGGAGGGTGAAATCTCACGGGAGGCCGAACTCGCCTCCGACGGCGGTGAGACCGACAAGGACGAACCGGACGTCGACGATCCGCGCGATGTCGCGGCCTCGGAGCCGCGAATGGATCCGACCGCGGGGTCCTGACCCCGGCTGATCGGATCACCCTGGGCACAATCGTTGCCCGCAGCGACGACCGCACGTACCTTGGTCGGCGGTTGTCCCTGCTCTTCCGGAGGTTGTCGCCCGATGTCGGTGCGCTCTGTACTCACGTTCCCGAACCCGGTCAACGACTATGCCGCGCGGTCCACCGCGGGTCTCGTCGTCGTCCTCGCCATCGTCGCGGTCGCGGTTGACACCCCCGTGCTGTACGGAATCCTGGCCCTCGGATTCGTCCTGCGCGTGGCGTCGGGGCCCACCCTCTCGCCATTCGGACAGCTCTCGGTGCGCGTGCTCGTGCCCAAGGTCATCCGTAAGGAGAAACTGGTACCGGGGCCGCCCAAACGGTTCGCACAGACCATCGGACTCGTCGTCAGCGCCACCGCATTCGTGCTGAGCCTGCTCGGCTACGGGTTGGCCGCTCAGATCACCACGGGCGTCCTGATCGCAGCCGCGACCCTCGAGGCCGTCTTCGGCTTCTGCCTGGGATGCACCATCTTCGGATTCCTGCAGCGCCGCGGCGTCATCCCCGAGTCCGTCTGCGAGGCGTGCAACAACATCTCGCTCCGCAATCCGGCCGCCGTCTAGCGCCCATTCATCACCAACGGCCGTGCCCACCACCCGCGAGGTGGTGGGCACGGCCGTTCGTCGTTTCAGGTGGCCGGTTCAGCCGTCCGACTGCACCGAGCGGTCCGGAACCGTCATGGCCATCATCATGATCTCGGTCTCGCTGTAGTCGCGACCGGGGTGTTCGGCCGCGAGGTGGGCCTGGACAGCCGGCACGAAGTCGGTCTCGAGAGCCGTGATGGACTCGCCACAGGGGCAACGCAGGTTATATGCCATGTGTCGCATGGTAACCGGGTTGCCGGGTACTCAGTCGAGGATTCCCATCGCGATCCCGTCGAGGATGTCGTGCTCGCTCACGACCAGTTCGGTGATGCCGGCCCGCGCGGACAGCACTCTCGCGAGCTCGAGGGTCACCAGTGCACCCCCGCCGATCACGTCGACGCGGCCGGGGTGCATGGGCCCCAACGCTGCGCGGTCGGCGCGTGTCATCCCGATCAGGTTCCGGCAGACCCGATCGAGTTCGGGCAGCGAGATCCTCGACAGATGGATCTTGTCGGAGTCGTATTCGGGGAGGCCGGCGCCGAGCGCGGCCAGCGTCGTCATCGTTCCGGCGACGCCGACCCACGTGCGCGCCGACTCCACCGGTACCGCGGCAAAGGCCTCGGCCAGACGTGTGCGCGCGAATTCGGTCGCCTCCGCCAACTCCTCGGGAGTCGGCGGATCCGAGGGCAGCGCCCGCTCGGTCAGACGGACACATCCGATGTCGGCCGAGTGCGCCGCGGTCACTCCGTCGGCATCGCCGAGCACCACCTCCGTCGAGCCGCCACCGAGATCGGTGACCACGAAAGGCCCAGCTGCCGAATCCAATTCGCCGACGGCGCCGCGGAACGACAGCCGCGCTTCCTCGTCACCGGTGATGACCTCGGCGATGGCGCCCGTGGACACGCAGCCGAGCAGATCGGCGGTCATCGCGAAGAACTCGTCGCGGTTCGACGCATCGCGGGTCGCCGACGTCGCGACCATCCGTACCCGCTCGACGCCGAGCGATTCCATCGTGTCGACGTAGTCACTCAGTGCGACCCGCGTCCGTTCGATCGACTCGGCGGCGAACATCCCGGTCGCGTCCACGCCGTAACCCAGTCGGACGACCCGCATCTCACGATGGAGATCGATCAGAGTCCCGTCCGGTCCCGGCTTCGCCACCAGCAATCGGATCGAGTTGGTGCCGCAGTCCACGGCGCCGACGACGCTCACCCGCCGTCCCCTGCGGGGTCGGCCGGCTCGGGCCAGTCTGCCGGGATCGCGGTGCCGCGCAACCCGTTCGCGGCTGCGAGCGCCACCGCCTCGTCGCCGAACGGGTTCAGCCCCGGGCCCTTGGCCAGTGAGTGCGCGATCAGGACGTGGAGGCACTTCACCCGATCCGGCATGCCCCCGCCGGTGAAGTCGGTCCCGAGCGGCTCGATCGCGTCGCGTTCGGCGAGGTAGTCCTCGTGCGCACTCCGGTATGCGGCGGCGAGCTCCGCGTCGTCGTGCAGGCGCGCGGTCATCTCCTTCATCACACCGGCCGACTCCTGGCGGCTGGCCTCGGCGGTCAGACGCGGATCGGTCAGGTAGTACAGGGTCGGGAACGGCGTGCCGTCGGGCAGCCGGGGCGCGGTCTTCACCACGGCGGGCCTGCCGTCGGGTGTGCGATAGCTGATCTCGAGGACCCCCCGCGGCTCGCGCCCGAGCTGGGCGGCCACCGTCGCGAGGTCCTCCGCGGAGACGTCGGGGTGAGGATTGGTCACGCGGAGATGCTCACTGCACGCCGGGTGGGGTCGACAAGGTGTCCCAGAGATTTCCGTACCACGGTGCGCGAGCACGCTCCTCGGCACGTTCGGCGGCCTCGCGCCGCGCCTCGTCGGCGGGGAACAACATCACGAGCGGGATCTCTCCTGGTTTGACGAACTGCAGACGTGTCCGCGCCTGGGCCTCGATGTAGGCGGGATCGTTCTGCTCGTTGACCTTCTGCTGGTAGTCCGCGACCTCGCGTCGCAACTGTTCGTTCGACGCGGTCAGCTGACGGAACTCCGACCGCTGGCTGAAGTACGTCCGCAGCGGCATCGCCAGGGTCAACGCCACGACGCACACCACGACGACGGTGATCACGAGTGTCGCGAGGCTCGCGGGGGTCATCGCGATTCCCCGCAGGCGAGCACCGAGTCCGTTGCGGGCGGGGCGGCGCCGGTTCCGCGGCGAACGCTCCCACGCGACACGAGGGGTGCCGGCGTCCGAGGTGTCGGCATCCAAGGCGTCGTCGGCGGCCGGCGGGGCAGGGTCGGCGTGGACCTCCTGCTCGGCGGCCTCGACCGTGTCGTCGGACCACACGGGCTGGGTCGGGCGAGCGTGCCGCCGCGTGCGACGGGCGCGTTCGCGTGAGCGCGCGTCTACCCGACGATCGCGCCCACGCTGACGCCCGTCACCGCGGTGACGTCGCTGCGAAGCCATGCAGACAGCTAATCACGAACCAAACGAGAAACGCGGGAAGGCGAGGTCGCCCGCGTACCGTGCCGCGTCACCGAGTCCTTCCTCGATGCGCAGCAGCTGGTTGTACTTGGCGACCCGCTCGGAACGAGCGGGCGCACCGGTCTTGATCTGACCGCAGCTGCAGGCGACCGCGAGGTCGGCGATGGTGGTGTCCTCGGTCTCGCCCGACCGGTGGCTCATCATCGTCTTGTAGCCGTTGTTGTGCGCGAGCGCGACGGCGTCGAGGGTCTCGGTCAGCGTGCCGATCTGATTGACCTTCACCAGCAGCGCGTTCGCGATGCCCTTGGAGATGCCCTCCTCGAGACGCTCGGGGTTGGTCACGAACAGGTCGTCGCCGACGAGCTGCACGCGATCGCCGATCGACTCGGTCAGCTTGGCCCAGCCGTCCCAGTCGTCCTCGGACAGTCCGTCCTCGATCGAGACGATCGGGAAGTCGCTGATCAGTTTCTCGTAGAACGAGACCATCTCATCGGCGCCCAGTTCCTTGCCCTCGAGCTTGTAGGCACCGTTGGAGAAGAACTCGGTCGCCGCGGCGTCGAGCGCGATGACGACGTCACGGCCGAAGTTGTAGCCGGCCTTGCCGACCGCCTCGCCGATGACCGCGATGGCCGCCTCGGTGTTCGGCAGGTCGGGGGCGAAGCCGCCCTCGTCACCGAGGGCGGTGCTCATGCCCTGCTTGCCCAGGACACCCTTGAGAGCGTGGTACACCTCGGCGCCGCAACGGAGTGCTTCCTTGAAGGTCGGCGCGCCGACCGGGGCGATCATGAATTCCTGGAAGTCGATGCCGTTGTCGGCGTGCTCACCGCCGTTGATGATGTTCATCATCGGCACCGGCAGGATGTGGGCATTCGGTCCGCCGATGTAGCGGAACAGCGGCAGCCCGGCCGATTCGGCGGCGCCCTTGGCGACCGCGAGAGAGACACCGAGCAGCGCGTTGGCGCCGATGCGGCTCTTGTCGGGGGTGCCATCGCAGTCGAGCAGCGCCTGATCGACGAGGCGCTGTTCCTCGGCCTCGATACCGATCACGGCCGGAGCCAGGTCTCCGAGGACACCTTCGACGGCCTTGGTGACGCCCTTGCCCAGGTACCGTTCGCCACCGTCGCGCAGCTCGACGGCCTCGTGTTCGCCGGTCGACGCACCGGACGGCACTGCGGCACGGGTGAAGGTGCCGTCGTCCAGGACGACCTCGACCTCGACCGTCGGGTTGCCCCGCGAATCGAGAATCTCACGCGCACCTACCTGCTCGATGATTGCCACGGTTGCACCCCAATCTCGGTGGACGAGTTCGTCGGCGATATCCCAGGGGGCGAGGCCTCCGCGGGGCCGCCTACGCCGACGACGGCCGGTTCTGGTGCCGGCCGATACGCAAGAGCCTAGTGGCTGCGCCGAAGCCGCACGTGACAAGGTCGGCGCAACCGGCGCGGCCGTCGCCGACGACTGTCAGAAGCGGACGTTGATCGAGTAGGCGTTCGCGTGATCGCGCACGTCGAGGACGTAGGCCATCGAGTTGTTGTAGGTCCGGACGGCCTTCTCCCACCCCTCCGGATTCGTCATGTCGTTGCCGGAGGAGACACAGAGGTAGCGGGCCGCCGACAAGGCGGCGTCGTCGATGTTGTCCGGGTCTGGGATGCCGTCGCCGCTGGCGTCGACTCCGTATCGCT
This sequence comes from Gordonia sp. McavH-238-E, assembly GCF_022348225.1. NCBI lineage: Bacteria > Bacillati > Actinomycetota > Actinomycetes > Mycobacteriales > Gordoniaceae > Gordonia > Gordonia sp. McavH-238-E. The sequence goes on from NZ_JAKRFE010000004.1 coordinate 301,818, forward strand.
TCCATGTCTGGGGGATGAACTGGAACGGCCCCATCGCGCGATCGTGGGTGGGGTCCCCGTCGAGCTCGCCGCCGTCGGTGTCGCGGATCTCCATGTTCCCGCGGGTGCCGTCGAGTTTCGCGCCGCGGATGGGTGGGCTGACGTCCCCGTTCTCGGCCACCTCTGACCCCCGGTACTGGCCGTGCTTGCTCTCCACGCCGGCGATACCGGCCAGCGTCGTCCAGGCGATGCCGCATTCGGGGTGCTGCTGCCGTTGGATCTCGGCGGCGTTGCCGTATGCCTGCAACGAGATGATCGGGATGCCGGTGGACTCCGAGATCGGCACCGCCCAGTCGTGCATCTTGTTCGCGGTCCGTCCGGGCGCGTTGATGTCGATGTACGGCTGCGGAACGCCCGCGCCCGGCGGGATGCCCTCCGGGATGTCCGGTCTGCTCAGCGACGGCAGATCGATGCACCCGGCCAGCAACACCGACGACGCGACCGCCACGGTCGAGGCCACGAGGCCGTTCTTCCACGAGAGCCGCCGCCTCGATTCCCGACGCGACGCATCCCGGCCCACCACACGCATTCCTGCCCTACTCCTGTCCCGGTCGGGGGTGCTTTCCCGGGCGGAACCGCCCGGTGGACCACGATCGCACAACCGATCGGGTCGCCCGAAGATCAACACACAGTCTGGTGACTCAACTGACCGCGGTGGAGATCGGTTCCCGTCGGGTGTCCCGGGGACTCACGGTCCGGAACCCGATGTTGCTCGCCGTCGACTCCGGCGTGTTGTGCGATCGCGCGGCGACGCGGTAGCGGTGACAGTACGAGTCGTGGCACAGGTGGCTGCCGCCGCGGAGAACCCGTGCGCTCCCCCGGGCCGGCCCCGACGGATCGGTGCGGTCGGACACCCGGTAGTACCGGGCGCTGAACCTGTCGGCACACCATTCCCACACGTTGCCGGCGCATTGGTACAGGCCGTGGCCGTTGGGCTCGAAGGTCCGTACCGGTGTGGTGCCGATCCGCGCGGTCGGGCCGTTCGGGAAATCGCCGCGAAAGATGGTGCAGCGCGGATCGTCCGCGGTGGGCGGCTCGTCGCCCCAGGGGTATCGCGCCCCGCGCAGCCCACCCCGGGCCGCGTACTCCCACTGCGCCTCGGTGGGCAGGGCGCGCCCGGCCCAGTCGCAGTAGGCCGCTGCGTCGCGGTGGCTGACGTGGACGACGGGGTGATCCGCCAGACCGTCGAGGGTGCTGCCCGGACCGGCCGGGTGTCGCCACGATGCTCCGTCGACCGCCAGCCACCACGGGGTGCCCGGCACCGGCCGTCCCGGGGCGGTCGCGTAGGTGTGGAAGACCGCGGATCCGCCGAAGGTCTCGGCGTCGGTCCGGTGACCGGTCGCCGCCACGAAGGACGCGAACGCGGCGTTGGTCACCGCGGTGGTGTCGATCGAGAAGGCGCTGAGCTCGACCTCGTGGACCGGCGTCTCGCCGTCGGTGCGGTAACCCTCGCCGAAGGCATCGCCCATGTCGAAGACCCCGGCCGGGACACTCACGGTCTCGACGAGGTGCGGACCGGACCCGAGGATCCCGTTCTGCTCGACCGTCGGCGACTCATCCGCGCCGTCGCGCGCGGGTCCTCGGGGATGACAGCAACTCACCCCGCCATGATGCCGCGATCCATCAGGGCGCCGAGGATCAGCGACGCCAGCCGGTCGATGTCCGCGCCGGTGGTGTCGAATCGCAGATCGGGGTTCTCGGGACTCTCGTAGGGCGCGTCGATGCCGGTGAGCCCGCGCAGTTCGCCGCGACGGGCACGCTCGTAGAGCCCCTTGGGGTCGCGGCGTTCGCACTCGGTGACCGGTGTGGACACGTGGACCTCGATGAAGTCGAGGTCGGCGGCACGGTGGAGTTCGCGGGCGATCTCACGATCCGAGCGCAGCGGCGAGACCATCGACGCGATGGCGATGACCCCCGCGTCGGCGAAGAGTCGGGCGACGTGTCCGACGCGCCGGATGTTCTCCGCGCGGTCACCGGCCGAGAAGCCGAGGTCGTCGGAGATCCCGTGCCGGATGTTGTCGCCGTCGAGCAGATAGGCGACGCGACCGCGGCTGACGACGGCCCGTTCGAGTGCCACGGCGACCGTGGACTTGCCCGACGCCGGCAGACCGGTGAGCCATACCGTGGCGCCGCGCTGTTCGGTGTGCGCCCATCGTTCGGCCCGGGCCAGCGAACTCGGATGCCACTTGATGTCGTTGCGGGTCGCCTTGCCGGGGACGACCTCGCGCGGTTCGAGGATCGTCCCCGCGCCGACCGTGTCGTTGGACGCCTCGTCGATGAGGATGAACGCGCCCGTGTCCCGGTTGCTCGCATAGGGATCCGCCGGCACCACCGACGACGTCCGCATCGTGACGGTGCCGATGTCGTTGAGCACGAGTTCACCCGGGGCGACATGTTCGATGAGGGTGTCCGGGTCGAGGCGCCGCTCGAGCGACTGGACGGTCGCACGCACCGTCGACGGACCGTGTTTGAGCGCGACGCGGTCACCGGCGCGCAGCGGCGAGTTCGACAGCCAGCACACGTGTGCGTCGATCTCTCGCGCGAGGACCGGCACGTGCGCTCCCGGCGCGCCGCTGACGATGATGTCGCCGCGGCCGATGTCGATGTCGTCGTCGATCTGGATTCCCACCGAGAGCGGCGCCACCGCAACGTCTCTCGTGGGATCCAGGGTGTCCAGTGCGGTCACGGTCGATCGACTGCCCGACGGCAGCACGACGATCTCGTCACCGACGCGCAGTGTTCCGGAGGCGAGCCGGCCGGTGTAGGTGCGCCGGTTCGACTCGCTGGGACGCGACACCCACTGGATCGGGAGGCGCAGTTCCTCGGTCACCGGCGCGGGCGCGTGCAGTTCGACGTCCTCGAGGTACTCCAACAGGGTTGCCCCGGAGTACCACGGGGTGTTCGACGAGCGGTGCACGACGTTGTCCCCGTGCTTGGCGGCCACCGGGATCGCCGGGATCTCCCCGATCCCGAGTTGCACCGCGAGTTCGGCGAGATCGGCGCGGATCTCGTCGAAACGGTGCTCGGAGTAGTCGACGAGGTCGATCTTGTTGACCGCCGCGATCACGTGGGGCACACCGACGAGCGTCGCGATCCGCGCGTGCCTGCGGGTCTGCCGGAGCAACCCGTGCCGCGCGTCGACGAGCAGGATCGCGACATGCGCATTGGACGCCCCGGTGAACATGTTGCGGGTGTACCGCTCGTGTCCGGGTGTGTCGGCGAGGACGTAACTGCGTGTGGGCGTGGAGAAGAAGCGGTAGGCCACGTCGATCGTGATGCCCTGCTCGCGTTCGGCACGCAGGCCGTCGGAGAGGGCGGCCAGGTCGATGTCACCATCGCCGTCGGTGACCGCGGCGAGGTGGTCGGTCGGCAGACTTCCGGTGTCGTGCAGAATCCGGCCGATCAGGGTCGACTTGCCGTCATCGACGCTGCCCGCGGTGGCGATGCGCAGGAATTGCCGTGCGGCCGTGCCGGTCTGGTCGCCACCGGATACGACCGGCTGCGGAGAGGTGAGAGTCATCAGAAATACCCTTCGCGCTTACGGTCTTCCATGGCGGCGCTGGACGTGCGGTCGTCGGCACGGGTCTCGCCGCGCTCGGAGACGGTGGATTCACTGATCTCGGCGATGATCTCGGAGATGGTGGTCGCGGTGGACCGGACGGCGCCGGTGATCGTGAGATCGCCGACCGTGCGGTACCGCACCCACTCGGTCCGTACCTCGTCGCCCTCGCGGGGGCGAGAATGCTCCGAGACCGAGAGCAGGATGCCGTCCCGGTCGAACACCTCGCGCTCGGCGGCGAAGTAGATCGACGGGAGTTCGAGGCCCTCGAGTTCGATGTAGCGCCAGATGTCGGTCTCGGTCCAGTTCGAGAGGGGGAACACTCGGACCGATTCTCCGCGACGGATACGCCCGTTGTACAACGACCACGGCTCGGGGCGCTGCGCGCGGGGATCCCATTGGCCGAACTCGTCGCGGAAGCTGAAGATGCGCTCTTTCGCGCGGGCGCGCTCCTCGTCGCGACGGGCACCGCCGAAGGCGGCGTCGAATCCGCCCTTCTCGAGTGCGTCGAGCAGGGTGCGCGTCTGCAGGCGGTTCCGCGAACCCGACGGGTCGGTGGACTCGGCGACTCGTCCCGAGTCGATGGACTCCTGGACCGAGGCCACGATGAGGTCGATGCCCTCGGGGTTCTCCGCGGTCGGCGCGACCCGACGGTCACGGAACTCGATCACCTCGTCGAAATTGTGCCCGGTGTCGACGTGCATGATCGGGAAGGGTAACGGCGCGGGCCGAAAAGCCTTCTCGGCCAGCCGGAGCAGGACGATGGAATCCTTGCCGCCGGAGAACAGCAGCACCGGCCGTTCCAGTTCGGCGACGACCTCGCGGATGATGTGGACCGCCTCGGCCTCCAGCACCCGGATGGCGGTCACATGGTCGACGTCGTCGCCGGGACGGTCCCGGCCGGCGGTCGCCCGATAGCGCGAGCCCTCGTCTACAGCGGTCACAGTGGGTATCCGTTCCGTTCGGCGTCGTCTCGATAGCGTCGGGCCCACTCCTTGGACCGCGAATTGGACTGTGGCTTCAGCGGCGGCGGGGGCGCCAGCTCCGGGTCCTGCCCGATCTTCTCCAGCACACGCGCGGTCGCCTTCGTGGGATCGTTGACCAGGTCGCGGAACTCGATCTCCAGCGGTTCGATCCCTTCGGCGGCAAACCAGTTGCGCCACTGTCGTTCCTGGTCGACGAGGATGCCGGCAAGGTGCGCGATACCACCTGCGTGATACACCGCGTCGTCGTGCTCGTCGGCGTCGGAGCCATCGTGGCGCCACACGCGGGTCTGCACCGCACGCCACATCGAGACAGCCTGCGGCACAACATCATCACGATGGACATGGACGTAGAGCGGGTCGGCCCCGTCGAACACCCACCGGACGGCTTCGCGCAGCGCGCCCGAGGCGATGCGGCTACGCGAGATCAGCAGCGGCGTCTGGTTCCACATCAGCTTGCCACCCCACACCCCGTTGGGGGTGCGTCCCGCGGCCCGGACGTCCGCGCGCCATGTCGCCGAATCGCGGGTGTCGATCACTCCGGGGTCGAGCGGATCGAGCAGCTCGACGATGGCCGGATCGGCGACTCCGGCGAACCATTCACGCGGCTGCGGCGCCTGAGACGAGTCGGGAAAGTACTGGAAGAACTCCTCCGGACGACCCGCGACGCCGGTGGCGGCGAGCGACTCCACCAGGAGCGTGCTGCCGCTGCGCTGGCTCGCGCACACCAGATAGTTTGCCGGTCCCGCTGAGGACGTCAGTGACATGAACGATGAGTCTAGCGAGCCGGAAACCCACCGCAAGCTGGCCTTTTACGCGCAAGAGGGGTGAAACCATTGACACCGGAACGTCGCTGTGCAGGGTCAGGACCGCGGTGTCCGAGTCGAGGAGTTCTCGCGGCGCGCCGCTCAGCCCTCGCCCGACGTGATGTCGCCGGCCAGCTCGCGCCGCGCGCCCAGCGGACGCCGCGACGGCAACGCCTCCTCCTCACTCGCGACCTGCGCCGCCTTGGCGTGGAATGCGTCCATGAAGGCCTGTGCGATCGCCGTTCCGGTGGCGTCGTCGGGTAGCTCGTCACCGGTGCGCGCCCGCCAGTCCACCAGTGCTCGCGCGAGATCGGACCGGATCCGGGCGTAGGACGGGTCGTCGGCGACATTGTTGCGCTCATGGGGATCGGAACGCAGGTCGTAGAGTTCGGCGCGGGGCCGATCCCGTTGCACTTCTTGCTGATCCAGCGATCGAGCGGACAGGCTGTCGGCGATGTCGAGCGGGAGCAGCAGCGCCGGTCGCGCCGCGTAGTTCTCGATGTAGCTGAACTCCTTGGTGCGCACGGCCCGGATCGGATCGAAGGCATCGTGGTAGGTCTTCTCGGTGAACACCTCGGTCCGGACCGCGGCGTCTGCCGCGCCCGCGAGCGCCGCGGCGTGCGAGTCGCCGTCGACGGCCTCCGGGATGTCCAGACCCACCAACTCCAGCAGTGTCGGGGTGAGGTCCACTCCGGAGAACAGGTCGTCGTAGACCGTCGGTGCGATGCCGAGCCGCGCGGGCGGCCGCATGATCAGCGCCACCCCGGTGCCCTCGGCATACAGCGTCGACTTGGCGCGCGGAAAGGCCAGGCCGTGGTCGGTGACGAACACGATCCAGGTGGAGTCATCGAGGCCCAGTTCGGCCACGGTGTCGAGAAGCCGGCCCACGGCGGCGTCGGCCTTGGTGATCGACCCGTGCAGACCCGCCAGGTCATCGCGGACGTCTTCGGTGTCCGGCAGGAAGCCGGGTACGGCGATGGTGCTGGTGTCGGCAGGTTTGTACTCGTCGGCCGGGTAGGGCCGATGCGTCTCGAAGAAGCCCGCGGTCAGGAAGAACGGCCGATCGTCGTGGGCATGACGCCGCAACCAGTCCTGGGAGCGGTCGACCACGTAGTCGCATCGCGAATCCGACACGTCCACCGAGTCGAAGCCGAGCCGGCCCGGGTCGGCGCTCTCGTGCTGCATCCCGAAGAGCGCCGATCGATACCCGGCGCCGCCGAGGAGCGCCGGGAGGGTCTGCACGTCCGGGAAGTATTCGAAGCCGTGGTGTGCGAGGCCGACGAGACCGTTGCCGTGCGGATAGCGCCCGGTGAACAGGGAACCGCGGGCGGGCGAGCAGAGGGGCGCCGTCGCGTGCGCGTCGGCGAACCGGATACCGGACGCGGCGAGGTCGTCGAGCACGGGACTCTCGACGCCGTCGGCGCCGTAACACCGCAGATGGCGACCGAGATCGTGCCAATGCACGAGGATCACGTTGTCGCGGCGCGCGGCATCGGGTGAGGAGACCATCCACCCATGATGACGCAGACGATTCCCGTCCCGGGCCCCACTCACGCGGGCCGATTCCGACAATCCGCCCACCGCACAGCCAGACGACATCAAATCACCGTGCGCAAAAGTCCTGGCCGGGACCGAATTCGGGGGTGCGGGCGGCCGAGTGAGCCGATATGCCCTATGCCGGAGACCCTTTCGGGTCTAACCTTCGGTGTGGTTAGCCTCAGCGAACCTGCGGCGCCACCGAACCGGGAGGGAAGGCTTCGTGACACTGGTCGTATCGGACGGCGGCCTGTTCGCAGCAGCGAGCGACGCGCCCTCGACGTTCACGCAGATGTTCGGCAGCGGTTTGATCGGATTACGCGAAGGGCTCGAAACCGGCATCGTGGTCATGGTTCTCGTCGCCTACGTGGTGAAGACCGGACGACGAGACGCGCTCAAGTGGATCTGGTCGGGTGTGGCCGCCGCGGTCGCGATGGTCGTCGTGGTGTTCCTGGTGATCCACTTCGGCACGTCCACCATGACCCCGCTCGCGGCCGAGACCATCGCGGGGATCGCCTCGCTGGTCGCGGTCGGGATCGTGACGTTCATGGTGCTGTGGATGAGCAAGGCCGCCCGGCACATCTCCGCCGATCTCAAGAGCGGGATGTCGCGGGCGCTCGTCGCCGGTCGGGCCTCGGTGATGGGACTGGCGTTCCTCGCCGTCGGGCGCGAGGGATTCGAGACCGCGTTGCTGATGGTCGGTTATGCCGAGAGCGTTTCCGGCGGAGTGTGGCCGTTGGTCGGGCTGCTGCTCGGGGTCGTGGCCGCGGTCGCACTGACCGTGCTGATCTACCTCGGCGCGATCCGACTGGATCTGCGGTTGTTCTTCATCTACACCGGCATCTTCCTGATCTTCGTGGCGGCCGGGATCCTCACCTACGGCGTCGGCGCCCTGCAGACCGTCGGGTGGCTACCCGGGCACGGGGCGGTGGCCTTCGACGTCTCCGGGGGATACGACGCGTCGTCCTGGTACGGCACCGTGCTCGGCGGCATCTTCAACTTCCGGCCCGACCCCACCGTCCTGCAGGTCGTCGCGTGGATCACCTACGTGGCCGTCGTACTGACGATCTTCTGCCGGCGGCAACTGAGCCCGGCTCCCCAGGTCTCCTCCGCCGCCTCCGCTCCGGGCTCGACGACCACGCAGAACCCCGCATCCGCGGAATCCGCAACCGAAAGGAACCCTCAGTGAATCGCAGAACCGTGATGGCCGCCGGCGCGGCCGTGGCACTCGTGTCACCCGTGCTGCTGGCCGGCTGTACCCAGAAGGCCACCTCGGACGGTGCGATCACGGTCACGTCCACCAACGATGCATGCGACCTCGCGAGCACGGAGGCGACCACGGGCAACGTCGATTTCGCCGTCACCAACTCCGGCGACAAGGTCACCGAGTTCTACGTGTACGGCACCAACAACCGCGTACTCGGCGAGGTCGAGAACATCGGTCCCGGACTGTCGGGCAACCTCAGCGTGGAGATCGTCGAACCCGGCACCTACACGGTGGCCTGCAAACCGGGCATGGTCGGAACCGGCATCCGCACCGAACTCACCGTCGGCGGCGAGCGCAAGGAAAAGGCCGACGTGCCCGCGGACGTGACCGCCGCCAAGGGCCAGTACCTCGAGTACGTCCGCAACCAGCTCAACACCCTGCACGCACAGGTGACCGCCTTCGTCGGCAGCGTCAAGGCAGGCGACCTCGACGCCGCGCGCGCCCAGTTCGGACTCGCACGCACACCGTACGAACGCATCGAGCCCGTCGCCGAATCCTTCCCCGACCTCGACCCCGCCATCGACATGCGGTGGGACGACACCGAGGACGGCGCCCAGCCGTTCACCGGCTTCCACCGCATCGAACGTTTCCTGTGGCCGCCGCAGCCGGCCGAGATCGGCGACGCACCCGGCCAGATCACCCCGGCCGACGCACAGAACGCGGCCGCCACCGACAACCCGCAGACCATCGCGCCGGTCGCCGATCAGCTCCTCGCCGACGTGACCAAGCTCCGCGACGAGGTCAACGCACCCGGGTTCGAGTTCGAGACCGGGTCGTTCGTGAAGGGCCCCCAGGCGCTCATCGACGAGGTCGCCGCCACCAAGATCGACGGCGAGGAAGACCGGTACTCGCACACCGACCTGTGGGACTTCGCCGGCAATCTCGACGGCTCGGAGACCGCGATCGCGACACTGCAGCCGATCATCTCGGCGAAGGACCCGAAGCTGATGGACACCATCACCGCCCAGTTCGCCACCGTGCGCGACTCGGTGAACACCTATCGCTCCGGCGACGGGTACGTGTCCTACACCGAGGTCTCCGCGGACCAGCGCAAGGAGATGTCCAACCAGATCGACGCGCTGTCGGCGACACTGTCGCAGGTTCCCGGGATCGTGCTGGCCCAGTGAGTGATCCGACCTCCGACCCGCGCGACGGCGAAACCGATGCCGCACCCCGGTCCCCACGGCGCGGGTTCTCCCGTCGCGCGGTGATCGGCGGCGCCGGCGCCGGACTCGTCGTCGCCGCGGGCGGGGTCGCCCTCGGGCGGGCCTCGGCGTCGTCGCAGTCGCCACCCGGCCAGATCGTCGAGTTCCGCGGCGAGCACCAGGCAGGCATCACCACCGCAGCCCAGGACCGGTTGCACTTCGCCAGCTTCGACGTCGTCACCGACTCCCGCGCCGAACTCATCGCCATGCTGCAACGCTGGACCGCGGCGGCCGAACGGATGACTCGCGGCGAGGAGACCGTCGACGACGGTGCGACCGGACTCGGTGACTACACACCACCGGCCGACACCGGCGAAGCGCTCGGACTCGGCGCCGCGAACCTCACTCTCACCATCGGTTTCGGCCCGGGACTGTTCGGTCCCTGCGCCGCCGACCCCACCCGCCCCGACCGGTTCGGCATCGGTGACCGCAAACCCGCTGCCCTGCGAGACCTTCCCGGTTTCGCGGCGGAGAAGATCGAACCCGCACGGTCCTACGGCGACATCTGCATCCAGGCATGTGCCGACGATCCGCAGGTCGCGGTCCACGCGATCCGCAACCTGGCCCGCATGGCCTTCGGCGTGGCCGCGGTGCGCTGGTCCCAGCTCGGCTTCGGCCGCACCTCGTCGACCACCCAGTCGCAGTCGACACCACGAAACCTGTTCGGGTTCAAGGACGGGACCAACAACCTCCGGGCGGAGGACACCGAGCTGCTCGACCGCTGGGTGTGGGTCGGCGCCGAGGACAACCCGCCGGCCGCCCGCTGGATGACCGGCGGCACCTACCTCGTCGCCCGACGCATCCGCATGGACATCGAGCCGTGGGACCGCGCCCACCTGCTCGAACAGGAACAGATCGTCGGTCGCACGAAGGCGGCCGGCGCACCGCTGGGACAGACCGACGAATTCGACACACCCGACTTCGCGGTCACCTCCGGCCGCACGCCGGTCATCCCCCGCGACGCCCACATCCGGCTCGCGCATCCCGACAACCTCGGCGGCGTCCGAATCCTGCGGCGCGGGTACAACTTCACCGACGGCTCGGACGGCTTCGGCCACCTGGACGCAGGCCTGTTCTTCATCGCGTTCAACCGAGACACCGGACGGCAGTTCGTCCCGATGCAACACGCGCTCTCCCGCAGAGACGCGATGACCGAATACCTCATCCCCAACGGGTCGTCCGTCTTCGCCATACCCCCCGGGCTCGCTCCCGGCGAGTGGTGGGGACAACACCTCTTCGCCTGAGTCGCGCCCCGACGAGAGGGCCTCAGGTCCGGAGCAGGCGCACGAGGACGCCGGCGGCGTGCGCCCGTGCGGCCCGGTCGGCCCCGTCGGCGTCGCCGGCCTCCAGCGCCGCGACGATCCGGCGGTGTTCGGTCACGGCATGCCGGCGGTTGTCCTCGTGCGACCACATGTCGGACCGGTACAGGTGTGACTGGGTGTCGAGCTTCAGCAGGGCATCGCACAGCGGCGCATTGCCCGACAACGACCGGACCGCGGTGTGGAAGTCGAGGTCGAGTTCGGCGTCGCGTCGGTGATCGGGATCGGTGTCCAGCAACCGCTCCTGTTCTCGGACCCGCTCCCACAGGCCCGCCAGCTCCGCGCGCGTCACCCGCACCGTGGCCTGGCGGGCGGCGAGACCGTCGAGCACCTCGCGGACCTCGAAGACGTGCCGCAGCATCGCGTCGTCGAGCACCGCGACCTTCGCCCCGACTCGCGGGGTGTAGACGGCCAGCCCGTCCATGACGAGTTGCTGGACCGCCTCCCGAACCGGACTGCGCGAGACGTCCAGTCGAGCGGCCAACCCCGGAACCGAGAGCGACGCACCGGGTTCGAGGGTGCCGTCGAAGATCTCGTCGCGTATGCGGCGCAGGACCGACTGCGTGAGCAGGGCGCCGTCGTCTCCGTTTCCAGTCATGACCGTCCCAGCGTAGAAGGCCGCGGCCCAGACGGCATCATCGCCGACGGCATCATCCCGCGGCCATCACGCGCTGCGCCTCGCGATCGGCTCCGGCGGGTGCGACGCCGTTCTTCATCCCGGCCAGTTTCGCGTTGATGTTCTCGGCGACGGTGATCGGTGGATATCCGGGGTGATCGGTGCGGGCGCACCCGGGCAGCGTCTCGATGAGGGCGTCGGCGTTGCCGTCGAAGAAGAACGCCGCCGACCGGCGACGGAGGATCCGGCCGTCGACGACCGGCGGGTCGACGCGGTGCACGGTCGAACGCCACCGGTCATTCGTCCACCGCGCCATGGCATCCCCGAGGTTGACCAGCAATGCGCCGTCGGCGGGCGCCACGTCGTGCCATCGGGCCTCGTGATCGAGCACCTGGAGCCCGGGTACCTGGTCGGCCCACAGCACGGTGAGGATGCCGAAGTCGGTGTGCGCACCCATCCCGGTCAAGTCCCCGGCGAGTTCGATCTCCCCTTCGGGGAGGGTGTAGTTGTTCAACTTCAGCGCATCGATGGAGTGGTCGGTCATCGAGTCGAAGTAGCCCGCAGGCAGACCGAGCGCATCGGTGAACGCGGTGAGCAGAACTCGGGAGAGGTCGCGCGCGGCGCCGAACCAGTCCTCTACGGCACCGCGGAAGCCCGGGGCCGCGTCCGGCCACGTGTTCGTCGGGTAGCTGGACTCCGGTAGGTCCAGGTCCGGGAACCAGGCACCCTCCGAGCCGACGGTGAACGCCTCGTAGAAGTCGTTCATCTGGTTGGCCGCCGCGACACCGAGACTCATGCTCAGCGATTCGCTCTTCGGGGGGCTGTAGCCACGGTTCTGACCCGGCCGGGCATATCGCTTCTTCTCCTCGAGCGGTAGCGCGTAGAACTCGTCGAGCGCCGCGGTCAGGGCATCGATGACGGCCGGTGCGATGCCGTGACCGACGATCTGGACGAAACCGACTCCGCTGCAGGCGTCGTCGAGGGCGCGCGCCACTCGGCTCCGCTCCGCGGGCGTGCCGTGCGGGTCGCGGTAGGCCGAGATGTCGATCGTGGGAACGGTGAACATGTGTCCTCCGGGTGGAGTCGAGACGAAAGTGGAGTGGTGCGAGCGTGGATGCGACGTGTCGTCAGCGTCGGCGGTTGACGGCGGCGTTGAGGATGCCGAAGATGCCGAAGACGAGGATGCCGAAGACCGATGCCAGGACGATCGCGGCGATCAGGTCGTCGGACTGCAGGCGGGCCCGGTAGATGTCGAGCAGCGTGCCGATTCCCGGTTCGCCCTTGGCGAAGAACATGTCTCCGATGATGGCGCCGACCACGACGAGCCCCGAGGCGGTCCGGAAACCCGTCATCATCGACGGCAGCGCCGACGGGAACTCGAGCATCAGCAGGCGTTGCACCGGCGTCGCCTTGGACAGCGTGAACAGCTCCTGTGAGGACTTGTCGACCGAGACGAGACCGAAGTGCGTGTTGGCGATGATCGGGAAGATGGCGATGATCACGCACACGATGGTGCGGGCGACCATCCCGTAACCGAACCACAGACCGATCAACGGCACGATCGCCAGCACCGGGATCACCTGGAGCACAACGGCCCAGGGGTAGATCGCGCGTTCGAGAAAGGACCCTCGGCTCATCAGGACCCCGATGGACACCCCGATGAGCGCGGCGACGACGAAGCCGACGAGGCACACCTTGGCGGTGACCCAGAGCGCGTCGAGCATGGGGCCCACGTGATCCGGTTCGAGCAGCGAGTCGAACAGCACGGCGTGCGGGGGTGGGAGCAGAAAACGCCTTGCGGGAGCGAGGATCAGATAGCTGACCGCATACCAGGCGCCGATCGCGACGGCGAGGGACAGTACCGGTGGGGCCCCGTATCGGAGCACGCCCAGCGCCGCGCGGCGCACGGTACCGCGCCGCGATGACCCCGACGGTCCCCCTGCGGACGCCGGCGTCTGATCGGGTTGCACGCCGGTGACGGGGCGGGATCGGGCGGCAGTGGTCATCGTGCACCTCGGAGGGTTTCGGAGATCTCGGCGACACGGTCGGTGAAGCGGCTGTCATGACGCAGATCCGGGTGGCGGGGGTGAGCGAAGTCGATGCCGATGTCGGCGACGATTCGCCCGGGACGTGCGGACATCACGATCACCCGGTTGGCGAGGAACACCGCTTCGGACACCGAGTGCGTGATGAACATCGCGGTGAATCGGCGTTCGGCGTAGAGCCGTTGCAACTCGGATTGCATGTCGAGTCGGGTCATCTCGTCAAGAGCACCGAAGGGCTCGTCGAGGAGCAGCAGTTCGGGCTCGGAGGTCAGTGCCCGGGCCAGTGAGGCACGCATCTTCATGCCGCCCGACAGCATGCGCGGCAGCTGCGACTCGAATCCGGTGAGACCAACCGCATCGATCGCGGACTGCGCCCGGCGCCGGCGTTCGCCCCGCGGCAGTCGTGCGATCTCGGCGCAGAGTTCGACATTGCCCCGCACGCTGCGCCAGGCCAGGAGGGTGGGCTCCTGGAAGATGAACCCGACCGACTCCGTGGCGAGCGCCACGCTTCCGTCCGTAGGCTTCTCGAGTCCCGCGACCATCCGGAGCAGGGTGGACTTGCCGCATCCCGACGGTCCCACGACCGCCACGAAGTCGCCGATGCGCACGTCGAGGTCCACCCGGTCCAGCGCACGGGTCCCCGAATGGAATCGCTTCGTCACCCCGGAGACGGAGGCGACGACATCCTTGGTGAGATGTCGCGCATCCACGTCGTTCACCGTGTCGTAGAGTCTCATGCGGCCTTCCCGTCTTCGCTACATGTAGGCAACAGCCAATGTCTGCCTGTTCATGATTGGTTACATGTATTTCCGCCCGATGACATCGTGTAAACACTGCGTCACCGGCAACGGGGAACCAACCCCATCACCGAATCTATCCAACGACATAAGTCCAGTTCAGGAGTATTTACCGACGGATTCATGTCGATGAGACCGCGCCTCGTCCCGGCTGGCGGAATCCGAATCGGCCGCCTAGCTTCACATGTAGATCGCGAATGTGTCGCGAACGTCCGGCCTGAGTCCAGGAGATCCCATGACTTCTCACCCACCGTCCCGTACCAACGCCTCGCGTCTGGCCGTGGCCACGGCGGCGACCCTCTGCGCGGCCGTTCTGGCCGGATGCTCGAGCTCGGGGTCCGACGACACCGCGGCGTCGAGCCTGCCGCCGGCGCCCGCCGAATACTCCCTTGCCGGAACCTGTCCCGACAACGTCGTGATCCAACTGCAGTGGCAACCGCAGTCCGACATGGCCGGGGTCATCGGACTCCTCGGCCCGGGGTACACCGTCGACACCGACAACAAGTCGGTCTCCGGGCCGCTCGCCTTCGATGGCCTGGACACCGGTGTCGACATCACCTTGCGCGCAGGCGGTCCCGCGATCGGATTCCAGTCGGTCCCCTCCGCGATGTACTCCGACGACTCCATCCACCTCGGCCTCGTCCACGGCGACCAGATGATTTCCGCGGCCAGAGATCAACGTGTCGTCGGAGTGACGCCGTTGCTGCAGTACAACCCGTCGATCATCATGTGGGACCCCGCATCCCACCCGGACGTCACGACGATCGCCGACATCGGCAGATCCGACGCCAGCGTGGTGGTCTCGAAGGATCAGATCTTCCCGCAGTGGCTGGTGGCGAAGGGACTGCTCGATCAGAGTCAGCTCGACACCAGCTACGACGGTGCACCGGCCCGCTTCGTCGGCGACCCGTCCATCACCCAGCAGGGATTCGCCAACTCCGAGCCCTACACCTACGAGAACGAGACCCCGTCGTGGAACAAGCCGGTCGCCTACGCGATGGTGAAAGACGCCGGGTACGACGTGTATGCGTCGAACGTCTCGGTACGCGCGGATGACGTCGCGGAGATGTCGCCGTGCCTGGCGAAGCTGGTCCCGATGATCCAGCAGACCGGTAAGGACTATGTGGCCGCGCCGGAATCGATCAACGCGACCATCGTCGACTGGGTGTCCCAGGACGTCTCTTTCACCCCCTATTCGGCCGGCGAGGCGGCGTACTCGGCGGGGCTGCTCAAGGATCGCGCGGTCATCGCCCCGGGCACCGACGGTGTGTACGGCAGTTACGACATGGTCAAGGCACAGAACGTGATCAACGATCTCGTCCCGATCCTGAACGCCGGCGGCGCCGACCTCCCACCGTCGCTGCCCGCCGACCAGTTGTTCACGACCGAGTTCATCAGCGAACAGATCCGCTGACCCGACACGTCCGTTCCACCGTCTCCGACCACAGAAGAGATTCACGATGACCGAGACCACCCCACTGCACTCACCGGCCGACATGGCCGAGCTCGACCGCGAACGCCGGATGGGCGGGCTGGGCACCGAGACCACCGCCCGCGAGATTCGCCGCATCAGCCTTGCCGACCTCGACAACCGCCGCGACGAGATCGCCGATCAACTCTGGTCGGCCGCAACCGACATCGGCTTCTTCCAGGTCGTCGACCACGGCATCGACCTGGCCGCGGTGGACCACGCGTTCGACATGTCCGCCCGGTTCTTCGCACTCCCCCGTGAGGTGAAGGAGCAGTACCCGCTCAAGAAGGGTCAGAACGCCGGCTGGGAGTACCGCACCCAGGTCCGCCCGTCGATCGGAACCCCGGACCAGAAGGAGTCCTACCAGTTCACCCGCCCGCGCATGGAGGGTCTGTGGCCGAGTGAGGACGAGCTGGCCGGATTCCGCGCCACCATCGAGGAGTTCGAGCACCGGTGCTGGTCGCTGGCCATGACCCTGCTCAGCTGCTTCGCCGAGCGCCTCGGACTTGCCCACGACTTCTTCACCCGGGCGCACGACCCGTCGGCGGACACCTATCAGAGCACGCTGCGGCTACTGCACTACTATGCCTTCCCGGACGAGTTGATCGATTCCGAGAACAGCTGGCGCGCAGGCGCACACACCGATTTCGACGCCCTGACCCTACTCTTCCAGCGGTCCGGCCAGGGCGGCCTCCAGGTGCTTCCCGGAGCGGAGGCCGACGGCCAGGCCTGGACGTCGGTCGAGCCATCCGACGACGCCATCACCTGCAACATCGGCGACATGCTCATGCGCTGGTCCGACGACCGGTTGCCGTCGAACTTCCACCGGGTCCGGGCCCCACGACGAGGCGAGTACACCGGTCCGCGCTACACGCTCGCGTACTTCGCACAGGCGAACTCCGACGTGCTGATCAAGAGCGCCGGCGGCACCTACCCGCCGATCACCGCTGCCGACTATCTCGCCCAGCGCATCGCCGCGAACTTCGCGAAGTGATGGACGCACACCTCCCCGGGGCCGCCGATCCGACGGCGGCCCCGGCCTTCCGCGACGTCACCGTGTACACCGCGGGTCGATGGCAACCCCATTGCGACATCCACGTCACCGCGGGGGTCGTCACCTCGATCGAGTCGACCACCCGGGGAGCCGGGGGCACCGGCGGATTCGTGATCCCCGGCTTCGTGAACACCCACACCCACCTCCAACAGACCCTCATGCGAGGCGTCGCCGAATGCACGCCCCTGCTCGAGTGGTTGCTTGCGGTCGGCGAGGAATCGGTCGCGATCACCCCCGAGCGCGCCTACCTGGCCGCCGTGTCCGGGTGCCTGGAACTGTTGCGGTCGGGCACGACGACCGTCGTCGAACACATGTGGCCCCACCCCTCGGGCGAGGTCCACGACGCCGTCGTTCGAGCACTGCGCGACACCGGAATCCGCGCGATCCTCGGCCGCGGAGTCGCGGACCGAGCCGATCCGACTCGCAAGTGGGGATTCGAGCCGCGGCTGATGCAACCGCTCGGCGACGTTCTCGAGCACGTCGACCACCTCCGCAACGAGGTCGCCGGGTCTCGGATCTCGATGGCCCTGGCGGTACCCAATCCACGCTCGGTCACCGAGGCCGGGATGGGGACGATCCGCGAATTCGCCCGAGACCGCGGCCTGCCGGTGTCCATCCATCTTCTCGAGACACTCACCGACGAGCAGATGTGTCTGCAGCACACCGGATTCGGAGCCGTCGATCACCTCGACCAGAACGGCTTCCTGTGGGATCGGGTCCTCGCCGTCCACTGCGTCGAGCTCGACGACGCCGGCCGGCGAACCCTCGCGGCCCGAGGCGTGGCGGTGTCGCACAACCCGTTGTCGAACATGCGGCTGGGAAGCGGGGTGGCCCCGATACCGGCGATGCTGGAGCGCGGACTGGCCGTCGGGCTGGGTGTCGACGGCGCCGCGAGCAACGACACCCAGGACATGCTGGCGACCCTGCGTATCGCCGCCTACCTCCAGCGGGCCGTCCATCGGCGCGCCGACCTCCTCGGGTACGCCGAGATGCTCGACATCGCCTGCGGCGGTGCGAACTCCGCACTCGGCCTGCCGCCGGTTGCCGGTGGCGTGACGGTCGGGGTCCCCGCGGACCTCACGCTGCTGCGCTTCGACCGCGATTACGCCACACTGCCCGTCCGGGATCCCGGCGCATCGCTGCTCACCACCGGCTCGCGGTCCATCGTCGACACGGTGATGGTCGGCGGCGAGATCCTCGTCGAGGACGGACGCAACACCCGGATCGACGAGGCCGGGTTCACCGAGCAGCTGGCCGCGCTCGCCATCTGAAGCGAGAGCTGACCCGACGTCGACTGTGCAGCGAATTCCGTCGACTGAGCACCAGATTTCGTCGACTGTGCGCTCACCGTTCCTCGCTCGCAGCGTCTCGGCCCCCGCTCAGGCCGGGTTCTCGTCGAGCACGGCCGCCCACGCCTCCGGCGAGTCGAGAGTCATGCCCCGCTCGGCTGCGCGCTTCTCGGCTGCCCGGACATCGGACATCAACGCGAGCGCCCGATCTCGCGCCTGCGCCTCGACGCTGTCGTCGCCTGCGGTCACCGTCACGGTGAGGGTCTCCACCGGGATGGTGTCGACGGGATAGTGCGCCGCGGTGAGACGTTCGAGCACCTTCTGCAGCAGCGCGAGCGCGGGTTGGGTGATCGCCACCCCGTCGAGCACCGATCCGCGCCGCTTCTCGGCGGCCTTGCGTTCTTCCCACTCCCGGATCTGCGTCTCGAGATCCGAGTGCGCCCCGGACAGCACGCCGGGGGTGCGGCCCGAGACCTTGGCGGTGAAACTGCGGGCGACGTCGTCGATGTCGAACGGGGCGTCGGGATCGTCGGCGGCGATCCGCGCGTGGAACAGCACCTGCAGCAACAGGTCTCCGAGTTCTTCGCGGAGCTCGACGGGATCGCCGGCTTCGATCGCGTCGAGGAGTTCGTAGACCTCTTCGAGCAGGTAGCGGCGCAGCGAGTGGTGCGTCTGTGTGCTCTCCCATGGCCCGTTCCGCCTCAGGGTGTCCATCAGCGCCACGGACTCGAGCAGTGCCATGCCGGCGACCGTCTGCGCGGCGACGACCTCCTCCCCGCGCGCGATCCGGGACCGCACCAGTGGATGGTCGGGGTCGGTGCTGACGAGTACCGACTCCGATTCGTCCGGCGAGTCGTCGAAGACCGGCTCGACATGGTCGAACTCCCACAGCATCGCCGCGGGCACGTCCTCGGTGACCCGCACCGGTCCGGCGAGACTCTTACGCGCCCGGATGGGGATCAGGTCTGGCCGTGCCGGGTCCAGCAGCA
Organism: Gordonia sp. McavH-238-E; assembly: GCF_022348225.1. Lineage (NCBI taxonomy): Bacteria > Bacillati > Actinomycetota > Actinomycetes > Mycobacteriales > Gordoniaceae > Gordonia > Gordonia sp. McavH-238-E. The sequence goes on from NZ_JAKRFE010000004.1 coordinate 320,793, forward strand.
CCACCGTCACGCGACCGGCTCCGGCCGGAGCTGCGTGAGGAACGTCGTCAGATACTCGATCAGTTCGTCGTCGCGCAGACGCGCCGACCCGACGCCACCGGTGCGCGGGATCGGCAGGTTGACCACGGATGTCGTCGCGCGGTAGGTGGCCGACGAGTAGAGACGACGCAGGCGCACCTGCTCGCTGTCGAGGAGCGAGAGCGGCGAGATCTTGACGCCCTGACCGGCGAGACCGATCTCGGCGATCCCCCGCTCCCGGCACCGCAACCGCAGCCGGGCGATCGACGCGAGGCGCGTGGTCTCGACCGGCGGCGGACCGTAGCGGTCGTTGAGTTCGACGAGGACCGAATCGACTGCGGCGTCGTCGGTTGCCGACGCGAGTTTGCGGTACGCCTCGAGACGCAGGCGGTCGGAGTCCACGTACTCGACCGGGATGTGCGCATCGACGGGCAGATCGATGCGAACCTCACCCGTCTCACGGGATTCGACCGGCTTCCCGTCCGCGGCAGCGCGATACGCCTCCACCGCCTCGCCGACCAGACGGACGTAGAGATCGAAGCCGACACCGGCCACGTGCCCGGACTGCTCGGCGCCCAGCACGTTCCCGGCGCCGCGCAATTCGAGATCCTTCAGTGCCACCGCCATGCCCGCGCCCAACTCGTTGTTCTGCGCGATCGTCGCGAGCCGGTCGTACGCGGTCTCCGTCAGCGGCCGGTCCGGACTGTAGAGCAGGTACGCGTACCCGCGTTCACGACTACGGCCGACTCGACCGCGCAACTGGTGCAACTGCGAGAGACCGAGGTTCTCGGCGCGGTCGACGATCAGGGTGTTCGCGTTCGAGATGTCCAGGCCCGTCTCGATGATCGTCGTGCAGACCAGCACGTCGTATTCGCGATTCCAGAACCCCGAGACCGTTCGCTCGAGCTGATCTTCACCCATCTGCCCGTGTGCGACAACGACTCTCGCTTCCGGGACCATCGCCGCGATGTCCTTGGCCATCTTGTCGATGGTCGAGACGCGGTTGTGCACGTAGAACACCTGACCGTCGCGCAGCAGTTCTCGGCGGATGGCGGCGGCGACCTGTTTGGGCGCGTAGGCGCCGACGTAGGTCAGGACCGGATGCCGCTCCTCGGGCGGGGTGAGGATCGTCGACATCTCCCGGATGCCGGCCATCGACATCTCGAGTGTGCGCGGGATCGGGGTCGCCGACATCGTCAGCACGTCGACGTGGGTGCGCAGCGACTTGATGTGCTCCTTGTGCTCCACACCGAAGCGCTGCTCCTCGTCGACGATGACGAGTCCGAGGTCTTTCCAGACGATCCCGGTCTGCAGGAGGCGGTGGGTGCCGATGACGACATCCACCTCGCCCTTCGACATCGCCTGGGTGATCTCGCGGGATTCCTTGGCGTCGGTGAACCGCGACAGTCCGCGCACCCGCACCGGGAACCCGCTCATCCGTTCGGTGAAGGTCTGCAGATGTTGTTGCGCCAGAATCGTCGTCGGGACGAGGACGGCGACCTGCTTGCCGTCCTGCACCGCCTTGAACGCGGCGCGGACCGCGATCTCGGTCTTGCCGTAGCCGACGTCGCCGACCACGACGCGGTCCATCGGGACCGCACGCTCCATGTCGGCCTTGACCTCGGCGATGACCGTGAGCTGATCCACGGTCTCGGTGAAGTCGAAGGCGTCCTCCATCTCCTGCTGCCACGGGGTGTCGGGACCGAACGCGTGTCCGGGCGCGGCGTGGCGGGCGGCATAGAGTTGGACGAGCTCACCGGCGATCTCACGAACGGCCTTGCGCGCCTTGCGCTTCGTGTTCTGCCAGTCCGATCCGCCGAGCTTCGACAGCGACGGCTGCTCGCCGCCGACATAGCGGGAGAGCTGGTCGAGCGCATCCATCGGGACATACAACCGGTCGGCCGGTTGCCCACGTTTGCTCGAGGCGTACTCCAGCACGAGGTACTCACGCCGGGCACCGGACACGGTCCGTTCGATCATCTCGACGAACTTGCCGATGCCGTGCTGGTCGTGCACCACGAGGTCGCCCGCGGCCAGGGCGAGCGGATCGACCTGGTTGCGCCGCTTGGCCGGCAGCCGCCTGCCGTCCCGGACGTTGGCGACCCGCGTACCGGTGAGGTCGGCCTCGGCCACGACCACGAGTCCCGCATCGGGACAGACGATCCCGGCGCGCAGCGGGGCGCAGAACACGGTGACCTCACCGGGCTGCGGACGATGCCCGGGGTCGGCGATCACATGCGGCACCTCGGCGTCGGACAGCCGCTCCCCGACGCGCTGGGCAGTGCCCTTGCCCGCCACCACGATCGCTGCGGTCTTGCCGTCGGACACGTGTGCGCGCAACTGCGCGAACGTCGCCGCGATCTCCTGCTCGTCACCGCGCGGCGCGGGGCCGGGCGCGAGATCGAGTTCGAGTTCGTCACCGCTGCCGGTCGCCAGCGGACTCAGCGTCCACCAGGGACGGCCGGCGGCGAGCGTCGCCTTCCGCACCTCGTCGAGCGGGCGGTACGCGCTGGCCTGCAGATCGATGCCGAGGCCCGCCGAGGACCTGCCGTCGATCGGCGCCCCGGCACCCATGGCGGCCGCGGTCCACGACGCCTCGAGGAACTCCGCCCCCGTCTTCGACAGATCCGATGCACGGGTCCGCACCTTCTCCGGGTCCAGGATGAGCACCCGGGTGCCGTCCGGGATCACCTCGGTCAGCAACTGCATGCCACCGTCGACGAGCGCGGGGATCAGGGCCTCCATCCCCTCGACCGGAATGCCCTCGGCGAGCTTGCCGAGCATCTCGGCGAGGGTCGGGTCGTCGGCGTTGCTCGCCGCCAGATCGCCGGCGCGCGTGCGGACCTTCTCGGTCAGGAGCAGCTCACGGCAGGGGTGGATCCGGACCTCGCTGGTCTCGACCTCCGGCTGACTGCGCTGGTCGGCGACCGAGAACGCGCGCATCTCGGTGATCTCGTCGCCCCAGAACTCCACGCGGACCGGATGGTCGGCCGCCGTGGTCGGGAACACGTCGAGTATGCCGCCGCGCACCGCGAATTCGCCGCGGCGCCCGACCATGTCGACGCGCTCGTAGGCCATCTCGACGAGCTGGGACAGCAGCGCGTCGAAGTCGATCTCGATGCCCTCGCGCAAGGTCACCGTCGCGACGTCGCCGAGCCCGGGGGCCATCGGCTGGACCAGAGAGCGAACGGTGGTCACGACGACCCGCAACGGGTTGTCACCCGGGTTGGCGAGGCGGTGCAACACGGCGAGCCGCTGGCCCACGGTGTCCGCACTCGGGGACAACCGCTCGTGCGGCAGTGTCTCCCACGACGGGAACTGCGCGACGGCGTCGGCGTCGTCGAGGAGTTCGGCGAGCTCGGCGGTCAGATCGTCGGCCTCCCGGCCGTTGGCCGACACGACGAGGAGCGGGGACTCGGCACCGGCGACCAGGCACGAGACGAGGAACGGCCGCGCCGCGTCGGGTGCGGTGATGTCCAGCCGACGCTCGTTCCGGTGCGTGTGCACCTCGCGGAAGGACTTGTCCGCACACGCGAGCGCGGCCAGACCGGACAGAGCAGACTGCGTCGACACTCCGTCGATTCTATGGGTCGACGATCCGCCGGTCCCCGCCCGGTCAGCAGGAGTTCTCGCGGTCGGTGCCGCTGTCCTACCCTCGTCGGCATGAGCGAGCGCGTACCCGAGGCACCCGCGACCCCCATCCGGGTCACCGACGCGACGATCGACGACTGCGACGCCATCGCCGACATCTACGCCCACTACGTGCAGAACACCGTCGCGACCTTCGACTATCTGGTCCCGTCCCTGTCCCAGTGGCATGCCAAACACGCCGCGATCACGGCCGCGGGGCGGCCCTTCGTGGTCGCACGAGCCGTCGACGACGGGGTCGAGCGAGTCGTCGGCTACGCCTATCTCGGGACCTTCCGGACGATGCCGGCCTACGACCTGTCGACCGAGGACTCCATCTACGTGCGGCCCGGTCAGGGCGGGCGCGGGGTCGGAACCGCGCTCATGGCGGCGTTGCTCGAGCGGGCGAATCCGGACAACGTCCGCCAGATCGTCGCGGTGATCGCCGCGACGGGCGGTGACGGGTCGATCGCACTGCACCGGCGGTTCGGATTCGCCGAGGTGGGCCGTCTACGCGCCATCGGTCACAAGGCCGAGCAGTGGATCGACTGTGTCTACATGCAGAAGGACCTGTGGCCGGGCGGCGACGCTCCCGACGGCGCGGACGGCTGACGACCGGAAACACCGGCGCGGAGGTTCGCCACGGACGTCACCGTTCCAGGCCGGCGGCCTCGGCCGCCGCGTCGGCGAGCCCGACGCCGGTGCCCTCGTAGATGTGGAACGCCACGTCGGCGCCGCGGAGGAGCAGTTCGTCGCGTTCGTCGTCGTATTGCGCGACGACGGCGATCGTCCCGGTGACGCCGAGTTCCTCGATCCGTTCCAGCGCCACCAGATTCGAGCCGTGGAAGGGCATCGCCAGGACAAGCAGTTCGAGCTCGTGGACGCCGACCGCACGGTCCCAGAAGTCGGTCTCGGTGGCGTCGGCGTCGAGCACCCGGACGCCGCGTCCGGCGAGTTCGCTCGCCTTCAGCGGATCGTTCTCCACACCGATCACCGGAAGGCCGTACTCGTCGACGAGCCGCTCGTACACCGAGTGCCCGACGCGGCCCATGCCGAGGACGAGCACCCGCGCCGGCGCCAGCACGATCGGCGCGTCGTCGGGGTGTCTCCGGGCCGCGGCCGTGGTCGGGACGAACGCCGACAACCGGTTCACCAGGCCGGAACCGCGGCGATTGAGCAGGGACGAGAACACGAAGCTTCCCGCCACAGCCACCGATGTCACGACCAGCCAGTCCTCGCCGATGACCCCCGCTCCCACCCCGGTCGCGATCACGATCAGCCCGAACTCCGAGAAGTTGGCCAACGCGAGTCCGGTCAGGATCGACGTCCGCCGACGCAGGCCGAACAGGGCAAGGACGAGTGTGTACACCGCCCCCTCGAACGGCAGCAGGACGATCAGGAGCAGGCCGAGCAGAACCGTTTCGGTCGTGGGGGTGACATGCAGCCCGATCGACACGAAGAAGCCGACCAGGAGCAGTTCACGGAGCCCGAACAACGTGCGCGACAACTCCCCCGCGCGAGGATGCGACGCCAGCAGGACGCCGACGACCATCGCACCGAAATCGCCCTTCACCCCGACGGATTCGAAGAGCCAGTAACCGGGCACGAGGGCCATCACGATCCCGAACAGCGTCTGCAACTCGCCGTGGCCGAGGGTGTTCCAGAGCCTGCGGACGATCCACGCGCCGGGTATCAACAGCACGAGGGCCAGCGCCCAGGCGCTGGGCGGTTCGCCCTGCATCGCGGTCAGATAGACGACGGCGACGATGTCCTGGAGGACCAGGACACCGATGGCGATCCGGCCGTAGAGGGAATGCGACTCCGAGCGCTCGTCGAGCACCTGGACGACGAACACCGTACTCGAGAACGACAGCGCAAACCCCAACAGCGCGAGCGTCTCCCAGCCCTCGCCGGCGAGCATGGGCACCCCGACCGCACCCAGGATGCCGAGGAAGCCCGTCGTGAGACCGAGGATGACGAGGAGGTTCACCCCGGTGGTGACGACCACCTCCCGCCGGAGCAGCATCCGCACGTCGAGCTTGAGTCCGATCGTGAACAGCAGGATCGTGACGCCCAGTTCGGCCATCGTGTCGACGATCGGCAGTTCGTCGATTCCCGGGGCGTGCAAGATGAATCCGGCGGCGAGGTAGCCGACCAGCGTCGGCAGACGTGCCGCGCGCGCGAGGAAACCGCATCCGAAGATGACGACCAGGTAGATCCCGACGGTCTCCATCTCCGGAGTCTCAGCGGAGGGCGGGGTTCGGCCGGTCGGCACCGGGGGTCGACATCAGGGTGATCCTTCCGGCCGGGGGGACGCAGAGTGAATCAACCATAGTTGCGCGTCGGTCAGGCGTCGTCGACCCTCGTCCGCTTCAGCGATTCCACGTAGTCAGGCCCGACCAGAGTGGGATCCGGGTCGAGCCGCGTCAGCCCGTTCCAGCACAGGTTGACCAGGTGAGCGGCCACGACCTCCTTCGACGGCTCGCGGACATCGAGCCACCACTGCGCGGTGACCGACACCATCCCGACGAGCGCCTGGGCGTAGAGCGGGGCGAGTGTGGGATCGAAACCGCGTCGTTCGAAGTCGTTGGCGAGGATGTGCTCGACCTGGCTGATCGCATCGTTCAGGAGACTCGAATACGTGGCCGTCTCGTCGGTGCTGGCGGTGCTGTCGCCGCGGACCAGGATGCGGAAGCCGTCCGTGCGCTCCTCCATGTACGTCAGCAGCGCGAGCGCCACCTGCTGGATGCGGTAGAGCGAACGGTTCTTCGAGAGCGACGAGGTGACCATCTCGAGCAGGGTCTCCATCTCGCGGTCCACGACGACCGCATACAGCCCCTCCTTGCCGCCGAAGTGCTCGTACACGATCGGCTTCGAGACGCCGGCCCGCTGCGCGATCTCCTCGATCGACGTGCCCTCGAAACCGCGCTCGGCGAACAGACCCCGAGCGACTTCGATGAGCTGCAATCGCCGCTGCGCGCCCGTCATCCTCGCCCGGGGCGCGCGCTGCACCTCGGCCGAACCCTCCGTCGGACGCCCGATTGCCATGTGCTCAGAGTAGGTCACGCCTTCGGCCCCGGCGCCGCGAGACGCCTCGACGCGTCAGCCGTGACAGAGTGTCTGACGAGCCGCCAAAGAGAGGACGCCGTGCGTCACACCCATCACGGTCAGCACCAGAAGCGGGTGCCGGTCGAGCACCGCATACTCGGCCTGGATCGACGAACGCTACCGCCTGCCCTCGTCGTCCTGGCGGTCTTCGTGATCCTGACGGTGATCGTGCCGCGCATCGACGCCGCCATCGCCTGGGACGACCCGGTACGTGCGGGCGAGGAACTCGCGCTCACGAAGGACATCGTGTTCACCCCTGCGACCGGGTGGGACGTCGAAGCCGGATTCCGCGCCGGCAGCAGCAGGTCCGGCGATGCGACTCTCGCCGATGCCGGCGTCACCATCGACATCTCGTCCGCAGCCTTCGACGGTGATCCCGACGAGCTGCTCGACCAGGTGGAGAAGGTGACGTCCCGGACCACGGATCCGACCTTCCGTGTCGACGGCGACCGCGCCACCCTCACCACGACGAGCGGCCACACCGGCGTCATCCAGGGCTACAGCAGCCTCACCGGAGACGGTGTGGTCGCCGCGTTCGTCGTCGGCCCCACCGGGGTCGAGGTCAGGGCCTACGGCCCACCCGCCCAGATGGCCGAGGCCGTCGACACCGTCCGCAGCATGACGACCAGCATCCGCACCGTCGAGGAGGACCGAGGATGAGCACCGTCGACGAGACCGAGAGCCCCGCCCGGCGCCGGCGCGACGAGGCCATCGCACTCTCCGGCTGGGGCGAACAATTCACACTCGTCCAGCCGCACAATCTCTGCTTCTGGGTGTACGTCGCACTCACCGTTCTAGGGGCCTGGCGGGCCTGGAACTACTTCGCGCCCGAAGCCGGGTTCTACGCCGGCGGCTTCACGGTGGGCGCCATCCTCTGCGGGTTGTGCGGGCTCGCCTGGTTCGCGTGGTTCCGACACATCGACCGGTGGGAGCGTCAACCCGGACGGCTCGTCGCGGCCGCGATCCTGTGGGGCGCCGTGCCCGCGACGTTCGCCTTCGCGCTGACGGTCAACACGGCGATGCTGGGCATCTACCCCAAGCTCTTCGGCCAGGAGTGGAGCGCGAACTGGGCTGCCGGCGCCACCGCGCCGATCACCGAGGAAGCAGCGAAACTGTGCGGCTTCATCCTCCTCATGGGTCTGGCGCCCCGCCTGATCCGCACCGCCAACGACGGTCTCGTCGTCGGTGCGTTCATCGGACTCGGGTTCGCGATCTTCGAGGACTTCCTGTATGCCGCCAACGCGACCTCGCGGGCCTTCGGAACCGACCCGATCGGCAACGCGGTGCAGATGTCCGCGGTCCGGATCGCCGTCAGTTTCGCCTCCCACCCGCTGTTCAGCGCGCTCGTGTGCGCGGGCGCCATCTACCTCATCGGTACCATGGCCCAACCCCGGCGGATCGGTCGCGGCGTGGCGTTCGTGGCCACCGGGATGTTCCTCCACTTCACCTGGGACGATGCAAGCGGGCTCGGCTTCGGGGTCCCGGCCGTGACGTTCCTCGTCATGACCGTCTCGATCGTCCTCGGCTTCACGGTTCTGACGGTCGCTTTCCGGCGAGCCGCACCCCGCGAGCACCAATTCGTCCGCGACATACTCGCCCCTGAGGTCGAAGCCGGGACGGTGACCGCCGCAGAGATCGACGGTGTCCTGGACAAGCAGGCGCGCAAGGCCTTTGCGAAGTCGGCACCCGACCGCCGTTCGCGCAGGGCCCGACGCCACCTACGACGAGCGGTCCTCGACCTCGCTCACGACGTCGCCGAATACCGCGACGAGGACTCCGATGCCGTCCGGCACTCCCGTTCGGAGGTCGAACGGCTGCGCACCGCGGCTCGAGTCGGAACCGGCCACGACACCACGCCCCCACCGACTCAGTAGAGACTCGACCAGTACGACCAGAACCGGACCGCGATCAGCACGATCACGAGGCCGACGCCCACGACGAGGATCGGGGCGTGATTGCGCGCGAGAACCAGCGCGAGGCGCGAACGCGAGGTGAGACCACTCGCATGCGCGTTGCGCACACTGACGAAGACGAAGATCGGCAGGGTGACCGCCCACACCACCATGCAGTAGGGGCACAACGCCCCGATCGAGTACAGGCTCGAGTAGATGAGCCACCCGATGAACACCATGGCGGCGGTGACCCCGACCTGCAGCCCCGCCCAGTACCACCCCGCGAGGCGGGCCCCGGCCAGCAGCGCCATCCCGGTCGTGACCGCGACCGCGAAACCGGCGATGCCGAGCAACGGGTTCGGGAAGCCGAAGAGCGCCGCCTGCGGCTCGGCCATCACCGAACCGCAGCTCAGCACGGGATTGAAGTTGCAGGACGGCACGTAGTCGGGGTCGGCGGCCAGTTCGAACCGTTCCACGGTCAGCACGAACGCGGCGACGAACCCGATGGCCCCGCCGACACTCAGCAGCCAGGCGACGATTCGCGTCCACGAACGCACGGCCTCGGCCAGGTGGGCCCGGTCGTCGTCGGGCCCGGCCTCCGAACTGGTCAGCGCACTGTCACTCACCCGTCCAGGATGGCACCGCTTCGGGCGGACTTCGACCCTGGACGCGCGAAAGTCACACTGGATCGGTCCAAATGTCGGCAGTCTCGTTGTTCCGTGCGTAATGTCGAGCCAGACACCGGGGATGGGACACCGACAGTGCAATTGTGGGATTACCTCAGCGAGAACGCACGATCACTCACTTTTCTGACCTATCAGCACGCGTCGCTGTCGTTCCAGACAGTGCTCGTCGGTACGGCCGTGGCCATCCTCATCGCCGCCGTCGTCTACCGGCTCCCCCTGGCGAGCGCGCTGACGCTGACGTCGAGCCGTGTGGCGCTGACCATTCCGTCGCTGGCACTGCTCGCACTGCTGATCGTGCCCTTCGGACTCGGTGTGACGCCGTCGTTTCTGATGCTCGCGTTCTTCGCCACGCTGCCGGTCATCGGCAACGCGGTGGTCGGACTACGCTCCGTGCCGCCGTCCGTCGTCGAATCCGCCCGCGGGATCGGGCTTTCGAGGTGGCGGATCCTGCTCACCGTCGAGCTGCCGATCGCCTGGCCGGTGATCCTGACCGGTATCCGGGTGTCGACGCAGATGATCGTCGGTGTCGCGGCGATCGTCGCCTACGTTCTCGGCCCCGGCCTGGGATCGCTCATCTTCAACGGGCTTTCCCGCCTGGGCGGCGCCAATGCTCTCGAAATGGCCCTTGCCGGAACGATTCTGATCGTCATCATCGCCCTCGTCTTCGACGCTCTGCTGGTTCTGCTCGGCCGACTCACCATCTCCAAGGGACTCTCATGACCGACTCCGCCATCTCGCCCGCGCCGAACGGCGACAACCGCAGCGTCACCGGCGAGTCCATCCGGCTCGACGGTGTGGTGAAGCGCTACCGCGGCACCACGACCCCGGCCGTCGCACGCCTCGACCTCGAGATCGACGCCGGCGACATCGTCGCCTTCGTCGGCCCGTCCGGATGCGGCAAGACGACGACCCTGAAGATGATCAACCGGCTCATCGAACCCACCGAGGGTCGCATCTACATCGGCGGGCGCGACGTCACCGCGGAGAACCCGGACAAGCTACGTCAGTCCATCGGCTACGTCATCCAGTCCGGGGGGCTCTTCCCGCACTGGTCGGTGAGCAAGAACATCGGCGCCATCCCCCGAATCCTCAACTGGGACAAGAAGCGCATCGCCGAACGCACCGAGTACCTGCTCGACCTCGTCGGTCTCGACGCCGCCACCTTCGCCGACCGGCTCCCCAAGGACATGTCCGGCGGCCAGCAACAGCGCGTGGGCGTCGCCCGCGCCCTCGCCGCCGACCCGCCGGTCCTCCTGATGGACGAGCCGTTCGGCGCCGTCGACCCGATCACCCGGGCTCGTTTGCAGGACAAGCTGATCGCGATCCAGCACGAGCTGGCCAAGACCATCGTCATCGTCACCCACGATTTCGAGGAGGCGACCAAACTCGGCGACAAGGTGCTGATCCTCTCCGAGGGCGGCCACATCGAGCAGTTCGCTCCCCCGGAGGAGATCCTCGCCAATCCGGCGAGCCCCTTCGTCGAGGAGTTCGTGGGTTCGGGCGCCACCCTCGCCCACCTGACGCTGACCCGCGTCCGCGACGTCGACTTCCGCGAGGTCGTCACCGCCCAGGTGGGGGAAGCCTCCGGCGCCGTGGTGTCGCGCGCGAAGGCGGCCGGCGAGGACTGGGTCGCCGTGGTCGATCAGCACGGCCGCCCACGCGCCTGGCCGTCGGTCGAGGAGATCCGCGCCAAGCCGGAGGTCTCGGACTACCTCGATCACCGGCTGCCCGTCGTCGCCAAGTCCTCGACGCTGAACGACGCCCTCGACTCGATGCTCGCGACCAGTCAGGGCGGCGTGCTCGTGACCGACGGGCGCGGCGCGGTCGTCGGCGCCCTGAACATCGCGTCGGTGATGGAAGCGATCCGCGGACAACTCGCGACCGTCCGCGACGACGACGATCACGGCGGCTACCTCGACCACGCCGAGGGATCAGCACCCGTCGAGACGCCGGTCGTCGCCGCCGACGACGAACCCGGCTTCGAGGACACCGATCCCGGCACCGGAACCGCCGTGGTCGGCGCTCCCGAGACGAGCGCCGACCGGTGACGGGTTTCATCGCCGAAGAGGCGAGGATCACTGAGACCGCGAAACCGCCTGCGCCGGAATCTGTCCCGAAGGGATTTCGACGCCGTCTCGCCCGCATCCCGATCGACGTCTGGTTCGAGCCGCTGGTGATCGTGGTCGTCGGCGTCGGTTTCGTCATCTGGTACGCGAACACGACGTTCACCACCACGGAGAGCGCGTCGATGTCGTGGCCCGCGCTGCGCGCCACCATCCTCGATCACATCCAGCTGACGCTCGTCGCGACGATCATCGTCGTCCTGATCGCCATTCCGCTGGGCATCGCGCTCACCCGGCCGTCCCTCCGGTGGCTGAACCCCATCGCCGTCAACATCGCCAACATCGGGCAGGCGGCGCCGGCGATCGGCCTGCTGGTGCTCTTCACCTTCTGGCTCGGCACCGGTTTCACCACCGCCATCGTCGGTCTGGTCGTCTACGCGGTGCTCCCGATCCTGCAGAACACCATCGTCGGACTGCGGCAGGTCGACCAGCGGACGGTCGAGGCCTCCCGGGGCATCGGTCTGTCGGCCGTCCGGACCCTCGTCCAGGTCGAACTCCCCCTCGCCGTACCCGTCATCCTGAACGGGGTGCGGACCGCGCTGGTCATCCTCGTCGGTACCGCCACCCTCAGCACGTTCATCGGCGCGAACAGCCTGGGCACGCTCATCACCACCGGCATCACGCTGTTCCTGCCCAAGCTGCTGGTGTCGGGCGCGATCCTGGTCGCCCTGCTCGCCATGACGATCGACTGGCTCGGTCGCCTCGTCGAACTCGCCGCCACACCACGGGGGATCGCATGATGGCTCGGTCACGCCTGTCCCGCTCGCGCGCACTCACTCTCCTGGCCGCGTCGGCCGCCCTGGTGATGACACTGTCGGCGTGCGGGCTGGTCAGTTCGTCCGGAACCTTCCGTCCCGCCTCCCTTCCCGGCGGCGAACGTCCGCTCGAAGGGACGTCGATCGCGGTGACGTCGAAGAACTTCACCGAACAGGTCCTGCTCGGCAAGATCACCGCAACCTACCTGGCTGCAGCCGGGGCCGACGTCGACGACCTGACCAACGCGCCTGGTTCGATGTCGTCGCGACAGGCGGTCCTCAACGGCGACGCCGACATCGTCTGGGAGTACACCGGCACGGCGTGGCAGACCTACCTCGGCGAGACCGAGACGATCTCCGACCCGCAACAGCTCTACGAACGCGTCCGGGACGCCGAACGCGCCAACGGCGTCGAGTGGCTGCCGCCGTCGAACTTCAACAACACCTACGCGTTCGCGGCTTCCTCGCCCACCGCCAAGAGGCTGAACGTCCGCACGATGTCCGACATCGCCAAGCTGCCCGAGTCCGAGCGGACGTTCTGCATCAACGACGAGTTCCTCTCGCGCGCCGACGGTTTCATCCCGATGCTGGAGGCCTACGACATCCCGCTCGGCGCCCCGGGAGGCGTGCCCAAGGGCAACGTGACCACCATGGATTCCGGTGTCGTCTACACCTCGACCGCACGCAGCGAACCCTGCAACTTCGGCATGGTGTACTCCACCGACGGCCGCATCAAGAACCTCGATCTCGTCGTCCTGGAGGACGACCGTAAATTCTTCCTCCCCTACAGTGGGTGCGTCGTCGTCAACACCGGCCTCAACGAGGCCAATCCGGAGATCGCCGAACTCATGGCGCCGGTCTCGGCCAAGCTGACCGATCCGCTCATGCAGGAACTGAACGGGCTCATCGACATCGACGGGGCCGACCCGTCCGACGTCGCGTACAACTGGCTCAAGGACGAGGGGTTCATCGTCCCGGTGGACTGACCGTCGACCGTGCGTCCATATCCGTTGACTGTGCGTCCCACGTTCGACCGGCGCACAGTCAATGATTTTCGACGCACGGTCAACGAGACGGGTTCGGGGCGTACACCGTCATCCAGTGCGGGTGCAATCGGAAGTAGATGACTTCGACGTCCCAGTCGAAGGCGTCGTCACCGTAGATCTTCTTGAAGTGCGCCACCAACTCGGGCCAGTCATCGGCGCGAGGACCGTCCAGCGGGTTGAGGATCTCGACCGTCCCGTGCGTGAACACGCCGAGTTCTTCGCCCTGGATGTGCGCGGCGCTGGCGGCCGGGCGTGTCTGGAGGTGCCGGGCCTTCGCGGCCGTGCGCGCGGTCCCGAAGACCCACTTGCCGTGGAGGAAATGACCGTCGACGGCACTGATCCGCGGTTCACCCGATGCGGTCACCGTCGAGAGCGCCAGCACTCGCATACCGGTCAGGACTTCGGTCAATCGGGTTGCGTCGACGGTGTTCTCGGTATTGATGATGGAACGGAGGTGGTCGGTCGATCGGGACAGGGACGCGTCGAGAAGCGTCTGGAGGTCGCGGAGTTCGTCCGGGGTCTCGTACATGGTGAGAGTTCCTCGTGGCCGTTCACCGGCGACGACCGTCGTCGCCGAGGAACCCCATGGTGCCACCGGAAGCCGGCTACGAGGGCTGTTCGCGGCCGACCGTTCTTGCTGTCTGGAGCGGCAGACCCAGTGGCGGCGCCTCGGGATGCAGAGCCGCGCCGGCGGCGAGGAGGTCGACGTCGACACGGCGTCCGATGCCCGCACATACGGCGTTCAACGACGCCAGCACGCCCGCGCGCCTCCCGAAACCCGCTGTCGCGAAACCGGTCACGTCACTGCCCTCACAATCCCCACGCGGTGGCGAGCAATTCGTGCGAGATCAATCGATGGTCGAAGTCGTGCGTGACGCTGGTGACCAACAACTCGTCGGCGCCGGTCACCCGGGCGAGTGTCCGCAGACCGTCCACGACGGTCTCGGGATCACCGACGAACTGGGTGCGTACCCGATCGTCGACGAGAACGCGCGCACCGTCGTCGAGGGGACGTGCCGTATCCGGGTCCGGATACGGTTGCGCGCCTGCGCCGCTCCGGATGCCGTGCACCCAGTGTCCGTAGGTGGACGCGCGGTGACGTGCGGTCGGCTCGTCCTCGGCGACAACGACATCCGCGGATACGACGACATAGGGTTCGGCCAGGACCGACGACGGGCGGAAGGCGCTGCGATACGCCTCGACGGCCTCGAGGACCGTGCTCGGGCTGACGTGATAGTTGGCCACGAACGGCAGGCCACGCGCCCCCGCGGTCTGGGAACTCTGCCCCTTGCTGCTCCCGAAGATCCAGATCGCCACGTCCGCGCCGCGTCCGGGCACAGCGGTCAGTGCAACGTCGTGGTGAACGAAGTCGCCGGACAAGAGTGCGAGGACGTCGCCGACGGCGTCGTCGAAGTCCGGCGGTGACGCACCGTCGAACTGCGACGCCTCGAACGCGGCGACGACCCGCGGTGCGTTCAGGACCGACTCGACGGGGAACGGCGTCGGGATGAGCAGGCCGTCGATGATCTCGTCGGGCTGTCGGGGTGCCGGCTCGCGGGGTGCCGGTTGCGGGTCTGCGGTCGACAACTCGGTGCGACGTTGAGCGGACCGGCCGAGACCGAGGTCCAGCCGACCGGGGTACAACGCGTCGATCGTCCCGAATGCCTCCACGATCGACACCGGGGTGTGCAGTCCGCTCTGTACCGCCGCCGGCCCCACCCGGATGGACTCGGTCGCGCCGGCGATCAGCCCGATGAGGGTGGTCGTCGAACTGGCGACCGCGACGAAGTGATGCTCGGCGAGCCAGAACCGCCGGTATCCCAGGCGTTCGGCGTGCTGGGCCAGCGTGACGCTGCGACGCACTGCCGTCGCGGCGTCACTCCCCTCGGTGACCGGCGCGAGGTCGAGCACCGACAGCGGTATCGGTTCCTTGTCTGTCATGCCTCTCCCTGACCGTCTCGAGTCCTCCGCCGAACACGCCTCATCCTGATCACCGAAGCGTGGTCGGCGGCAGATCGGAAGGGTTTGACCCACCACGATCCGATGACCGGGTCCCGGAATCCCCGGTTTCCCGCCACCGTTCGAGACGGGGACAGACATCCACGACACGACTGAGGGAGGACTCGATGGCCGAACACGTGCATGTTGCCGTGGCGCTCGACGGTTCGGGGTCGCATCCGGGTACGTGGCGCGCGCCCGGGGCCCAGCCACACACCCTGACGACGGCGGCATACTGGCAGCGACTGATCGCAGAGGCCGAAACCGGGTTGCTCGACTTCGTCACCTTCGCGGATTCGTTTGCCCTGCACCGCGTGCGCCCGCGTACCGACCGGGCGACCGGTGGACTCGACTCGGTACTGCTCGCCTCCCGTCTCGCACCCACGACCCGCTCGATCGGGCTGATCCCGACGGCGACGGTCACCCACACCGAGCCGTTCCACGTCTCCAAGGCGATCGCGACTCTCGACTACGTCAGCAACGGCCGTGCCGGAGTCGTCCTGCGCACCACCGCGGACCCAGCCGAGGCCGCTCTGTTCGGCAGGCGGAGTTTCCCCGACGACCCGGCGGTGCTCGCCGACCTCGCGTCCGAGGCGCTGGATGTCGCGACCGTGCTCGGACTGCTCTGGGACTCGTGGGAGGACGACGCCGAGATCCGCGACGTCGCGACCGGCCGCTTCATCGACCGAGACAAGCTGCACTACATCGACTTCGCCGGGGACCATTTCTCGGTGCGGGGCCCCGCCATCACCCCGCGCCCGCCGCAGGGGCGGCCGGTCGTCGCCGCGACCGGCGCACATCCCACCGACCTACAGGTGATCGGGCGGGGTGCCGATGTCGGGTTCATCAGCCCCCGCGATGTCGACGACGCCGTGCGCGCGGTGGACGCCGTGGGTGCCGCCCATTCGGACGCCGGTCGTGAGATCGACGATCCCGCACTGTTGTTCGTCGACCTGTCCGTGGTGCTGGCCGCATCGGACGAGGAGGCGGAAGGGCGTCGGGCTCAACTGGACGACTGGGCCGGTGAACCGTTCACACCCGACAGTGCTGCGTTCACCGGTACACCGACCGGACTCGCCGACGAGATCGAACGCTGGGCGGCGGTGGCGGGAATCAGCGGTATCCGGCTGCACCCGGCCGCCTTGTCCGAGGACCTACGCGCGATCACGCAAGGGCTCGTACCGGAACTGCAACGCCGCAACCTCTTTCGTTCCGGATACACCGAGTCGACGCTGCGCGGACACCTCGGCCTCGACCGCCCGTCCAACCGATTCGCCACTGGAAAGGCCGGTGTCGCATGACCAAGCAGGTGCATCTCGCCGCACACTTCCCCGGGGTCAACAACACCACGGTGTGGAGCGACCCGGCGTCGGGCAGCCAGATCGAGTTCGACTCATTCGTCCATCTCGCCCAGACCGCCGAGCGCGGGAAGTTCGACTTCTTCTTCCTCGCCGAAGGCCTGCGACTCCGCGAGCAGAACGGGCTGATCTACGACCTCGACGTGGTCGGGCGACCGGACACGTTCACCGTCCTGTCCGCCCTGGCCGCGGTGACCACCCACCTCGGCCTGACCGGCACCATCAACTCGACCTTCAACGAACCCGTCGACGTCGCACGGCAATTCGCCACCCTCGACCATCTGTCCGCCGGACGCGCGGCCTGGAATGTGGTGACCTCGTGGGACGAGTTCACCGGCGAGAACTTCCGTCGCGGGGGCTATCTGCCCGAGGACCAGCGCTATGCACGCGCCAAGGAATTCCTCACCGCCGCGGCGACGCTGTGGGACTCGTGGCGCGACGATGACGTGCTCGCCGACACCTCGAGCGGCCGATTCCTGGCTCGTGAGGATGCCGGCGAATTCGACTTCACGAGTTCGCAATTCGACATCCACGGGCACTTTCCGACCCCTCGTCCGCCGCAGGGTAGGCCGGTCATCTTCCAGGCCGGGGACTCCGATGAGGGACGGGAGTTCGCGGCCGCGACCGCCGACGCCATCTTCTCCCGGCACGCCACCTACGACGCGGGCCGAGCCTTCTACGCCGACGTCAAGCGGCGGCTCGCCTCCCACGGCCGGCGTCCCGAGGAACTCCTGGTGCTGCCCGCCGCCACGTTCGTCGTCGGCGACACCGACGCGCAGGCCGCCGAACTCGCCCACGAGGTGCGCCTGCAGCAGGTCAGCGGGCAGACTGCGATCAAGTTCTTGGAGCAGTTGTGGAACCGCGATCTCTCCGCCCACGACCCCGACGGCTCGCTCCCGCAGGAGGATCCGGTCCCGGGCGAGAACACGGTCGCGAAGGGACGAGCGAGCGTGCGTATGCACCGCGACCCGGTCGCCGTCGCCCGCGAGTGGCGCGACCTCGCCGAGGCGAAGAACCTGACGACGCGTGAACTCATCATCGAGGTCACCGGCCGCCAGTCATTCGTCGGCTCGCCGCTGACCGTCGCGCACACGATCAACGACTTCGTGCAGGCCGACGTCGCGGACGGCTTCATCCTCGTGCCCCACATCGTGCCCGGCGGGCTCGACCGGTTCGTCGACGAGGTGGTGCCGGTCCTGCAAGAACTCGGCGTGTATCGCACCGACTACGAGGGCACCACGCTGCGGGACAATCTGGGGCTGGCGCGACCGGCGGGCTGAGGTTCTCCGGCAGGAGGGCAATCGCCCGACCGCGCGCCGACTTCATGAAGGTCGTCGGGAGCAAGTCGGAGTGAGCGCTGCGCTTTCGTGGCGAACTTTAGGTTTCGTAAGCGCTGAGACGGATTCAGAGATTCGCGTGATCAGCACCGAAATAGTCCCCAACGCGGGCCTGATAATCGTGTAGGCTACGCCGATGCTGCTCACTGCAAGCCTTCAACGCGGGTACCTGCCGCGTGAAATTCCGCTGGCGTTTTCATCAGATTCGCTCTCCAAAGCACTTCCCCGTCTGACAGCGCCGAAACCCTCGTACCCCGTCCAAGCAACACGTTTCAGCATCGCACGTGTCGGCGGCACCCGTCGTTCCACCGAGATTCCGAACCCGTTCGCCCAGTTTCACGTCTCGAATATCTGCGCGGCGAACTGGGACAAATTACAAAGAATTACAGCACGCAGTCCAGTATCTCTCGGCCGACCAGTGCGCAGGAAAGCTGCCTACCGCTCATTGGTAGGCCGCGCAACACAAGGCAAGACCCGTCAACTCGAAACAATGAGCAGAATTCCCGGCGGCCGTTTCACGATCAAAACCGACATTAGCCAGTTCTATCCCTCGATATACACCCACGCCGTAGACTGGGCGATTAGGGGAAAGTCAAAGGCGAAGGCTAACCGGAGGGTTAAATGCCTTGGTTCCGAACTTGACAAATTTTTGCGAAACTGTCGAGACGGCCAAACAGTCGGAATTCCAATTGGCCCAGACACCTCGTGGATCGTGTCAGAAATAATCTTGGCTCGCGTCGACGAATATATGGCAAAGAACCCGAGCTTTGGTTCGTGGTTTGCGTCGCACGCATATCGATTCGGTGATGATATGACTGTTTTCGCCAAGACGCATGATCAAGCTGCCGAGATCTTGGGAGAGTATGAAATAGCACTTGCACGGTACGAGCTATCGCTCAATCCTTTGAAGGTTGGAATTTCGACGGGTATCGAGATGCCTGAACAACCGTGGGTGTCCCAGTTACGTAATGCTCGATACCGGGACGACAACGACTCAAATTTATCTAATGACGTTGTTGAACTATTCAGCCAGGCGTTCGAAATGTCAAGGGTTAGACCAGACATCGGAGCGCTTAGCTACGCAATTAAGCGATGTGACCCGTTCCCCGCCGGCGATCATTCTTGGCCTCTGTATCGGGACTGCGTTCTTGCGTCAGCGGTCCAAGAGCCGAGTTCGCTGAGACATGTCCACCAAGTGATGTCCTTTGCAAAGGACCGCGGACTCGACGCAAGCGACGATTTGACCTGCGAAGTCCTGAATCAGATATGTGAGGAACATGCGCCGCTGGACCACGGTTTCGAAGTCGCATGGGCTTTAGCCACTCTGCAGCGGCTTGAATTGCCGCTCGATGCGTCCGTCGCGCAAAAAGTTGCTGCAATGGATGACAACTGCTCTCTGATACTTCTGTCGCACGAAGTTTCGCAGAGGCCAGTATCCCTAGCCGGCGTCGATCTTTCTACCCTTCGGCGCCGAGCCGAATCCGATGGCGCCTTGTCAAGCGACGATTGGTTGCTTGCGTACGAATCACGCGCTCGCAAGTGGTGCTCACCCCGAAAGTGGGACGGCGAACCAGCCTGGAAAGAGCTCGCCGCCCAGAAGGTACGCTTCCTTGCAGCCGAAAGTTCACCGAAACCTAAATTGCGTCGTCGGCGCCCTGAGTTTATCCCATCTTGGGGTGCTAGTTAGTGTTTTTCTCGGCGCAACTCGTGTAGATAGCCGACAGAGCTCCGCCTCGGTTGAATTGATTCCGCAGACGCTGTTTGCAGCTTTCGGACATGCGGACTCAATTTTATTGATACGAACTCGAAATTGAACAAGTTGGAAATTCCGCCTTCTTATGCAGGAATAATCAGACGGAGTAGATTTTCAACCGCGAAACACGGTGATTAAGATTGACGACTAACGCCTTCGCCCGAAAATACATTTATCGAGCCCCCTCGCCTAGATAAGCATCCTCCACGATGGGAGATTTCGATCGATGATCGAACGTTGAACTGTTATGAGAGTCTTAAACTTATCTTGTCGAGGATAGCAAGAACCCGCCTACTAACGAGAGTAACTATATGCCTTCGATCACAATGACCGAACTCGAATTCACGCAGTCGCGACTTGGAGTTGCGAGCATTACTTGGATAACCTTTTTCGAGCGCGGTTATGACTATCTCCGGACGACGCAGGCCGCAGTCCAGGCGCTAGTTCCAGTCGCATCACTGCTGGGTTCGATCCCGGAACCGATAGCTTCACTATTTAAAATCAATCTGGATGCGGATAAGAAGGCTGTAATAGTCGAGGCTGGGGCAAAAGCGCAGCGTGAAATGGATGCCGAGTTTCATTTCACGAATGCTCTAGTTCTCTTATCACTGTGGGGAGGATTTGAAGCGTACATCGAGGATGTCTGCAAGGCGGCAATAGCCCATGATCGAAGCCTCCTCGATATGCCGTGCTTCAATAAGACTAGATACCCCATCAGCACCTTTCTCCAGCTCGATGATGAGCACATGCTCGATCGCGTATTGAAAGACGCCGTGAGCGCCCAGCGTTCGAACAGCCGGGGCGTCGGGAAGTTTGAATCCCAACTCGAGTTGGTAGGCCTGAACGGCCACGTTCCACGAATCATAAAGTCTGCAATCTTGCACGCTCAGCAGGACCGCAACGTGTGGGCACACCGTGCTGGTGTCGCCGATAAGCGCTACTTCGATGATTCCGGCGGCGGCCGCTTCACGCCTGGCCAAACGGTGACAATCACAAGAGATGAGGTCGAAACGTATCTATTGGCGCTGATGATTTACGGGCTGATCGTAATCAACCGATTCCGAGAGAAACACGGGCTCCCTCCGGCGCCAGTCAAACATCAGAGCACACATCCGGTAATGGACGCGTATTCCGAGATGTACCCGGACGCCAGTACCGCGGATTCAAATCAACATGTGCCACCCGCCGATCCCGGGTAATTAAAACTGTGAAGCGGCATGCGAAATGCGAACGACTGGTCCCGAAGTATACGGTCGGCGGTTGCTAGTCCCAGTGTCAGCGGACCGCGATGACCGATCACCCACTGCCGGACAAATCCACATCCACCAAGACGTAGCATTCATAGCCGTAAATTACTGAAGCGGTAGCGGTGATAGCCGTATGGCCGGGTCCGCAATCGCCGCGAAGAACAAGGTAGGACGTAGACCGCCCAAGACTTGCTGTCCACCTGAACTTCGGATGTCGAGCAGGAACTGCTCTCCCGCGAACCACCCGCTCACCTGCGAGTAGCTGAGATCGGCGAACACGCCTCGACTCATGAGCTCCGCCACCAGGACTCGAACCTAGAATGCCTGAACCAAAATCAGGAGTGTTGCCGATTACACCATGGCGGATCACTGCGCTGACGATTGTGCCACAGCACCGCGGCACTCACGTCGGCGCGACCTCGTTTCGACTTCGCGCCTCCGGTCGGGATCGCGTCGTCGAAACGAGGCCTGAGACCGATCAGTCCTTGGGGCCGCCGGCCACATAGACGACCTGGCCGGACACGAAGCCCGCACCCTCACTGATGAAGAACGACGCGGTGTGCGCGATGTCCTCGGGCACACCGACACGGTTGACCGGGATCTGGCCCGCTGCGGCGCGCTTGAAGTCCTCGAAGGGCACACCGACGCGCTCGGCGGTCGCCGCGGTCATCTCGGTCTCGATGAATCCGGGTGCGATGGCATTGGCGGTCACGCCGAACCGGCCGAGCTCGATCGCGAGGGTCTTGGTGAATCCCTGCATGCCCGCCTTCGCCGCCGAGTAGTTGACCTGGCCGCGGTTGCCCAGGGCCGAGGTGCTCGACAGGTTCACGATGCGTCCCCACTCCGCCTCGACCATGTACTTCTGAGCAGCCTTGGTGACGTTGAACGCGCCGCGAAGGTGAACCGCCATGACCGCGTCCCAGTCGTCGACAGTCATCTTGAACAGGAGGTTGTCACGGGTGATGCCCGCGTTGTTGACGACCACCGTCGGCTTGCCGAGTTCGGCGACGACCTTCTCGACCGCGGCGTTCACCGAGGCCTCGTCGGCGACGTCGGCACCCACCGCGATGGCCTTGCCACCGCCGTCGGTGATGGCCTTGACGGTGTCGGCGCAGGCGTCGGCGTCGAGGTCCAGGACGGCCACCGCCAGTCCGTCGTCGGCCAGACGCTTGGCCACGGCCGCGCCGATCCCCCGTGCGGCCCCGGTGACGATCGCCGTCTTCTGCGTGCTCATTCATTACCTCCGTGTCGTCGTTTCACGAACCGGACAACTCCGGCGCGCTTGGTTCTCGCTCCCGCACCCACCCTGATCCGTCGGTGACAGTCGACGGGACATCAGCTGGATCTACCAATTGATCGCTCGGCGTTCGCGGTCCCTATGTGTTCTATCAGGCCCCGTCGGGAGGATCGGGCACAAACAGCGCGCTGCATTTCGGCCGTGGGGCACCGATGCGTAGGATCGCACCCGACGTGCGACCGCGGGCCGGGTCAGCGACCCCCGTCGGCGCCGTCGAGGAGACATGATCGTGGCAGTCACCGATCCGGAAGAGGGTGGGCATTCGATGACGGGAACGTCGCCATCCGTGGCCGTGATCGTCCTGGCCGCGGGCGCCGGTACCCGCATGAAGTCCAAGACCCCGAAGATCCTCCACACCATCGCCGGACGGTCCCTCGTGGGCCATGCGCTGCACGGCGCGGCAGGAATCGGACCCGAGCACCTGGTCGCGGTCGTCAGCCACGAACGCGAACGGGTGACGGCGGCCATCGGTGAGATCGCCGCGCTCCTGGGTGTCGAGGTCGGCATCGCCGAGCAGGACTCGCCGCGCGGAACCGGCGACGCCGCCCGGGTCGGACTCAGCGCGCTCCCCGAGGATTTCGACGGCACCGTCATCGTCACCGCCGCCGACGTCCCACTCCTCGACGCCGACACCCTGCGCGCCCTCGTGGACACCCACCTCGACGGCGGCGGGGCCGCCGTCACGCTGACGAGCTTCGTTGCCGACGACCCGACCGGATACGGACGCATCATCCGCGACGGGGACGCCGTCGCGGCAATCGTCGAACACAAGGACGCGACCCCCGAGCAGCGGGCGATCACCGAGGTGAACGCCGGCGTGTACGCCTTCGACGCCGCCGCGCTGCGCGTCGGTCTGTCGAAGCTGTCGACGGACAACGTGCAGGGCGAGTACTACCTGACCGACATCGTCGAGATCGCCCGCGGCGAGGGGCGGGCGGTCCGCGGACACACGGTCGCCGATCCGGTAGTCGTGGCCGGGTGCAACGACCGCGCGCAACTCTCCGCGCTCGGCGCCGAACTGAACCGACGCATCATCCGTCGTCATCAGCTCGACGGGGTGACCGTCGTCGACCCGGCGACCACGTGGATCGACATCGACGTCACCATCGAGCCCGATGCGCAGATCCGGCCCGGCACACAGCTGCACGGTCGTACACACATCTCCGCCGACACCGTGATCGGACCCGACACGACTCTCACCGACGTCACCGTCGGAACGGGTGCGCAGGTGATCCGGACGCACGGCAGCGACGCGGTCATCGGTGCCGACGCCACCGTCGGTCCGTTCGCCTACCTTCGTCCCGGGACGGCGCTCGGGGTCGCGGGCAAGATCGGCACGTTCGTCGAGACCAAGAACGCGACCATCGGCGACGGATCGAAGATCCCGCACCTCACCTACGTCGGCGACGCCACCATCGGCGAGCACTCCAACATCGGTGCGTCGAGCGTCTTCGTCAACTACGACGGAGTCGCCAAGCACCGCACGGTGATCGGCGACCACTGCCGCACGGGCTCGGACAACATGTTCGTCGCCCCGGTCACCGTCGGCGACGGGGCGTACACCGGCGCCGGAACCGTCGTGCGGCAAGATGTACCGCCGGGGGCCCTCGCGGTCTCGGCGGGAGAACAACGCGTCATCGAGGACTGGGTCGTGCGCAAGCGGCCCGACACCGCGGCGGCGCGGGCGGCCCTCGACGCACGCGAGAACGACTCCGGGACGGCCTGACACCCCGACCCGTGCTCGACCCTGCAGATCCGAAACGACACGAACAGAAGAGTTTTCATGACCTGGACCACTGACAACCAGAAGAACCTGATGCTGTTCTCTGGTCGTGCCCATCCCGAACTCGCCGAAGCAGTCGCCGACGAACTGGGCATCAAGGTCACGCCGCAGACCGCCCGCGACTTCGCCAACGGTGAGCTGTTCGTCCGCTTCGAGGACTCCGTGCGCGGCTCGGACGCGTTCGTCCTGCAGAGCTGCCCGTACCCGCTGAATCAGTGGGTCATGGAGGCGCTCATCATGATCGACGCCCTCAAGCGCGGTTCGGCGAAGCGCATCAGCGTCATCCTCCCCTTCTACCCGTACGCCCGCCAGGACAAGAAGCACCGGGGTCGCGAGCCCATCTCGGCCCGCCTCATCGCCGACCTGCTCAAGACCGCGGGCGCCGACCGGATCATCACGGTCGACCTGCACACCGATCAGATCCAGGGATTCTTCGACGGCCCCGTCGACCACATGCACGCGCAGGGACAGCTCGCCGAGTACATCCGGGGCAAGTACGGCACCGACAACATCGCCGTGGTGTCCCCCGACTCCGGTCGCGTGCGTGTCGCCGAGAAGTGGGCCGACACCCTCGGTGGCGCCCCGCTCGCCTTCATCCACAAGACCCGTGATCCGCTCGTGCCGAACCAGGTCAAGTCGAACCGCGTCGTCGGCGAGGTGGAGGGCCGGACCTGCATCCTGATCGACGACATGATCGACACCGGCGGCACCATCGCCGGCGCGGTGCGCGTCCTCAAGGACGCCGGTGCCGGCGACGTCATCATCGCCACCACCCACGGCGTGTTCTCCGACCCCGCGGCCGAGCGTCTCGCGAGCTGCGGTGCCAAGGAAGTCATCGCCACCGACACCCTGCCGATCCCGGCGGAGAAGCGGTTCGAGAACCTCACCGTCCTCTCGATCGCTCCCCTGCTCGCGCAGACGATCCGCGAGGTCTTCGAGAACGGCTCTGTCACAAGCCTGTTCGACGGCATCGCCTGACGGGTCGGCACCGGCTCGTCGCTTTCGCTCCTCCCACCTCAGAGGGCAGGAACCTGGTGCATCAGGGATGCGGACGTCGACGACTCAGGCACCCGCCATCCGTTTCGTCTCCGACGGTGCCACGCCGTACTTGCGGCGGTAAGCCGCGGCGAAGCGGCCGGTGTGCAGAACGCCCCACCGGGTGGCGACATCGGTGATGGTCGAGGCGCCCCCGGCCAGCAGATCGTTGTGGATGCACTCGAGCCGGACGTCGAGCAGGTATTCCATCGGACTCATGCCGACACATTCGCGGAAACCCTGCTGCAGGCGCCGGGCGCTGACGCAGCCGATCTCGGCGAGCTCACCGACCGTCCACGGATGTGCCGGATCACCGTGAATCGCGTCGATCACCCGCTTCACGGTGCGCGGCCGTGTGCCGGCGAGGGCGTCCTCGGACTCCGGTAGCGCGGCCAGCACCAGGCCGGTGGTGAGCATACCGCCGAGCTGTTCGGCCATTCTCTCGTTGCGCAGCAACACGATCTCCGACTGCGCCACCTGCTGGCGAGCCGACCGCAGCAGTGCGGGCCACTCCGCGCCCGCGCCTGAACGGAGATCGAGTTGGCGCGTGAGCGACCGCCCGGGCCGGCCCGCGATGCGGTCGATCTCACGCTGTAGATAGTCCCGCTCCACCTTGAAGCCGACGATCTCGCACGACCGACTCCAGTTGGTGATCAGCGTCGGCGTATCTGATGGGTTCAGGGTGGCCTGGCCTGGCTCCGACACGATCTCCCGACCCTCGGTGATCGACGACAGACTTCCCGACAGCGGGATGTTGATCGCCCACGCACCCGGGTGATCGGTGTCGATGGACACGTCGGCGCCGAAGCCGATACGCGCCAACACCGTCGATCCGATCGGCGCGGACTCCAGCCGGTAATGCGACGCGTCATCCCGCGACAGCGGCCTCAGCTCATGCGGAAAGTAGGCATCGGCGACAACTTCGTGGACTTCGTCCCAGTCGGCATTTCCGGAGCTCACCACCCGTCTGACCGACGAGTCGCGGGCCGGCGCGGATACCTGGCCATCCCCCGGGGCAGGCGTCGATACAACCCTCACGGCGTCCACCCTAGCTGTGACGACGATCACTGCCCATCGCCATGGCGGTTCGGATTTCATCCCCTGCGCAATCCGGATCACGGCTTCGCAATGCGGATCGACGATCTGTGACCGCGGTCATAGATTCGCATCCACAGCAACCACGCACCACGTCCCAGAGACACAACCGGTGCCGAGCACTGAGGAGCTGATCCCGATGGACCAACGAGCGATGCGGAACATCTTCGGCCAATTCGCAAGCGGCGTCACTGTCGTCACCTGCACCAACGACGACGGCGAGGCCCACGGCGCGACGGTGACCGCATTCACCGCGATATCGCTGGAACCCCGCCTGTGCCAGGTCACCCTGACCCGCAAATCCAAGGCCTGCGGTTACCTGGACGACACCCCGTTCGCGGTGAACATCCTGGCGTCTGACCAGCTCGACACCGCGATGCACTTCGCGGGCAAGCCGCAGAGCCCCGGCCCCGAGTGGTCCTCGCACTGGCTCGTGCCGGCGCTGGCGGGTAACGCCGCGACGCTCATCTGCTCGCCGTGTGCGGCGTACGACGGCGGCGACCACATCATCTGCGTCGGCGAGATCGTCGATGCCGTGGTGGACAGCTCTGCCGAGCCGCTCCTGTTCTACCGCAGCACTTTCCAAGAGCTCGGCGACCGCTCCGGGTCGACCGCGTACTGCGGCAGCCTCGACGACCCGCACAGCCGGTGGTTCGACGCGAGCGCCCGCTTCACCCCGAGCTGCGTTCCGGTGCCCGTCGCGGCATCCGCCTGAGCCACATGGAAACGCCCCGACACCCCGACCAGCAGAGCACGACCGTCCCACAACACGAATGAGGATCATCATGACCGCAACCGACATCTTCCCCGACACCGCTTCTGCGGGCATCGACCGCAGCAAGGTCAACGTGGCCGCCGACTCCGAGGCCAACAGGACCGAGACGTTCGCGACACGCCCGATGACCGGCGACGAGTACATCGAGTCGTTGCGCGACGACCGCGAGATCTGGCTCAACGGTGAGCGTGTCCCGGATGTGACCACCCACGAGGCCTTCCGCAACCCGGTACGGATGACCGCACGGCTCTACGATGCGATGCACGATCCGGCGACCGCCGACGCGGTGACCGCCCCGACCGACACCGGGAACGGCGGCGTCACCATGCCGTTCTTCCGGGCGCCGACATCGTCGGCGGACCTGGTGAAGGATCGCGACGCCATCGCGACCTGGGCGCGGATGACCTACGGCTGGATGGGCCGCAGCCCCGACTACAAGGCCAGCTTCCTCGGGACCCTGCATGCGAATTCGGAGTTGTACGCCCCGTTCCAGGCCAATGCCGAGCGCTGGTACCGGGAATCGCAGGAGAAGGTCCTGTACTGGAACCACGCGATCATCAACCCGCCGGTCGACCGCCAGTTGCCGCCGGACGAAGTCGGCGACGTCTTCATGAAGGTGGAGAAGGAGACCGACGCGGGCCTGATCGTCTCGGGCGCCAAGGTCGTCGCCACCGGTTCCGCGATCACCAACTACAACTTCATCTCCCACTACGGGCTACCCATCAAGAAGAAGCAGTTCGCGCTGATCTGCACCGTTCCGATGGACGCACCCGGAGTGAAACTCATCTGCCGCTCGTCCTACACGCAGCAGGCCGCGGTGATGGGCACCCCGTTCGACTACCCGCTGTCGAGCCGGATGGACGAGAACGACACGATCTTCGTGTTCGACAAGGTTCTCGTGCCGTGGGAGAACGTCTTCATGTACGGCGACGTCGACAAGATCAACTCCTTCTTCCCGCAGTCCGGCTTCCTCCCCCGGTTCACCCTGCAGGGGTGCACCCGACTCGCGGTCAAACTCGACTTCATCGCCGGCCTGCTCATGAAGGCGCTCGACTGCACCGGCGCCGGCGGATTCCGCGGCGTGCAGACCCGCGTCGGTGAGGTCATCGGATGGCGAAACCTGTTCTGGTCCCTCACCGATGCCATGGTCCACAACCCCGAACCGTGGATCGGCGACACCGTCATCCCACGGCTGGAGTACGGCCTCACCTACCGCATGTTCGCCCAGCAGGGCTATCCCCGCGTCAAGGAGATCATCGAGCAGGACGTGGCGTCGGGCCTGATCTACCTGCCCTCGAGCGCCGCCGACTTCAAGAGCCCGCATGTGCGGCCGTACCTGGACAAGTACGTCCGCGGGTCGGACGGCATCGTCGCGGTCGACCGCGTGAAGGTGATGAAGGCACTGTGGGATTCGATCGGCAGCGAGTTCGGCGGGCGTCACGAACTGTACGAGCGCAACTATGCCGGCAACCACGAGGGCGTCAAGGCCGAGCTGCTCATGTTCGCCGAGAGCCGGGGCACGGCAACGCAGATGAAGGGGCTCGCCGAACAATGCCTCTCCGAGTACGACCTCGACGGCTGGACGGTGCCCGACCTCATCGGCAACGACGACGTCAGCTACTTCGGCAACCGGTGACCGTGCTGCCTCACGCCGACCCCGGTACCCCGTCGGTCCGGCGGGGTACCGTGAGGTCCGTGGACGCGACGATCTATCACAACCCGAAGTGTTCAACCTCGCGGAAGGCGCTCCAGGCGCTCCGCGACGCCGGCATCGAGCCGACCATCGTCAAATACCTCGACGAGCCGTACAGCCGCGAGCAACTCGTCGAGCTGTTCGCCGACGCCGGGATCACACCCAAACAGGCCGTCCGGACACGCGAGGCGCTCTACAAGGAACTCGATCTCGCCTCGGCCACCGACGATCAGATCCTCGACGCGATGGTCGAGCACCCCATCCTCGTCGAACGCCCGATCGTCGTGACCGACAAGGGCACTCGCATCCCGCGGCCCATCGACAAACTCGACGAGATCCTCTGACCGCCGGCAGCGGCCGGGTCAGGCGGGTGCGGGTCGGGCCGAGACCGCCGGCGCGGGCAACGGCCGCTGCACCGAGGGCACGGCCAGGGCCGCGACCCCGCGGACGAGCGCCTTCGTCATGTCGAAGTAGTCGAAGTAGTCGCGCCACACCGTGATCCGGCCCTCGCGCACCTCGAAGCGACCGCACACCCAGAACTGAAGGTGCAGCCGGCCGAACCGGAGTTCGTCGACCCGCTCGGTCAGCACCACACCGGTGTCGTCGGCGCTCACGTTGATCATCCGGTAGTTGAATCCCACCGAACTCTTACGCGCCACCCCGCCCAGGACGCCGGCCACCTTCCGCTTCCCGCGGATCGTCGGCAACGAGACGTTCGTGTAGGCGATGTCGTCGTCGATGGTCTCCAGTGCGGCGGGCACGTCGCCCCGCGCGAACTCGGTCAGCAGGGTCGTCACGATCTCGATCGGCGTCTGTGAGGTCATGTCAGCAGTATCCCCGAGCTCGGCGTCGGCAGCGGGGGATGTGACATCCCGGCTGGTCATCGGCTACTCTGGTCGCCGTTGTCTCGGCGAGGGTGACCCAGTCACCGTGATCGGCGCGGCCATCGCAGCACTCTGCACGCCCTACGGGCTGATGGATGCCCGCGTCGGTCCTCGTGCCCGGTGTCGCTCGTCGCGACGCCGACCGAACACACCCACCGATCGCGAGGAGACCATCATGGCCACCCAGACCAGCAAGCTGTCCGTCAGCACCCGCACCGAGAAGGGCAAGGGCGCGGCGCGTCGCGCACGTCGCGAGGGCAAGGTCCCCGCCGTGCTGTACGGCCACGGCACCGACCCCCAGCACCTGCACCTCCCGGCTCGCGAGTTCGCCGCGATCCTGCGTAACAGCGGCCTCAACGCCGTCATCGATCTCGACATCGAGGGCAGCAGCCAGCTCGCGCTGACCAAGCAGGTCGACGTCCACCCGATCCGCAACTACATCGAGCACGCCGACCTGCTGATCGTCCGCCGCGGCGAGAAGGTCACCGTCGAGATCGCGATCATCGTCGAGGGCGATGCCGCTCCGGGCACCCTGGTCGTCCAGGACGCGAGCGTCGTCGAGGTCGAGGCCGACGCCCTGTCGATCCCCGAGCAGATCGTCGTCAGCGTGGAGGACGCCGAGGTCGGCCTGTCCGTGCACGCCGCCGATCTGGACCTGCCGGAGGGCGTGACCCTCACCGCCGATCCGGAGACCCTCATCGTGTCGGTCACCGAGGCGCAGCTCGCCGCCACCGAGTCCGAGGCCGACGGCTCGGCCGACGCCGAGGGTGAGGGCGACGCCGAGGCCTCCGCGGAAGCCGCCGCGGAGTCGGAGTGATCCGACCCTCGGCCCTTCGGTCGAGTGGTGAGGTTCCCATGAGTGGGCCTACCCGGCAGTGAAGCTCCCACAGTGGTGAAACTGGTTGTCGGACTCGGTAATCCCGGGTCCAAGTACGAGAAGACGAGGCACAACGTCGGCGCGATGGTCACCGACGGCCTCGTCGCCTCGGCCGGCGAGCGCTGGAAGGTGCACAAGAAGTCCGGCGCCGAGGTCGCCGAGGTACGCCTCGGCGGCCAGTCGGTGCTCGTGGCCAAGCCACGCACCTACATGAACGAGTCCGGTCGTCAGATCGGCCCGCTCGCGAAGTTCTACTCCGTGTCCGTCGACGACCTGATCGTCGTCCACGACGAACTCGACATCGACTTCGGCGCCGTCCGCCTCAAACGGGGCGGCGGCGAGGGCGGCCACAACGGCCTGCGGTCGATCAGCCAGGTACTGGGTACCCGCGACTATCTGCGAGTGCGCATCGGAATCGGCCGCCCGCCCGGCCGTCAGGACCCGGCCGACTTCGTGCTGAAGCCGTTCCCGTCCGCCGCCCGCAGCGAGGTCGAACTCCTCCTGGCGAACGGCTGCGACGCCGTCGAACTGCTGCTCGGACAAGATCTGGAGTCCGCGCAGAACACCGTGCACGCCTGGTAGGGATTTCCCCCGACGCGCATCGTCCACGTGATCGCGGCGCGCGCTCGGCGGTGATGCGACGATGGGTCGATGTCGGACGCCACCACGAGTCTGATCATCCTCGCAGTGACCGTCGTCCTGTTCGTGTGGAACCGGTTGCCCGTCGGCGTCGTCGCCATCGGTTCGGCGCTCGCGCTCTACCTGTGTGGCCTCGTCAGCGTGGAGTCGATGACCAGCGGCCTCGGCGCGACCGTCATCGTCTTCATCGCATCGCTGTTCGTTGTCAGCGAGGCACTCGAGGCGTCCGGCATCACGGGGTGGATCGGCCGAACCGTCGGCCGCGTCGCCGGCACCGGGCGAGCGCGAGCCGTCCTGTCGATCATGGGTCTCGCCGGTGGCCTCAGCGCCCTGATCACCGTCAACGGTGCGGCGGCGGCGCTGGTGCCGGTGACGGTCGCGATCGCCCGGCACGCCGGCATCATGCCCTCCCGGGTACTGATCCCCCTCGCCTACGCATGCAGCGCCGGCGCACTGCTGACGTTGTCCGGGAGTCCGGTCAACGTCATCATCGACGAAGCCGCGGTCGAATACACCGGCACGGGTTTCGGATACTTCTCCTTCGCCCTCGTCGGACTCCCGTTGCTCGCCGCGACCGCGGCCATCGCCGTCCTGTTCGGCGACCGGCTACTCCCCCGGCGTGAGTCCACCACGCTGCCAAGAGATTTCAGCAACTATCTGGGAGCAGTCGCCGAACACTACGAGCTGGACCGGCGGATCTACCGGCTGCACGTCGGCCCGGGTTCGGTCGCCGTCTCGTCCACCCCGGCCGAACTCGTGAACGCCGGACACGACACCGAGGGCGAGCGCGCAGACGTCGTTCTCGTCGCCACCGAACGTCCGGGCGCCCGGATCGTCGACGACACCACGCCACTTCAGGTGGGCGACGTGCTCGTGATCTCCGGGGCGGGGCGCGTGGTCGAACAGCTGGCCCGCGACCACGAACTGACGATGGAGGACGTCGCGGGTCGGCGCCGCAGGCAGGGGTCGCTCATCGGGCGCGATGACGGCATCTGCGAGCTGGTGGTGCCACCGCGATCCGCCTGGGTCGGGACACCGGCCTTCCCCGGGATGATCCGCGAGGACGGCCTGCTCGTCCTCTCCATCCGGCGGCGCAACACTGACGTCGGGGCGCGGACCGTGGACCTCCAGGAGGGCGACATGGTGCTGGTTCACGGACCCTGGGGCGCCATCGACGCACTCGCCGACGACCAGCGCGTCCTCGTCGTCGACTCCGCCGAACAGGTACGACGCCAGACCGGTCGGCTCGCCCGGTCCGCACCGCGGGCGGGACTCGTGCTCGTCGCGATGATCGCGCTCCTCGCGACCGGCGTGGTGCCGCCCGTGGTCGCCGGTCTGCTCGCGGCCCTGGCGATGGTCGTCTCCGGCGTCATCAACTCGGAACAGGCCTATCGTGCGGTGTCCTGGCCGACCCTGGTGCTCATCGCGGCGCTCATCCCGATGTCGACCGCCATCTCCGACTCCGGCGGCGCCGAGATGATCGCGCGGCCCATCGTCGGATTGGTGGCCGGTCACAGTCCCCATGTGCTGCTCATCGTGCTGTTCCTGCTCACCGCGGCGGTCGGGCAGTTCATCTCCAACGCGGCGACCGTACTGATCGTCATCCCCATCGCGGTGGCCGCGGCGCACGACGTCGGCGTCGACGCCCGACCGGTCCTCATGCTCGTGTGCGTCGCGGGAGCGGCGTCATTGCTGACCCCCATCGCCACGCCGGCGAACATGATGGTGATGAACCCCGGCGGGTACCGATTCGGCGACTACTGGCGGCTGGGTGCGGTCACGATGATGTGCTGGCTCGTGATCGCCGTTCTGGTCATCCCGGTCGTCTGGCCGCTGTCGGGCTGAGACGGTCGAGACCGTGGCTCTAGAATCACGGCGGCAGGCAATGCGAAGGGATCGGCAACAGTGGTCAACCTCTCGGTGAAGACCGGACATCAGAACGTCTCGATGCTCGGCATCGGCGCCTACCGTCCGCGACGCCTGGTCAGCAACGACGAGGTGTGCGAGGTCCTCGACTCCTCCGACGAGTGGATCTTCGAGCGCAGCGGCATCCGCAACCGCCGGTGGATCAGCGGCGACGAGTCGGCGCGGTCCATGGCCGCCGCGGCCGCCGAGCGGGCCATCGCGAACTCCGGCATCGCGAAGGAGAAGATCGGTGCGCTGATCCTCGCCACCAACAGCTGGAAGACCAAGATCCCGCACGGCGGGCCGATCGTGGCCTCCGACATCGGGCTGAACGGGATCCCCGCCTACGACGTCGCCGCCGGGTGCGGCGGCTTCGGCTACGGACTCGGGGTCGCCGCCGACACCATCCGTGCCGGCAGCGCCGAGTACGTCCTCCTCGTCGGCGTCGAGACCATGTCGGTGGTCATGGACCCCACCGACCGCAACACCGCGTTCATCTTCGGCGACGGCGCCGGGGCGGTCGTCGTCGGGCCGAGCGAGGACAACGGGATCTCCCCGACCGTCTGGGGCAGCGACGGCGAGAACGCCGAGGCGATCGGGCAGAACTGGGACATCCCCGAGTACATGGACCGCGCGCAGGCCTATCAGGACAAAGACCCCGAGACCGACCCGGTCGGTCGCATGGTGGTGACGATGGCGGGACCCAAGGTGTTCCGCTGGGCGGCCATCACCCTGCCCAGGGCCCTCGCCACCGTGCTGGAGACCTCCGGCGTCGGCGTCGAGGACATCGAGGTCTTCGTGCCCCACCAGGCCAATGCCCGCATCAACGACCTGATGAAGAAGAACCTCGGCTTCCCCGACGACCTGCCGATGGCGAACGACATCGAGAACACCGGGAACACCTCGGCGGCCTCGATCCCCCTCGCCATGGAGGAGATGCTCGCGACCGGCAAGGCCAGGGGCGGGCAGACCGCGCTGCTCCTCGGCTTCGGCGCAGGCCTCAGCTACGCGGGCGCGGTCGTGACCCTGCCCCCGGCCCCGGCGATCACCAGTTTCGACGGGCGCTAGGCGTTTTCCTTACGGAACACCGAAGTGCCCCACAGGGTTCCGAGTCCGGCGAGGACAAGCGACGCGAGGACGCCCCACAGGACCTGAGCACTGGCGAGGTCGCCGGAGAAGGTGTCGCGCACCGCGTCGACGATCCACCGGAACGGCATGAAGTCGCTCAGGCTCTGCAGCCACGACGGCCCGAGGGTCATCGGGAGCAGGATGCCCGACAGCAACAGGACCGGCATCATCACCATGTTGATGAGCGGCGCCATCACATCCTCGCTCTTGGTGGTCAGCGCCAGGGCATTCGACGCCGCGGCGCACGCGCCACCGATCAGCATCGTGATGATGATGCCGAGGATCACGCCGACCACCGAACCGCGCATGCCCATCAGGTAGCCGAGCACCACCAGGATCAGCGCCTGCACGAGCAGCTGCAGCATGTCCCGCATGAGCCGGCCGGTGAGCAGGGCCGTGCGGCTTGCGGGAGTCACCCGTTCGGCCTCAATGACCCCTTCGCGCCATTCGCCGATCAGGCTGAAGCCGGCGAACAGCGCACCGAACAGGCCCAGCTGCACGAGCAGACCGGGCACCAGGAACGTGTACGGATTGTCCGCGCCGCCCGGGAACTGCGCGACAAGCGGCTTCAGCAGAGGCCCGAACAGTACGAGATAGAGGATCGGCTGCATCACGCCGATGAGAATCCAGGCCGGGTTCCGCAGGTTCATGCGGATCTGTCGGCGGAACACGATGGTGCTCTCGCGGAGGAACGTGGTCATCGGTTGGCCCCCTGCTGATCGAGTTCGGACGACGCAGCGGCGGCCGAGTCGGATTCGGTTTCGGTTGTCTGCGAAGCGATGTCGTCGCCTCGCTCGGTTTCGGCGTCACGAAGCGACCGGCCGGTGAGGGTGAGGAACACGTCGTCGAGGGTCGGCCGGATGACCTCGATGGAGTCCAGGGTGATGCCCGCGGCGTCGAGGTCGCGCAGCAACCCGGGAACCGCCCGGCCGGCCCGTGGCACACGGCTTCGGACATGTCGGCCGTCGATCTCGATCCGGCCTTCGCCCCCACCACCGGTGACCGCGGCCAGTTTCTCGGCAGCCGTGGGCACGGCCGCGGAGTCGGCGACCTCGAGTGCCACCAGATCACCGGAGACCTGTGCCTTCAGGTTGTCGGCGGTGTCCGCTGCGACGATGCGGCCGTTGTCGATGATGATGATCCGGTCGGACAGCTCGTCTGCCTCGTCGAGGTAGTGGGTCGTGAGGAAGACCGTTGCGCCACGCTCGGTGCGAAGGCGCCGGATGTGGTCCCACAGGTTCGCGCGCGCCTGCGGGTCGAGACCGGTCGTGGGCTCGTCGAGGAAGACCAGGGACGGTTCGTGGACCAATCCCATGACGATATCGAGCCGGCGCTTCTGGCCGCCGGACATGTTCTTGGGCTGCCGCTCCCACAGACCGTCGAGCTGGAGCTGGGAGAACAGGTCGTGACCGCGGCGGGTCGCCTCGGCACGGGACAGCCCGTAGAGCATGCCGTGATCGACGATCTCGTCGCCGGCCTGCGCCTGACTGAAGGTGCCGCCGGCCTGCGAGACATAGCCGATGCTGCGCCGGACCGAGACCGGGTCGGCGACCACGTCGAAACCGTTGACCGTCGCGGTTCCCGCGGTCGGCCGCAGCAGGGTCGTCAGCATTCGCAGCGTCGTGGTCTTGCCCGCGCCGTTGGGACCGAGGAACCCGACCACCTCTCCTTCCGCGATGTCGAGGTCGACACCGTCGACGGCCCTCACCTCGCGCTTCTTCTTTCCTTTCCCGGTGTGGAACACCTGGACCAACCCGCGTGCGTGGATCATGCGGACTCCCCTTCTCGATGCCTGAACGGTGTGTCGACGGGCGCGCTGTGCGGTGCACGCACGTCGTCGTGTGCTGATCGTCGGACCTCGGGGCGACTTTCCGACGCCCCGACCGTGGTCGATCGACCTACCGACCAGGTTCCCCCGCATCGAGGACGAATTCGGTCCGCATTTCGCAAGTCCGTAACGAATACGGGCGGGGTCCCGCTACTTCCCAGTAAGAGACCGTGTGAGTACCGTCGTATGTCGGGTCACATATTCGCCGGGCACGTTTTCGGGAAGGGTTCACCATGGCGGTCATCGCAGACACCACTGGCATCAACAACATCGGCATGCTCGGCATCGGCGCGTACCGCCCCGAACGCGTCGTCACCAACGAGGAGATCTGTCAGCACATCGACTCCTCCGACGAGTGGATCTACACCCGAACGGGGATCAAGACCCGCCGGTTCGCGCGTCGCGACGAGAGCGTCATGGAGATGTCGGTCAACGCCGGGCGCAAGGCGATCGCCAACGCGTTGCTGCAGGGTTCCGACATCGATGCCGTCATCCTCGCCACCAACACCCACCTGCTGCTGACCCCGGCCGGCGCGACCAAGGTCGCCACCGAACTCGGCTGCAACGGCGTCCCCGCCTTCGACGTGACCGTCGGCTGTGCCGGCTTCGGCTACGGAATGGCCCTCGCCTCCGACATGATCCGCGGCGGAAGTGCCACGCACGTGCTGGTCATCGGAGCCGAACAGCTCTCGGTGACCATGGACATGACCGACCGCACCAACTGCTTCATCTTCGGCGACGGCGCGGGCGCGGTCGTCGTCGGACCCACCGAACAGCAGCAGCTCGGCCCGGTGATCTGGGGCTCCGACGGCTCCCAGTTCAACGCCATCCGCCAGGACTTCGACTGGGTCACCTTCCTCGACAGCGACCGCACCCAGCGCCCGTACCTGCGGATGGAGGGCACCGCGGTGTTCCGCTGGGCCGCGTTCGAGATGGGCAAGGTCGCCCACCGCGCCCTCGAGGCAGCGAAGCTCGGCTCCGAGGACCTCGACGTGTTCGTCCCCCACCAGGCGAACGCCCGCATCAACGAACTGCTCGCGAAGAACCTCAAACTGCGCGACGACGCCGTGGTGGCCAAGGACATCGAGTACACCGGCAACACCAGCGCCGCCTCGATCCCCCTCGCCATGGAGGACCTGCTGTCCACCGGCAAGGCGCAGCCCGGGCAGACCGCGCTTCTCCTCGGCTTCGGCGCCGGACTCTCCTACGCCGCGCAGGTCGTCACCATGCCGCCGGTGCCGTTCGAGTAGGACCCCCCCAGCAAGCTCCCGTTCAGCAATAGGTATCGGTGACCGATACCTATTGCTGAACGACGTCGTGATGGGAACCGGACGCCGGTGCGGACCGTCTGATTCCGTATGCAATCACCAGCCGAACTCCGCCGAATCGCTCTCGCGCACGACGGCGTCGTCACCGCTGCCGACGCTCGCGCCTCTGGCCTCGATCGCACCGCAGTCGCTCGGCGGGTCGCCGCCGGCGCCTGGTCGCGAGAGGCTCGCGGGGTCTACACCCTTGCCGATCATCCGGTCACCGCACGCACCAGGGTCCGCCTAGCCGTACTGAGGGCCGGACCCCACGCGGTGCTGTCCGGCGTCGCCTCTGTCTGGTGGCAAGGACTCGCCGACGCTCCGCCCAGGACGGTCACGATCTCGGTACCACGCGGCCACCACCGCCATGACCTGCGGGGCGTCCATCTCCGGTACCGACGCCTCGACGACGCGGACGTGCTGGTGAGGTCGGGCCTACGGGTGACCGCACTCCCACTGGCAGTTCTCGAGGCTTCACTCGAGGACAGCATCTCCGTCGTCGACAACGCACTTCTGCGACGACGGGTCTCGATGCGTCAGCTGCGAGACGCGACCGCTCGCCGGACCGGCTCATCGGACGCACCCGGCTTCCGCCGCGTCCTCGACGCCCTCGGCTCCGGCGCGCGGTCCGAGGCCGAGCGAGTAGCGGTGAGCCTTCTCGAGGAGGCCGCGATCGGTGGCTGGATCGCAAATCATCCGACCGACGGTTACACCGCGGACTTCGCCTTCCCGGGCCGGCACCTCATCGTCGAGATCGACGGCTTTGCCCACCACCGGGACGCCGACGCATTCCAGTACGACCGCAAGCGACGCAACGACCTACTCGCCGCGGGTTGGACCGTCCTCAATTTCACGTGGGCGGACCTCACCGAGCGGTCCGACGATGTCGCCGCCCGCATCCACAATGCGCTCACTGCCGAGTGATGACCCGGTTCAGCAATAGGTATCGGTCTGCGATACCTATTGCTGAACCCAACACAGTCCGCGAGTTTGGCCGCCCTCTGCACGCCCGGTAGCCTGGAACCTCGTGAGTTCCGAGGTGATCAGTCGCGAAGTGACGCGTCGTCGTACCTTTGCCATCATCTCCCACCCCGACGCCGGTAAATCGACGATGACCGAGGCGTTGGCGCTGCACGCGCGGATGATCAGCGAGGCCGGCGCCGTCCACGGCAAGGCGGGCCGCAAGTCGACCGTCTCCGACTGGATGGAGATGGAGAAGGCACGCGGCATCTCCGTGAGTTCGACGGCGCTGCAGTTCAACTACTCCGCGGCCGCTCAGCCGGACCCCGAGATCCCGAGTGTGATCAACCTCGTCGACACCCCGGGTCACGCGGACTTCTCCGAGGACACCTATCGGGTGCTCACCGCCGTCGACGCGGCGGTGATGCTGATCGACGCCGCCAAGGGACTCGAGCCGCAGACCCTGAAACTCTTCCAGGTGTGCCGCCACCGCGGCATCCCGGTGATCACGGTCATCAACAAGTGGGACCGGCCCGGGCAGAGTCCGCTCGAGCTGATCGACGAGATCACCGAGCGCATCGGCCTCACGCCGACCCCGCTGTTCTTCCCCGTCGGCATCGCGGGCGACTTCCGCGGTCTCCTCGATCGACGCACCGGCGAATACGTGCACTTCACCCGCACCGCAGGCGGCGCCAAGATCGCGCCCGAGGAGATCATGTCCGCCGACGACGCGCAGGCCCGCGAAGGCGACGAGTGGACATCGGCACTCGAGGAGAGCGAACTCCTCACCGAGATGGGCCAGGACCACGATCAGGAACTGTTCCTCGCCGGACAGACCTCGCCGATGATCTTCGCCTCGGCGATGCTCAACTTCGGTGTGCGGCAACTCCTCGAGGTCCTGGTGGAGCTCGCTCCCCCGCCCGGCCCCCGAGCCGATGTCGACGGCACCGACCGGCCGGTGACGGATCCGTTCAGCGCGGTGGTCTTCAAGGTGCAGGCCGGGATGGACTCGAGTCATCGGGATCGCCTGGCCTACATGCGGATCGTGTCCGGTGAGTTCGAACGCGGCATGGTCGTCACCCACGCCCAGACCGGAAAACCGTTCGCCACCAAGTACGCCCAGGCCGTGTTCGGCCGCGACCGCTCGACGGTCGACACCGCCTATCCGGGCGATGTGGTCGGCCTGGTCAACGCCACCGCGCTCGCCCCCGGCGACACCCTCTACGACGGTCCCAAGGTGCAGTTCCCGCCCATCCCGTCGTTTGCGCCCGAACACTTCTCGACGCTGCGCGCCACCACGGCCGACAAGTACAAGCAGTTCCGCAAGGGCATGGACCAGCTCGAGAGCGAGGGCGTGGTCCAGGTGTTGCGCAACGAGACCCGCGGTGAGGCGTCGCCGGTGCTCGCCGCGGTCGGACCGATGCAGTTCGAGGTCGTGACGGCCCGGATGAAGGCCGAGTACAACGTCGACACGATCATCGAACCCCTCGGCTACACCCTCGCCCGGCGCACCGACGCCGACAGCGCGGCCGAACTGAACCGGCAACGCGGCGTGGAGGTCTTCACGCGCACCGACGGCGCGGTGCTGGCCCTCTTCAGTGACAAGTGGCGCCTGCAGTACATCGAGAAGGAACACCCCGACCTCACTCTCGAACCCCTTGTCGCGGCTGCGGACTGACCGGACGGTGGGTTCCCGGGGACGGCCCGTGCGCGCTGCCGTGCTGATGGGCGCGGCGGTGTCGGCACTCATCGCCGCCTGCGGCTCGGACACCCCGCCGCAGTCGACGACCACCACCTCGACCCCGACGCCCACCGCACGCCCGGTCGACTCCGCGATCTGCGCCGAGAAGCCACCCCAGGGCAGCGTCGACCGCAGCGGCCAGAACTTCGAATTCCGCCACGGCGACATCAAGGTCGCGGTCACGAAGACCCCGGCGGACTCCGGCCGCGGGCCCGCGGCGGGTCCGAGCCGCGCCGCCGACTCGAGCTGCTACGAATTCGACCGGTGGGGACCCGCACGGCCCGACGTGCCACCGGACTCGCTGCTGTTCGTGTTCAAGGACGCCGGTGCCGGCGGCGCACAGATCGAGTTCCTGATCAGTGAACTGACCGGCGGCCTGTTACCGCCCGTTGGCGCGACCCGCCCCACCGTCGGGCCGTTGACCAGGCCGATCAACGCCCAGATCGGTGTCTCGATCAACGGCGTCTATCACCACTCGTCCACCTGCCAGCTCAGTGTCAGCGGGATGTCGGGCACACTCGCGGCCGGGTCGTTCTCCTGCCCGACGGCGACGCGGGTCGACGCCAACCCACTCGCCCCGAACGATGACGTCGCCTACGACCTCGACGAGTCGTCGACGACGAAACAACCGGACGCCGAGGGCAATTCGACAGACAGTGTCGCACTGTCGGGGTGGTTCCGACTCACGCCCTGACACGGGTGTCGCCAGGTGGTCTCGACATGGCTCGACCAGCGGGGCAGCCGACTCGACCAGCGGGGGCGACCGACTCAACCAGCGGCGGCACCGACGATCCGCGCCACGAGGGCGGGGTCGACGTCGTCGATGGTGGCCGGGTCGAACGCGGGGCTGCGGTCCTTGTCCACGAGTACCGCCCGCACGCCTTCGCGGAAGTCATGGGTCTGCGTGATCTGTTCTGCCGCATACAGTTCGCGGTCGAAGCACTCGTCGATCCCCGACTTCGCGCCGGCACTGATCATCGCCGCGGTCACCCAGAGGCTGGTGGGTGAGGCGCTCTCGAGGAGGCCCACCATCTCCTGGGCCCAGTCGTCGCCGACCGCACCGCGCAGACCCCCGAGGATCGCGTTGACGTTGTCGTCGGCGAAGTACTCACCGATCTTTCGCAGGGGCACGTCGCTCGTGTCCTCGGTCCCGGAGGTGGCGAGCGCGTCGGCGAGCGGAGCACCCGAACGGATGCTGTCGGCGACCGCCGGCAGGTCTGCGGAGGACACGAAATGCGTTGCCAGGCCGACGGCCACCGCGTCGACACCGCGAATCCGGGCGCCGGTGAGGCCGAGCCACATGCCCACGCCTTCGGGGAGTCGCGGGAGGAAGTAGGTCGAGCCGATGTCGGGGAAGAAGCCGATCGCGGTCTCGGGCATAGCGATCATCGCCTTCTCCGTGACCACCCGGATCTCACCGTGCACGCTGATCCCCAGCCCGCCGCCCATCGCCGCCCCGTCGATCAGGCTGATGTAGGGCTTCGGGTAGTCGGCGACGAGCTGATCGAGGCGGTACTCGCTGCCGAAGTACCTGCTGATGGCCGCGGCGTCGCCGTCGATGGCGTGCTCGCGGATCGCGCGGATGTCGCCGCCCGCGCAGAATGCGCGGTCGCTCGCCGAGGTGATCAGGACCGTGTCGATCGCGTCGTCGTCGCCCCATTCGCCGAGGGTGACGTACATGTCGTCGATCATGCTCTGGTCCAACGCATTGAGAGCCCTGGGCCGGTCCAGGACGATCTCGCCGACGCCGTTGGACACCGAGGTTCGGAGGTGAGACATACCCCAACCGTAGCGGTGACCCCGGACCAGAACACTCCGGCCGTAATTCCGTTGGCAACGCCGGACTCGTCCGCTACGGTGGTCACCACTGCACGCAGACCTGTCAGGAGTGATCCACCGCGATGAAGAACTGAAGTGGCCCCGGCCCGTCGGCACCGCCGGCGGACATCATCGACGCCCTCGTCGGTGTACCCGACCCACTTCAGGAGTGCTCATGCCATCTTCCATCGTGCTGTCCGACGTCTCGTTC
Source organism: Gordonia sp. McavH-238-E (assembly GCF_022348225.1). Classification (NCBI taxonomy): domain Bacteria; kingdom Bacillati; phylum Actinomycetota; class Actinomycetes; order Mycobacteriales; family Gordoniaceae; genus Gordonia; species Gordonia sp. McavH-238-E. The sequence goes on from NZ_JAKRFE010000004.1 coordinate 362,717, forward strand.
GCCTGGCCTGACGGGACCGTCGTCTTCGATCACCTCGACGTCGCTCTCGGCGCCGAGACCTACGCTCTCATCGGTGCGAACGGAGCGGGCAAGTCGACGCTCCTCGGCCTGATCGCGGGCCGGCTGCGGCCGGCGTCCGGCAGTGTCACCCTCGCGGGCGGGGCGTCGACAACCGAGGTCGGCGTGGTCGCACAGGACCCGCAATCCGATCCGTCGTCCACCGTGGCGCAGGCTCTCGGCATCCACGAGATCCGCTGCGCCATAGCGCGAATCGAGAACGGTTCGGTCGATCCGGCGGACTTCGACGCCGTCGGGGACGACTGGGGCGTCGAGGAGCGCGCCATCGGACTCCTCGAGCAGATGGGCCTGCCGCGCGACCTCGACCGCCCGGTCGGCGCCATGTCCGGCGGCGAGGCCACCCTGCTGGCGATCGTCGCCGGGCTTCTCGCCAATCCGACGATCCTGCTTCTCGACGAGCCGACCAACAACCTGGACACCGACTCGCGCGCACGGCTTTTCGACGCCATCACCGCGTTCACGGGCACGGTGGTCGTGGTGAGTCACGACCTCGAGCTCCTCGAGCGCGTCGACGCAACGGTGGAGCTGTACCACGGTCGCGTGCGACTGTTCGGCGGCCCGTACTCGCAGTACCGCGAGATCGTCGACGCCGAGCAGGAAGCCGCCGAGGCCGCGGTCGCCACCGCGGCCGGCGACTTGCGCAAACAGCGCCGGGAGATGTCCGAGGCGTTGATCAAACTCGACCGGCGGGCCCGGACCGGCGCCACCGCCGAACGCGAGAAGCGGGTACCGAAGATCGTCGCGCACAATCGGAAGAGTGAGGCACAGGTGTCGGCGGGCAAGCTCCGCAACGCCCATCGCGACGACGTCGCCTCCGCGGCAACACGTCTCGACGAGGCGCGCGAGGACATCCGCGCCGACCGGACCGCCCAAATCGTCGTACCGACGCCGGAGGTGGCCCCGCGCGCCCAGATCATCGTCGACGACCGTCTGCGCGTCGACGGACCCGAGCGGGTGGCCCTCGTAGGTCCCAACGGTTCCGGGAAATCCACGCTGATCGCCGACGTCATCGCGCGCGAATCCGTCGTCGTGCCGTACGCATCGGTGCCTCAACGGATCGCCTTCCCCGACCCGGCGCGATCGATCGCCGAACACCTGGCGCGGACCCACCCGGACATCTCCACCCAGGAGGTGCGGGCGCACCTCGCGCGGTTCCTGTTCCGGGGGGCCCGCGCGGATCGCGCACTCGCCGAACTGTCCGGCGGGGAACGACTACGCGTCGCCCTGGCCGACGCCCTGCTCGGCGACCCCACACCGCGGCTCCTGATCCTCGACGAACCGACGAACAACCTCGACCTCGACACCGTCACGCAACTCGTCGACGCTCTGGAGGCCTGGACCGGTGCGCTCCTGGTGGTCTCCCACGACGCCGGGTTCCTGGATCGGATCGGGATCGAGCGGCGGGTGTCCCCGCCCGCCGCGGAAGCAGATCTCGAACGAACAGACACCGAACAAACGGACTCCGAAGCAGCCCGCTGACGAACAGTCGATGACGCGCGCGGCGTGGAGGCCGATTCGCCTGCATACTGCGTGCGATGGCCGCGCCCGCACCCGTCACCGTCGATTCCCCGGTGGACGAGCCCACACCAGTCGTCCTCGTCCACGGCTTACGAGTGAGCGGCGCAACGCTGCACCGCGTCGCCGAGGCAGTCGCCGGTTCTGCCGCACCGGGGCGGGAGGTCGCCACCCCGGACCTCCCCGGCCACGGTGCGCGACGCGATGAGACGTTCTCGATGTCCGGTGCGGTGGACACGGTGCTCACCGAGATCCGCCGACTGGGCCGACCCGCGGTCGTCGCCGGGATGTCGATGGGCGGTTATGTGGCGATGGCGGTCGCCGGACGCCACCCGGAGGCTGCCGCGGCCCTGGTCCCGATGTGCGCGACCACGCAACCGAGTCCGCTGCTCGCCGCCCCGTTCGAGACCTTCGGGGCGGTGACAGCGTTCCTCCCGCGTCAGGCCGCCATCATCAGCCAGGTGGCCACCCGCCTCGCCGTGGGGCGGCAGGTGTCGGCGGACATGGAGATCGGCGGGCTCGCCCTGGGTTCGATCGCCGACGTCGTCGCCGGGATCAAGCGATTCGACGCTCTCGGTGAGATCCGCCGCTATCCGGGTCGCACGGTGTTCGTCAACGGGAGCCATGACCAGTTCCGGATGCACGAGCAGCGGTTCGTCGAGGCGGCCCAGAATGGATCGCTCACCGTCATTCCCGGTGCGAGCCACCTCTTCCCGCTCATCCAGCCGGAACTCGCCGGTCGTCTCATCGGCGAGGTCGCGGCGGCGTGTGACACCGCCGCACTCGGTGGGTCCGTGGAGGCCGCCGGTGGCGACCCGGCCGAAGGCCGCCCCATCGACCCGGCCGACGGCCGACCCGTGTGCGTCGCCGAACTCGACACATAGGTCCTACCTCAGGGTGTCTGAGCCGCACCCAGTTTGAGCGTCGAAGTCGTCTCGTGATCGGATGACAGCAGTTCACTGCACCACTCGTCGCGGTGCCCGGCGCGAACGACGCACCCGAGGAGGAGGCTGGATGGTCCCGATCGAGGTCACCGGCGTACTGCAGAAGCAGGCCTGGGCCGACAAGGTCCTGCCGCCGGTCGAGGAGGTCCGGCCGCAGCTGTGGTCGATCCCGGTACCCATGGGTCCCAATCCGCTGCGATACGTCCTCGTCTACGCCCTCGGACTGCCCGACGGCGGTCTCGCGCTCATCGATGCCGGCTGGCCGTCCGACGAGTCATGGGATGTCCTCGTCGCCGGCATCCGCTCCACCGGCCACGACCTCACCGACGTGCGCTCGATCGGTGTGACCCACCTCCATCCCGACCACTTCGGGCTCGTGCCGCGCCTGCTCGAACACGTCGACGCCGAGCTGTGGATGCATCGCGACGACGCCCGGTATCTGCGTCACCACTCCGACGACGAGGTCGAGAGCCAGCTGGAGCAGGCGCGGTCGGAACTCCGGCTGCTCGGCGCACCGGCCGAGGTCGCCGACGAGGGCCTGGTGGGTTTCATCCGCATGCCCGACGGCCGGACGGTCGACCGCGAGCTGACCGGCGACGCCCCGCTCGACATCCCCGGCTGGGATCTCCGCGCCATCTGGACCCCCGGCCACACCGCGGGACACCTCTGCTTCGCCGACGACACCGCCGGCGTCATCTTCACCGGCGACCACCTGCTGCCGCGGATCAGTCCGAACATCTCGACCAATCCCATGCAGACCGACAGCCCCCTCGCCGACTACCTGATCTCGCTGGCCAACACCGAGAAGATGCGCGACCACGAGGCGCTGCCGTCCCACGAGTACCGATTCCGGGGCCTCGGCAACCGGGTGACGGGGCTGCTCACGCATCACGAGGAACGACTCGGTGAGATCACCGAGACGGTGGCCCGGCATCCGGAGAGCACGGCGTGGGAGATCACCCGATCGGTGACCTGGTCGCGCCCGTTCGAGGAGCTGTCGCTCACGCTCAGCCGCCTGGCACTGCGGGAGACACACGCCCATCTGGTCGTCCTGCAGGAACGCGGGATCCTCGACGCACGCATGCCCGCCGGTGCTCCCGACGACGACACGGCTGCCACGAACCCGGTTCGCTGGTTCCTCACCGACAGCGCCACATCGGCTGAGCCGCAACCGATCTCCATGACCGAGAACACCTGACATCCCGCTCCACCCACCGATCCAGGAGTCCCCATGAGTGCAGTGCTCACCGAGTTCGCCGACGGCGTCGCCGTCATCACGATCAACCGCCCCGAAGCGAAGAACGCCGTCAACCGCGAGGTCTCCGAGGGCATCGCCGCCGCCATCGACGAACTCGAGGCACGCGACGACCTCACCATCGGCATCCTCACCGGCGCCGGCGGGACGTTCTGCGCAGGGATGGACCTGAAGGCCTTCACGCGCGGCGAAGTGGTGTCGCTGGAAGGCCGCGGATTCGGCGGGCTCGCCGATTCGCCGCCGACCAAGCCACTCATCGCCGCCGTCGAAGGCTGGGCGCTGGCAGGTGGGTGCGAACTCGCGTTGTCGGCCGACCTCGTCGTCGCGGCGAACAACTCCAAATTCGGTATCCCCGAGGTCAAGCGCGGGCTCGCCGCCGCAGCAGGTGGGCTGCTCCGCCTGCCGAAGATCCTGCCGTACCAGGTCGCGATGGAACTCGCCTTGACCGGCGAACCGCTCACCGCCGAACGCGCGCACCAGTTCGGGCTGGTCAACCGGGTCACCGAACCGGGTGAGGCACTCGCCGGCGCCCGCGAACTGGCCGCCGTCATCGCCGCGAACGGCCCCCTCGCCGTCCGGGCGACCAAACAGGTCACCTCGATGGCGATCCGCTACACCGATCCCGAACTGATCAAGAAGCAGTGGGACTTCCTCGGCCCGGTGTTCGCCTCCGACGACGCCAAGGAGGGCGCCATCGCCTTCGCCGAGAAGCGGGCGCCGCGATGGACGGGTAAGTGACCTCCCCGGACGCCGTATCAACTCGGCCCGCTCGCTCCGCTCCCGGCGCCGGATAAGGTGACCGGGGTGGACCTGCACCTCGTGACCTACTTCGTCGCCGTGGTCGACCACGGCGGCATCACGAAGGCCGCCCAGTCGCTGTACATCTCACAACCCTCGCTGTCCCAGGCCATCCGGACACTCGAGAAGCGACTCGGCGTCACCCTGTTCGACCGCACCGGCCGTCGTCTCGAACTCACCGAGGCCGGTCGCAAACTCGACGTCGCCGCCCGGCGCATCCTGGCCGACGTCGACCGCGCCAAGGCCAAGGTCGATGCGGTTCGCGAGTTGCGCGCCGGCCGCGTCGACGTCGTGACCTACGCGGCGTTCAGTGTGGATCCGGTGGTCAACGTCGTCCGCCTGTTCCGGGAACGTTTCCCGCGCTTGTCGGTTCGGGTCGTCTCCGCCGACAGCCCCGCCGGAGTGCTGTCGGCGTTGCGATCGGGCGACGCCGAGGTCGGAATCATGGACTCGGCCGCCGAGCACGCGACGTTCACGGCCATCCCGATGGCCGAGCAGGAGCTGGTCGTGGCGGCGCCGGCCACGCTCGCCGACAGCCTGCCCGATCCGATGCCGCACGCGGCGGTCCGCTCGTTACCTCTCGTCATAGATCACAGCGACCCGATCACCGCGGCGCTTCTCGACGGGCTCCTCGACGACGACGGCAAGAACGTGGTGGTCGACTGCCAGTTGCCGTCCGCGGTGTGGAGCCTGGTCAAGAAGGGAACCGGGGCAACGGTTCTCCCGCGCACCGTGGCCGACCGGCAGCTCGCGGGACTCCGGCGCCTGGCACTCGACCCGCCCCTGACCCGACCGTGGGGCCTCGTCCTGCGATCGGGGCTCCCCTCGCCGGCCGCACTCGCCTTCATCTCCGCGGCGAAGGTCCACTGCGGGATCGCTCCCGATCCCGCCGAACCACGGGATTGGTGAGTTCCACCATGGAATTGCGGCAGGTCGAATACTTCCTGGCAGTGGTCGAGAACAAGGGCATCGGTGGTGCGGCATCGGCCCTGGGTGTCGCCCAACCCACTGTGTCCCAGGCACTCCGGGCGCTCGAACGCGAACTCGGGGTTCAGCTGTTCCACCGCATCGGTCGGGGGATGGTCCTGTCGGCGGCCGGGCGCACGATGGTCGGTCCCGCACGGCAGATCGTGCGGGACATGGACGCCGTCGACGATCTGCTCTCCGCATCGGCGGACGAACTCACCGGCCACCTGGACATTCTCGCCTTCGCCGCGACCGCCGTCGGGCCCGTCGTCGATCTCGTCGCCCGGTTCCGGGCCACGTATCCGCGAGTGTCGGTGCGGCTCGGCGAATTACGCGACGAGACCAGGGCCGCGTCGGCCATCGAGGACGGTCACTGCGAGTTCGCCGTCGCCCACCTGCCCATCGCCGGTGACGATCTCGAGGTGATCGTGATCGGCGAACACGAACACGTGCTGGTCTACCCACCCGGTACCGAGGTGCCCGATGGCCCGATCCCGCTGAACAACCTGCCGTCGATCCCGATGGTCTTCGTGCCGCGCGGCTACTCGGTGGCCGACGAGTTCGAGGAGGCCATCCGAGTCGCGGGCGTCCGGCCACCGCTGGCCGTGCTGTCGGAGATCCGCGAGGAACGGCTTCCCATGGTGGAGTCCGGGATCGGCGGTACGCTCCTCGAGCGGTCGGTCGCGGAGTCGGCCGACGAACCGGTCGTCATCCGCGAGATCGAGCCGAATGTGGTGCGTCCCTTCGCGATCGCTTTCCACCCGCCGTCTCTGTCGGCCGTCGGCCAGGCATTCGTCGACCTCGTGCGCGAATCGGCGGGATGACGGGTGGAACACCGGAACCCACCGGTGCGGATCAGGTGGGGCCCGCTGAGTCTCGGTGTCAGGCGACGCGCTCGAAGACCGCCGCGAGTCCCTGGCCGCCGCCGATACACATGGTCTCCAGCCCGTAGCGCGCATCTCGACGGTGCAGTTCGCGGGCCAGCGAGGCCAGCATGCGGCCGCCGGTCGCGCCGACGGGGTGTCCCAGGGAGATACCCGAACCGTTGACGTTGGTGCGCTCGAAGTCGCCACCGGCGCCGAACCGGCCGAATCCCCACTCGCGCGTCACCGCCAGCGCTTGCGCCGCGAAGGCCTCGTTCAACTCGATCACGTCGATGTCGGCGAGTGTCAGTCCGGCCTTCGCGAGCGCCTTCTCGGTCGCGGGTACCGGTCCGATCCCCATGGTGCGCGGCGGTACCCCCGCCAGACCCCAGGACACCAGCTTCACCAGTGGACGTAGGCCCAGCTTCTCCGCGACCTCGGGTGTGGTCACGATCGCCATCGACGCGGCGTCGTTCTGGCCACTGGCGTTGCCCGCCGTCACGGTCGCGTCCGGATCGGTCGTGCCCATGATCGGCTTCAGTTTCGACAGCGATTCGACCGAGACATCGGGGCGCGGATGTTCGTCGGTGTCGATGACCTGATCGCCTTTGCGGCCGGGCACCGTGACCGGGATGATCTCCTCGGCCAGCACGCCGTCCTTCTGGGCGCGGACCGCTCGTTCGTGCGATGCCACAGCCAGCTCGTCCTGCTCCGCGCGGGAGATCTCGTACTCCTTGCGCAGGTTCTCGGCCGTCTCGATCATCCCGCCGGGCACCGGATAGTTCTTGCCGCCGGCGGTCGAGCGAGCACGAACGAGGCTGTCGTGCATCGTGATACCGGTGCGGGCCCCACCCCACCGCATGTCGACGGAGTAGAACGACGCATTGCTCATCGATTCGGCCCCGCCCGCGACGACGAGGTCGTTGTCGCCCGCGGACACCTGGTAGGCGGCCTGGATGACGGCTTGCAGGCCCGAGCCGCATCGTCGATCGATGTGCATGCCGCCCACCGTGATCGGCAACCCGGCGTCGAGGGCTATCACACGACCGAGCGCCGGCGCCTCGCTGTTGCCGTTGCAATGTCCGAGGATGACGTCCTCGACCTTCTCCGGGTCGAGCCCCGTGCGGTCGAGCATTCCGGTCAGCGCGGCGACCCCGAGGTCGACGGCGGTGAGGCTCGTGAACATTCCGCCGTAGCGGCCGATAGGGGTGCGTACCGGTTCGCAGATGACGACGTCGCGCATGGGTGACCTTTCGGGTGAAGAGAAGCGTGCGGGGTTCGGTGGGCGCGGACCGTCACATGAAGCGACCGCCGGTGACCTCGAGGACGGTGCCCGTCATGTACGACGACATGTCCGAGGCGAGGAACAGGGCCACGCTCGCGACCTCACCGACCTCACCGGCGCGTCGCATCGGGATCTCCGCCATCTTCTGGTCCCACGCCTTCTGCGGCATCGCCTCGGTCATCGCCGACCGGATCAGGCCGGGCTGGATCGCGTTGACCCGCACACCGTGATGGGCCATCTCCTTGGCCGCGGCCTTGGTCAGTCCGACGATGCCCGCCTTGGCCGCCGAGTAGTTGGTCTGTCCCACCATGCCGACCTTGCCGGACAACGACGAGATGTTCACGATCGCACCGCGCTTGGCCTCGCGCATGATCGCCGCCGCCTTGCGAGTCCCGTTCCAGGTGCCCTTGAGATGCACGGAGATGACCTGGTCGAAGTCGTCTTCGGTCATCGTCCGCATCGTCGCGTCCCGGGTGATCCCCGCGTTGTTCACCAGGACGTCGAGGGATCCGAAGCCCTCGACCGCCGCCGCGAGCAGTGTGTCGACCTCGCCCGCGTCGACGACGTCGCACCGTACCGCCCGGGCCACCTCGCTGCCGCCGAGTTCGTCGACGGCGGCCTGCGCGGCGTCGAGGCTGAGATCACCGAGGACGACCCGGGCGCCTGCGCCGACGAACGACCGGGCGATCTCGAGACCGATGCCCTGCGCGCCGCCGGTCACGACGGCGGTGCGTCCTTCGAGCAGCAACTCGGCGGTGGTGCTGGGAGCCATGTGTGGTGTCGTCCTTCCGGGAACGGTTGAGTGACCTCAATCTATCGAGATCCGGCGCCGTCGAACCCCTCCGAGCTCATACGCAGCGGCTATCGGATCGATCCCGGTTTCGTATTGGACGGTCGCAGGCGGACACGCCAGAGTGGTTTCATGACCGGTGTGATGCAACCAGCCACGACCTCCCAGGTGGGCCCCGAGGATTTCGCCGACATCCTCGCCGCGACGCGTGCGTTCGTCCGCGAGGCGGTGGTCCCCCGTGAGCAGGAGATCCTCGACACCGACGCGATCCCCGACGACATCCGCCAAACAGCCAAGGATATGGGCCTTTTCGGCTACGCCATCCCACAGGAATGGGGCGGCCTCGGCCTCGATCTCACCCAGGACGTCGAACTCGCGATGGAGCTGGGCTACACGTCCCTGGCACTGCGGTCGATGTTCGGCACCAACAACGGCATCGCCGGCCAGGTCCTCGTCCACTTCGGCACCGACGAACAGAAGACCGCCTGGCTGGAGAAGATCGCGTCCGGCGAGGTGGTCGCCTCGTTCGCGCTGACGGAACCGGGGGCCGGGTCCGACCCGGCCGGACTGCGCACGAAAGCCATCCGCGACGGTGATGACTGGGTGATCACCGGCGAGAAGCGGTTCATCACCAACGCCCCGCTGGCCGATCTGTTCGTCGTGTTCGCGCGAACCCGGCCGGCCGACGACGCCGGCACCGGCATCGCGGTGTTCCTCGTCCCCGCCGATGCCGCGGGGCTCAGCGTCGGAGCCAAGGATCGCAAGATGGGCCAGGAGGGCGCGTGGACCTCCGACGTGCACTTCGACGGTGTCCGCGTGCCGGATTCGGCCCTCGTCGGCGGCAGTGAGGACGTGGGCTACAAGGCCGCGATGATGAGCCTCGCCCGCGGCCGGGTCCACATCGCCGCACTCTCGGTGGGCACCGCCCAGCGGGCGCTCGACGAGTCTGTCTCGTGGGCCGCGACCGCCACCCAGGGCGGTACCGCCATCGGCGAGTTCCAATTGGTCCAGGCGATGCTCGCCGATCAGCAATCCGGTGTCATGGCCGGGCGCGCACTGGTCCGGGAGGCGGCCCGTGCCTGGGTCGACGACACCGACCGGCGCATCGCCCCGTCGGCTGCCAAACTGTTCTGCACCGAGATGGTCGGCAAGGTCGCCGATCTCGCCGTGCAGATCCACGGCGGCAGCGGCTACATGCGCGACGTCCCGGTCGAGCGCATCTACCGCGAGGTGCGATTGCTCCGCCTGTACGAGGGCACCAGCGAGATCCAGCGACTCATCATCGGGCGCAACCTGGTCAAGCGCGCGCAACGCTGACCCCGCCGGCGTGCGCCGCGCCGGCGCCTCGTTCGTGCGCCGGCGCCCGGGACCTCAGGCTTTCGTCAGGCGCTCCCGCAACGCCACCTTCTGGACCTTGCCCGCCGCCGACGTTGGCAGCTCGTCGACGACGAACACATCGCGAATCTTCTTGTACGGCAACACCTGTGCCGCGACGAAGTCCGACACCGCATCGGCGTCGATGACATGACCGCCCCGGGCGACGAGAAAGGCGACCGGTTCCTGACCCACCGCACCCGCCTCCCGGGCGACGACAGCGGCCGCCTCGACGTCGGGATGCGTCACCAGGATCTCCTCGAGCTCGCGCGGATACACGTTGTAGCCCTTGTAGATCAGCATGTCTTTGGCGCGGTCGCAGATGTAGAGGTACCCGTCGGCGTCGCGGTAGGCGATGTCACCGGTGTCGAGCCACCCGTCGACGAACTGTTCGGCCGTCTTGTCGGGGTGATCGAGGTAGCCGTCGGTGACCTGCGGTCCACGCACCCACAACTGCCCCTTCTCCCCCGGCGCGAGGACGGCGGTCGGATCGTCGACGGCGCGGATCTCGATCTCGGTGTCGAACGTCGGCAGACCCACACTGCCGAGCCGGTATCGTCCCGCGGACGTCAGGGGCGCCGAGGACACCAGGCATGTCGCCTCGGTGAGGCCGTAGCCCTCCACGATCGACGCTGCCGGGAACGCCTTTTCGAGCAGCTCGAGAGTCACATGGTCGATCGGTGCGGCGCCGGAGGAGACGACCCGCACCGAGGTCAGGTCCCGCGCGGAGACGTCGGGGTGCACGGCGAGCGCGTGCCACATCGCTGGGCTACCCGTCACGTACGACGCCCGGCGCTCCTCGATGAGGGCCAGCATCCGTCCGGGTTCGAAACGACCGGCGAACACGTGCGTGGCGCCGCACAGAAGGAGAAACGACATGTTGATGAGGGCATGCGCGTGGAACAGCGGGGACACCACGACCGTCGCCGCGTGCCCGGGGACGACCCCCGGGTTCTCCGCCGACCGGGGTGCCAACGTCAGGAGCCCGTCGGCACCCACCTCGACGGAATGTCCCGCCCGCCAGCCGATCATCTGCGTGACGTTGCCGAGGACGTTGCGATGCAGGACCCGCACGCCCTTGGACACACCAGTGGTGCCACCGGTGAAGGCCAGATGCGCGACGTCATCACTCGTGGTCGAAACCTGCGGTGCCGCACCATGCCCGGCGACGAACTCCGCGAGGGGGACGGCGTCGATGCCGTCCCGCGCATCCGCGGCCCCGTCCACCGTCACCACCGTCGTCAACCTCGTACCGGTGGCGGCTTCCAGGAGACGCCCGGACTGTTCGACCTGCGTGAAACCCACCACCGCACCGGTTTCCGCGATCTGACGCCGCAGACCCGGTACGGGCTGCAACGGATTGACCAGGGTCACGGTTGCGCCCGCGCGCAACGACCCGTAGTAGGCGACGACGAACTCGACGCTGTTGGTCAGGTACAGCAGGACCACATCGCGATCGGCGACCCCCGCGGAGCGCAACGCCGACGCCACCGCGGCCGACCGTGCGTCGAGCCCGGCGAACGTGAGCGTCGTCGCGCCGTCGACGACGGCTGCACGATCGCCGTACAGGGCCGCCATACTCGCCGGCAGTACCGCCATCGTGGTCTCGGGATAGCGGAGAGTGGTGGGCGTCGGGGCAGACATCGCGATGTTCCTCTCGAGAGGCGTTGTGGGAGTGCCGAATCGTTCGTGCCGGCTCCGGCTACCGCGGCGCCATCCGGATCGCCCCGTCGAGGCGGATGGTCTCGCCGTTGAGGTAGGAGTTCTCCAGGATCGAGGCCGCGAGCCGGCCGAACTCCTCCGGACGCCCCAGCCGTGCGGGGTTGGGGATGCTCGCGGCCAGCGCATCGCGCACGTCGTCGCGCAGACGCGCGAGCAGCGGCGTGTCCATCGTGCCCGGCGCGATGGTGTTGACACGGATGAGCTTGCTGGCCAGGTCCCGCGCGGCGACCAGCGTCATCCCGACGATGCCCGCCTTCGACGCCGCGTAGTTGATCTGGCCTATCTGTCCCTCGAACGCCGCGACCGACGCGGTCATGACGATGGCGCCGCGTTCGCCGTCGACCGGTTCCTGCCGCGCGATGCGTTCCGCGCCGAGCGAGAGCGCATGGAACGACCCGACGAGGTTGAGCTTGATGACGAATTCGAAGTCCTCGACCGAACCCGCCTTGCCCTCCTTGTCGAGGATGCGCATGCGCCGGCCGGCTCCGGCACAGTGCACGAGTCCGCGCAGACCTCCGCGGTTGTCGGCGACATCGAGTGCGGCGGCGAACTGTTCGGCATCGGTGATGTCGGCGGCGGCGAACGAGGCAGCGGTGCCGAGTCCGTCGGCCACGGCCTGCCCGTCCGAGGTCGGCAGATCGATCAGGGTGACCAGCCCACCGGCGTCGACGACACGTTGGGCGGTTGCGAGACCGAGACCGGATGCGCCACCGGTGATCGCGACGGAGAGTCCCTTGAGTTCCACTGTCTTCCAGTACCTTTCGAGTGATTATGTCTCTGATCCCCGAGGTGCGAACCCCTTCCGCTCCCTGAGGTGCGAGCGAAGCGAGCCCTCTCTGCTCCCTGAGGTGCGAGCGAAGCGAGCCCAACCCTGCTCCCTGAGGAGCGAGCTTGCGAGCGTCACGAAGGGTCCTGGTGAGATGCGTGGCAGACCCTTCGTGACGCACCCTCCGCAAGCTCCGGGCGCTCCTCAGGGAGCAAATGGGGGCGCTTCTTTCGGATTAGGGGCGGAGGGGCATGCGCTCCTCGCACCTCAGGGAGCAGTAGGCTGTCGCCTGCGCTCTGCCGTCAGAGCAGTTCGAGGATGGTGGTGTTGGCCATGCCGCCGGCTTCGCACATCGACTGCAGCCCGTACCGGATGCCGTTGTCGCGCATGTGGTGGACGAGCCGCGTCATGAGGATCGCGCCGGATCCGCCGAGGGGATGGCCGACGGCGATCGCACCGCCGAGTGGGTTGAGACGCTCGATGTCGGCGCCGGTCTCGGCTTGCCAGGCCAGGGGCACCGGGGCGAATGCCTCGTTGATCTCGAAGGCCCCGATGTCGTCGATCGACAGCCCGGAGCGCTTGAGTGCCTTCGCCGTGGCCGGGATCGGTCCGGTCAGCATGATCACCGGGTCGTCGGCGGCGACGACCGCGGTGTGGATTCGGGCGATCGGCGTGAGACCGTGCGACTTCGCGGTCTCGGCGGACATGATCAGCAGGGCAGCCGATCCGTCGGAGATCTGCGAGGAGTTGCCGGCGTGGATGACACCGTCCTCGCTGAAGGCCGGCTTGAGCTTGGCGAGCGACTCGAGGGTGCCACCGCGCCGGATTCCCTCATCGCCCTCGAGCACTCCCGGGATCGGGGCCAGCTGGGCGTCGAAGGCGCCGCGGTCGGCTGCCTGTGCGGCGAGTTCGTGCGATCGCAAGGAGTATTCGTCGAGACGCGTGCGATCCAATCCCCATTTCGCGGCGACCATCTCCGCGCCGGTCCCCTGGCTGAACTTGTCGACGCCGTAGCGGTCGAGGACCGTGGGCGGCTGATGCTCGCCGTTCGGTGCAGCGCTGCCCATCGGCACCCGACTCATCGACTCGACACCGCCGGCGATCACGACGTCCTGCTGACCCGACGCAACCGCCGCGGCCGCCATGCTGACCGCCTGCTGGCTCGATCCGCAGGCACGGGTCACGGTGGTCCCGGGGACACTCTCGGGCCAGCCGGCGGCGAGTACGGCCGTCCGCGCGACATTGCCGGCCTGTTCGGCGGCCTGGCTGACACAACCCCACACCACATCGTCGACGACGGCCGGATCGAGGCCGGTCCGCTCGACGAGCGCCTCGAGTACGTGGGCCGACAAATCGGCGGGATGGATACCGGACAGGGCGCCGCGGCGGCGGCCGATGGGCGCGCGGACCGCGTCGACGATCACTGCATCACGCATGGGGACTCCTCGAGGTCAGGGCAAGGGATGTGGTTGTGTCCGACGTGCACGACGCCGGCGGACGCCGATCGCCCGTTGTGACGAGCCGACCACCGGGGCGCTTGGCAGACAAGTCGATTCACACTCACAGTCGATGAGGCCCTGCCTATGGGACGCGTAGGTCACGGTGTGGCGCCTTCGACGGCCGGCGCGTGCGGACGCAACCGGGCACGGTCCCGCTCGGGATCGGCGAACACCAGGGCGAGTAGCGCGCACACCGCGGCGACGATCCCGAGCACCTGGAACGCGGTGGCGTAGCCCTCGGCGGGTGTGGCGGCCGCGTCGACGATGACACCCGTGGCGTACGGCGCGACGAGACCGCCGATCGCCATGATCGCCAGGAAGACGCCCAGCGTGCCCGCGGTCTGCCGGGGCGGGCAGATCTCGGCGACGGCGGCGTTGAACAGCGGGAACACCGTGGCCGCGAAGCCATAGCCGATCGACAGGATCGCTACCGCGATGATCGGGGTGCCGACCGAGGGCAGCAGGAACAGCAGGACGCCCGAGACGAGGACCCCGACCGACGGCACGACGATGCGCAGCATCCGCGACGTCGCCCCCTTCGAGATCATCCGGTCACTCGTGATCGAACTCAGCACCATCAGGACCAGGCCGACGATCGAGGGGAACGCGAACATCGACCCGGACTGCAGCCGGCTGTAGCCCAGTCCTTCTTCGAAGTACGACGGCAGCCAGGTCAGCACGACGCTGACCAGCGCGTAGACACTCATGACCACGAGGGCTCCGGTGACGAAGGTGCGCGAGCGGAAGATCGAGATCCACGGCGTCGCCGGTTCGGCGTCGGCGCTCGCGGCGGGCGTCTTCTTGGACGCCTTGCCGCTCGCGATGTACGGGCCGTTGCGCCAGGTCGACAGCCAGACGACGCACCAGACGAGGCCGCCGGCGGCGAGGGAGATCAGCGCCCAACGCCATCCGAAGCTCACGGTGATCACGGCGAGCAGCGGAGCGATCGCGATCTTCGAGATCGACGCCGCCCCGGCGAGGAGTGCGCCGGGCAGCGCGCGTCGGGCCGGGGGGTGCCAGGAGTAGGCAGCGGTGTGCAGGAGCGCCGAACTCGGACCTTCGGCGAGACCGAGGAACAGCCGGCTGAGGATGAGGACCGCGAACGACGCCACCATGACCATCGGTAGCATCGCCGCGGCCCAGCACAGCGCCAGCAGGACCAGCGACCAGCGCAGGGTCATCCAGCGGTTGAGCAGCCCCGCGAAGAAGCCGCCGATCGTGAACGTCAGGAAGAACAGGCTGCCGACGAGACCGATCTGGGACGAGCTCAGGCCCAGCTCTTCGCGGAGCGGTTGCGCGATGATGCCCAGCACCGCCTTGTCGGCGTAGTTGATCACGTAGAGGCTCACCAGCAGAGCCGTGAGACCCCAGGCGCCGGCGCGGGATTCGCCGCGCGGGCCGAGGCCTCGCGGGGTCCGGGCCGCTTCGAAGTCGGTGGTCTGCGTGGCCTCTCCGGATGAGGCGCGCGCCGCGAACCCGGGCCTCTTCCCGGGTCCTGATCCGGAGGTGGTCGTGACCGGCATGGTGATACCTCTTCCGACGAGTGGTCTGGGTGACGATGTGATCGCCGAGTGGGGTGGATCACATCCGTCCTGATTCAAACCGCGCGTGAACACCACTGACAACGTTCGCTCGGCAAACGATCCGACTGCGCCTGCCTATGTGTCCAGGCCCGCCCCGGCGCGAGCTGGGGTCATTGGCAGGCCCTATCGGAGACTTAGCGTTGGTGCGTTCGGCACCCCTCGTTTCATTGGCACGCGCTATCGCTCCCTTAGTTCACGGCGACTACCTCGCCGAGGTCGAGGCGTGCATGCTGTGAGACGGACCGTGTGGAGTCGCACGCCACTTCGCCGCCGATGGTGCGTTCGCACCCCGACCGACTTCGGAGACAAGCCACCACCATGACCCGCCTCGCGCAGACCCTGGGCCTCACCGAGATCCAGACGGAGATCCTGGCCAACGTCCGCTCGTTCGTCGACAAACAGATCATCCCCGCCGCGCAGGAGCTCGAGCACGCCGACGAGTATCCACAAGCCATCGTCGACGGCATGGCCGAGATGGGCCTGTTCGGCCTGATGATCCCCGAGGAGTACGGCGGGCTGGGCGAGTCACTGCTCACCTACGCCCTGTGCGTCGAAGAACTCGCTCGCGGGTGGATGAGCGTGTCCGGGGTGATCAACACCCATTTCATCGTGGCGTACATGATCCGCCAGCACGGGACCGACGACCAGAAGCAACGGTTCCTGCCACGCATGGCGACCGGTGAGGTCCGCGGCGCGTTCTCGATGTCCGAACCAGAACTCGGGTCGGACGTGGCGGCGATCAAGACCATCGCGAAGCGGGACGGAGCCGACGCATACGTCATCAGCGGGCAGAAGATGTGGCTGACGAACGGCGGGTCGTCGACTCTCGTTGCCGCCCTGGTCCGTACCGACGAGGGCAGCGAACGGCCGCACAAGAACCTCACGGCGTTCCTGGTGGAGAAACCCGTCGGATTCGGCGAGGTGCTGCCCGGCCTGACGATCCCGCGCAAGCTGGACAAGATGGGCTACAAGGGCATCGACACCACCGAGCTGATCTTCGACGGTTATCGCGCGCCGGCCACGGACATCCTCGGCGGCGAACCCGGCCGCGGTTTCGCGCACATGATGGACGGCGTCGAGGTCGGGCGGGTCAACGTGTCGGCGCGCGCCTGCGGAATCGCCCAGCGCGCATTCGAACTCGGCGTGAAGTACGCACAGCAGCGATCCACGTTCGGCAAACCCATCGCCGAACATCAGGCCATCGCGTTCTCGCTGGCCGAGATGGCGACCAAGGTCGAGGCCGCGCACCTGATGATGGTCAACGCGGCGCGATTGAAAGACTCCGGCGAGCGCAACGACGTCGCCGCCGGGATGGCCAAGTACCTGTGCAGCGAGTACTGCGCCGAGGTCACGCAGGCCAGCTTCCGAATCCACGGTGGCTACGGCTATTCGAAGGAGTTCGAGATCGAGCGGCTGATGCGCGACGCGCCCTTCCTGCTGATCGGCGAGGGCACCAGCGAAATCCAGAAACAGATCATCTCCAAGGGACTGCTGCGCGAGTATCGGGAGCGATGACCGCCGCAGCGATGAACGTCGTCAGAACCACCCGCCCACAACAGTTTCGAGGGATCACATGCAGCGCCGCATCTTCACCGAGGACCACGAATCCTTCCGCAAGACGATCAGGGACTTCATCGCCAAAGAGGTTGCGCCCGTCTACCACGACTGGGAGAAGCAGGGGCATCCGCCGCGCGAGTTCTACAAGCGGCTGGGCGAACTCGGCGTCCTGGGTATCGAAGCGCCCGAGGAGTTCGGCGGCGGAGGTGTCTCGGACTTCACCTACTCGATGGTGATCGCCGAGGAGACCTCGGCCGCGGGTGTCACCTTCGGCAGCTACTCGGTGCACTCCAACCTGATCCTCCCCTACCTCGTCGAGTACGCCACCGCCGAGCAGAAGCAGCGCTGGCTGCCCGGCTTCTGTTCCGGCGAACTCATGTTCGCGATCGCGATGACCGAACCCGGAACCGGCTCGGACCTCGCCAACATCTCGACCACGGCCAAGCTGTCCGAGGACGGGTCGCACTACGTACTCGACGGCGCGAAGACGTTCATCACGGGTGGAGCGCTGGCCGATCGCATCCTGGTGGTCGCCCGAACCGCGGCGTTCGACGAGTCGAATCGTCGTGCGGGGCTGTCGATCCTGGTCGTCGACACCGCATCCGAGGGTTTCGCGGTGGGTCGCAAGATCGAGAAGATCGGACTCAAGGCCTCCGACACCGCCGAGCTCTCGTTCAGCTCGGTCCGGGTTCCCGTCGAGGATCGGCTCGGCGAGGAGGGCGCGGGCTTCTCCTACCTGGCGCACAACCTCGCGCAGGAACGGCTGACCATCGCCATCGGCGCGTCGGCCACCGCGGCCGCCGCCGTCCAGCACGCGATCGCCTACACCAAGGAGCGCGACGTCTTCGGCAAACCCGTTGCCGCGTTCCAGAACACCAAGTTCGTACTCGCCGAGTGCTCCGCCGAGGTGGAGGCCATCCGGCAATTCGTCGACCGGGCACTCGAACTCCACAACGAGGGCGAGCTCACCGTCCCGGACGCGGCCCGCGCGAAGCTGTTCGCCACCGAGACGGCGGGCAAGGTCATCGACAAGTGCCTGCAGTTGCACGGCGGGTACGGCTACGTCCTGGAGTACCCGATCGCCCGGCTGTACGCCGACACCCGTGTCACCCGCATCTACGGCGGCACCAGCGAGGTCATGAAGACGATCATCGCCAAGGATCTCGGCCTGTAGGTGTAGGACCCGTGTCCGCAGAGTGCGGGATTCGTGCCGGTTTCCAGTACGAATCCCGCACTCTGTGAGGACCATCAGGCGATCGCTCGGCGACCGAACGAGCACCAGAACCCAGGAGCGCGAGCATCTTCGCCATCTCGTGTGCACCTCGGCAGCGTCGTCGACGCTGATACGTCTGCACCAGAGCATCGACGGTGACCCTCTTGTCCTGCAAGGCGCGGTCGAGCACGTCGATCTTTCCTTCGATGGCACCCTCGAGGACGGACAGCGGCACGGCCGTCACCGTGAGGCCCTTCTCGACCACGACGTCGGACTCGTCGAGGTTTCTTCGCACGACGAGCGTCCCCTTCACCGGCGAACCGTGCCAACTCCGCGAAGCGGTGACGGTTGTCGTCGCCGGCCGTGTGGTCACGAGACCGTGCCACCATGCGGCCGCCAGTCCGCTGAGTACGGCGTCTGCGGAGACCTGCAGAGTGGCCAGGCGAGTTCGGGTCCTCGCGGTCACCGGATGATCGGCCAGCCGATAGACGCCGGAACTCGCACGAACCCACTCACCGGAGTTCACCCGCCGTCCGATCGCGCCGCGACTGAGACCGTGCTCGCCGGCTTCGGCCGCGGTGACAACGCCGTCGCGCGCCAGAGCGAATGCCCGCAAGGCAGGTGCAGTGGCCATGCACAGGTAGACGCACGCCGAACCGTGCAGGTTCCACGTCCGCGGCAGAGTGCGGTATTTGTGCCGACTTCCGAGACCGATCCCGCACTCTGCGGCCGGACCCGGGGTCGTTGCCTTAAGATTTCCTGAGCAATCGGCGGGTAGCGGAAGTGGTGTGCGTGGTGGGGTTTGTCCGGGGCGGATTCCAGGTGTTGGCGACGGTGTTGGTCACCGCGTTCGTGGTGTCGATGATGGCGGCGGTGGCCGCGCCCGCGCAGGCAGCCCCCGTGCGCTACACCGGCGGCACCTATGTGGCGCTCGGCGATTCGCGGGCGTCCGGGAGTTTCTACACCCCGACCCCGGCGTACTTCGCGGGATGCAAGCGGTCGGCGTTCAACTACCCGACCCTCGTCGCCGGGGCGACCCTGCCGCGGCGTTTCATCGACGCCTCGTGTGCGGGCGCGCAGGCGACACACCTGTACCGGTCCCCGCAGCACACCAGCGGCGGCACCAAACCGATCCAGCTGCACCTGGTCCCCCGTGATGCGCAACTGATCACCGTGAGCATCGGCGGCAACGACATGCGGTGGAACGCGATCCTGAACCAGTGCCGGACCCCCGCGTTCACCGACCGCCGCTGTCGCCACAACCGCGCCCTCGAGAACGAGGTCCGGTGGCGGATCGACCTGATGGAGAACCGGGTGACACCGGCGCTGCGTGCGATCCGGCAGAAGGCGCCGAAGGCCCAGATCATCGTCGTCGGGCTCGGTGGTTTCATCGGCTTCAGCGGATGCTGGCCGCTCGTACCGCTGAGCGACCCCGACGCCCGGTGGATGCGCGAGGTCTTCAACCGTGCCAACGGCGCGCTCTGGCGGGCGTCGACCAAGGTCGGCGGCACCTTCATCGACGCGAACCGGCGATCGGCGGGCCACGATGCGTGCAACCTGATCAACCCCTGGTACGAGAGCTCGCTGTCGAATCGCATCGCGCTGCCCTTCCACGTCAATCAGGCGGGCGCCGTCGCCTTCGCGGCCATGGTCAACGGGGCCATCCGCCGTTAGCCCGGCACCGGCCACCCACTAGCGTCTGACGGGTGGCTCATCTACTCGGCGCGGAAACCCTAGGCCTGGAATACCCGACCACCAAGGTCTTCGAGTCGGTGTCCCTCGGGGTCAACGAGGGCGACCGCATCGGCATCGTCGGCCGTAACGGCGACGGCAAGTCGAGCCTGATGGCGATGCTCGCCGGACGGATGCAGCCGGATTCCGGTCGCGTCACCGTGCGTGGCGGAGTGCGGATCGGTGTCCTGGACCAGGTCGACGTCTTCGACGAGGACGAGACCGTCGGGCATGCAGTCGTCGGCGACCGCCCCGAACACGAATGGGCGGGCGACGCCAAGGTCCGCGACGTCATCGGCGGACTGCTCGGGGACGTCGAATGGGCGGCGCCCACCAGTTCGCTGTCGGGCGGTCAGCGCCGTCGGGTGTCGCTGGCCCGGCTGCTCGCCGGCGAGCACGACGTCCTCGCGCTGGACGAGCCGACCAACCACCTCGACGTCGAGGCCATCACCTGGCTCGCCGAGCACCTCAAACGGCGCTGGCCGGCCAACGCCGGCGGGTTGATGGTCGTCACCCACGATCGGTGGTTCCTCGACGAGGTCTGCACCGTCACCTGGGAGGTGCACGACCGGATCGTCGAACCCTTCGAGGGTGGTTACGCGGCCTACATCCTGCAGCGCGTCGAACGCGACCGGCAGGCCGCGGCCGTCGAGGCGCGTCGGCAGAACCTCGCCCGCAAGGAACTCGCCTGGCTGCGTCGCGGCGCCCCCGCGCGGACCTCCAAGCCGAAGTTCCGCATCGACGCCGCGAACGCGCTGATCGCCGACGTCCCGCCGGTGCGTGACACGGTCGCCCTGCAGTCCCTGGCCACCGCGCGTCTGGGCAAAGACGTCGTCGACCTCCTCGACGTGTCGGTGTCCTATGGCGACCGCGACGTCCTCGACGGCGTCGAGTGGCGACTCGCCCCGGGTGAGCGAACCGGCATCCTCGGCGTCAACGGCGCCGGCAAGTCGACGCTCCTCGGCCTCATCGCCGGCACCGTGGAGCCGACCGGCGGACGGGTCAAGCGTGGCAAGACCGTCAAGGTCGCGACGCTGACCCAACGCCTCGACGATCTCGACCGGTACCTCGACGACCCGGTCCGGAAGGTGATCGCCGAACTACAGACCACCTACACCTTCGGCTCGGGATCGAAGGCGCAGGAGCTCTCGCCGTCGCAACTCCTCGAACGACTGGGCTTCGACAGCGCCCAGCTCTCCACCCCCGTCAAAGACCTGTCCGGCGGGCAGAAGCGTCGGCTGCAGCTGCTCCTCATCCTGCTCGCCGCCCCCAACGTGCTGATCCTCGACGAGCCGACCAACGACCTCGACACCGACATGCTCGCCGCGCTCGAGGATCTCCTCGACTCCTGGCCGGGCACGCTCATCGTCGTCTCGCACGACCGGTACTTCCTCGAACGCGTCACTGATCAGCAGTTCGCCGTCCTCGACGGCAAGCTGCGTCACCTCCCGAACGGGGTCGACGAGTTCCTGAAACTGCGTGCAGCACAGTCGAAGGGAAGCTCAGCAGTGGCCTCGGCGACCGCGTCGACCCCTACCGGCGGGAACTCGAGCCCGTCTCTCAGTGGCGCCGAGTTGCGTGCCGCCAACAAAGAGCTGGCCTCCTTGGAACGTCGGATCGACAAGCTGCACAGCAAGATCGACTCCGCCCGAGCCGCACTGGCCGACCACGATCAATCCGATTACCAGGGGCTCGCCGCGGAGACGGAGAGCATCCGCGCCATGGAGGCCGAGCTGGCCGAGGTCGAGGAGCGCTGGATGGAACTCGGCGAAGCCCTCGAGTGATCGCTACCGGCCGAACGACTCCCGGATCGCGGTCATCACATCGGGCAGCGACTCGTCGACGACGCTGCTGTGATCGGCGCGTGCGTAGGTCTTGAGGTCGACATCGGTACCGGCGTCGCGCATCGCCGACCGCAGGGAGCGACTCAGCAGATAGGGCAGCACCGGATCGAGAAGACCGTGCGCGAGAGTCACTTTCGTTGGATACCCGGAGGTGGGGACCTCGGCATACTCGCGCAAGGCGTTCCGGAACTCCGGCTCGGCGGTGAACGAGGACGCGACGAGCGAGCCCGGGGACACCGACCGCAGCGCGTCGACGAGATCGCCGTTGCACCGGGCTCGCGCGCGGTCGAGGAAACGCTTGCCGTCGGAGGTCAGGAAGTCGGCGACGCCGAGCTCCGGGTGGGCGTGGTCAAGTCCGGCGAGGGTGAACAGGAACGGCGCACTGAGGACGTTGAGCGCGCCGAGACCGGGGACGCGGGGGCCGAACAATCCGAACAGGTTCTCCAGCGACGAGACCGGGGCGATCGCGACGATGCCGGTCACCGGCAGCTCGGGTGCATGGTCCGCGGCGAGGCGGCCCGCCTGCAGCGCGGCGTGACCGCCTTGCGAATGGCCGGTCGACACCCATCGCGACCCGAGTGAGGGATCGACCGATCGCGCCGCGCGAATCATGTCGAGCACCGAGTACGCCGCTGCCCGGCCGCCGAGGTACTCCGTCTCCCCCGCCGATCCGAGCCCGGCGTAATCGGTTGCGGTCACGGCATAACCGGCTGCGAGTGCCGCCCGCACGGGCGCTTCGACGCCATCGCCGAGTCGATGCAGGGTCGGCGCGCACTCGTCGGCCAGGCCGACCGTCCCGTGCGCCCAGGAGACGATCGGCCAGCCATCTGCCGGCGGCGTCCCCTTCGGCACCCAGTACACGCCGCTCGACATCGCGGGACGGCCGTTCTGATCGCGCGTCGCGTAGGTGAGCCGGGTGCCCGATGCGGCCGCCGACGGGAGTTCGTCGGCAACGACGTCGGTGGTGGTGAACACGAAACCGTCGGCGGGTGCGGCGGCACCAGCGGGTGCCGCGACGACCAGCGCCCCCAACAGCAGCACAGTCGACAGCATCACGACCGAGATGGATTCGGCGACCGTCCGACGTATGCGAGGCATCGATCAACTGTACCGACGCACCGGAGGCGACACGGCGACCCGAGTCGGGTCAGGTCGCACCCTCACCCGATTCGGCGCGGGGTTGCGTGGTCGCCGGGACTTCCGACGCCAGGACTTCCGGCGCAGGGGGGCGAACCGAGGCACGGAACTCGACGGGCGTCATACCGATCTCCGCCCGCAGCCGGTTGCGCATGGTCGAGACCGATACGAATCCCGAACGCCGCGCCACCTCGTCGAGGGGCAGTTCCCGAGCACCGGCGAGCAACTCCATCGCCCGGGCAAGCCGTCGCTGTTTGAGCAGGACGGCGGGTGAGAACTCCGCGTCCGCGAAGTGCCGGTAGAGATGCCGTCGGCTCATGTGGAGCGCGGACGCGATGGAATCCGCGGAGAAGTGCGGGTCGCGATAGCTCCGCTCGATCAATTCCAGCGCGGTCTCCCGGACGACGATGCTGTCGTGCTGGGGATGACGCTCGTGATATCCGTGCAAACCGATGGTCTCCCGGACCATGCGAATCGCTGCGATCTCCATGTCCGGAGTCACCGTGCGCCCCAGCATCGCGGCATCACCGGCGAAGCGGCGCACGAACTGTGCGGTCGATCGCGACACGAGCGAGTCAGCTGCGGCCGGGAGGGCCGGCATCTGCTCGGCTCCGTTGCCGAGTCCGAGCAGTCGCTTGGGAATGATCAGCATCGCGGAATCGGCCACCGATTCGACGACGTTGACGAACGGGCTGTCGAGCGCAAGAACCACCAATTGGCCTTCGCCATAGGACATCCGTCTGCCGTACTGGGTGATCCGCAACTCGCTGTCGAGGACGTGAGCGGCCACGATGACGAGTTCCATCGGTTGCGCGCGAATCGTCGTCTCGGTCAGTTCGGTTCGTCGAGGCGTATGTAATTCGCAGTGCGCCATCATCATCGACAGTTTTCGATGGTAGATGATGGACTCGTAGGTCTCCGGCTGATCAGCACTGACCGCACTGAAACCGGTCGAGTAGGCGGCCAGGCCCGCTCGTCCCCGGAGTCGAACGGGTGCGGACAGATCACCCGGATCGCGCACACCCCATCGCTGATACCAGGCGTCGACCACAGCAGAATCCAAACCAGACCTGGAATAACCGGGCCCCATCACATGCCCGCCGTCACTCGTCCGCTGCCGTTTGCTCGAACCGGTTGCGACGGAACTGATCCGGCGTCACTCCGAATTCGGACCGGAATCTGTTCCGCAAGATGGCACCCGAGGTGAATCCCGAAGCCTGCGCCACCCGATCGATGGTGATGTCCCCGGGGCTCTCCAGCATCGTCCGCGCCCGCTCCAGACGGCGGCGTGCGATCAGCGCGGCCGGCGACTCGACGGCGCCCGCGAACATCCGGTAGAGATGTCGCCGGCTGACGTGGAGATTCCGGACGATCGAATCGACCGAGAAGCCCGGGTCACGATAGTTCTGTTCGATCAGCGACAGCGTGGCGTCCTGGATGATCTGGGCATTGTTGTCCGTCTGCGTGGGTCGCGTCGTCGAATTACGCAATGCACAACGAACGACGTCGATCGCGGCGAGTTCGGCCTCGACGTCGGTGTCAGCGCCACGCACCGCGACTTCATGAGCGAAGTTGCGTAGGAAGGCGGCGGCGGATCGGGCGAGTGGGCTTTCGGCGATGAGCGGACCGGAACCGAAGTCGTCGGCGAGCAGTGCGGTGGGAATCCACACGCCGGCCGGATCGCTGATGTCGAACGCCGTGTGCGTGAATTCCTGCGAGGTGTCGAGGACTCCCAGAAAGTCGCTTCCCTGATATGTCGTCGACGCCCGGCCATGGGTGACGACACCGGACGACGACATGGACTGGGTGCCGACGATCACGTGGGACTCGAGTCCGTCGACCACGGGTGGGCCGCTGCCCGACATCGTGCACGGCGAGCGCAGGGCGGCAAACGCGCAGATCAGCGTCAACGGCCGCCAGAACACGATCTCGGCGAAACTGTCGACCCCGTCCGGGCCGGACACGGTCAGCGCCGGCAGGTATTGCGCGGCCCCGTCCGCCCCGGCTCGGTACACGTGCCGGGTTGCGCTCTGACCGATCGGACTGAAGGCACCGATCCGCCCGTACCACTGCTCGACGATGTCGTCGGAGAACAAAGACGACGTGTCCGCCGACTGCCAGCCGGGTGTCACGCCGCGGGCCGTTTCCAGACCGGCGCGACGATGAGCGACGCGACCATGAAGCACAGCGCGCCGACGAACGTGCCGATGTTGGCAAGGGTGTTGTCCAGGCTGTTGCCGTCGGCCAGGACGTAGGCACCCACCGCGGACACCGCGAACGCAACGCAGCCGAACCAGTTGATCTGGGTCGACCACCACTCGACGCTCCGCGGATTCCACCATCGGTCGGTGCGGGTGTAGGCGATGATCGCGGCGACACCGCTGATGAGGAACGCCACCGAACCTGCCGCGTCGGGAGACCAGACGAAATGCTTGTCGGCCACGGCGGTGTGGGCGGTGAGCGCGGAGGCTGTACTCACGTTGAACATGATAGTGCCCGCCGATTGGGTCGATGCGGCAAGCCATTCCGCGCGCACCATCGTGCCCGAACCGTAGTCGACCGAGACGGTGGCGGGTCCGCTGCGGAGCAGTTGGACCAGTCCGGCTGCGGTGAAGAACCAGGCACCGACGAAGTAGCACAGGTTGGAGTTCGACGCCCCGGCCCAGGAACCGAACCCGGGGGCCGATCCGAGTGCGAACAGTGCAGAGCCGATGACGAAACCCCAGCACTGCTTGTTGAGGGTCGGTTCGAGTAGGAGGTGGCGCCAGTGCCGGGGCTCGACAGCGATGCTCATGTGTTGTGCGTCCTCAGGAGTCGGACACCACACGTACCGGTGCCGGGGCGTCGACGGCGCCCCGGCACCGGGACATCAGTGGTGGAAGTGCGAACCGGTGTCGGACACGCGCGGCATCGGAGCGTCGAGACTGTCGAGGAAGTCGACCTCGGCCACGATGTCGGTCAGCAGCGCGGTCGCCAGATCATGGCTCAATCCCGCTCGTACGACGATGCGTTGCAGGGTCATCGACGCGAGGTTGTCCGCCATCGGGTAGGCAGGTACGAGCCAGCCCTTCATCCGGAGTCGGTCGGACAGGTCGAACAGTGTCCAGTTGTCGGTGTGATCGGACTTGAGTCGCCACGCGAAGACCGGGATGGTATCGCCTCGACTCACCAGCTCGAACGGTCCGATCTCGGCGATCTTCCCGGACAGGTATTGCGCGACGTCCAGTGAGCTCTGCTGGATCTGGCGATACCCCTCCCGACCGAGGCGCAGGAAGTTGTAGTACTGCAACAGAACCTGCGCGCCCGGACGCGAGAAGTTGAGCGCGAGGGTGGGCATGTCACCGCCCAGGTAGCTGCAGTGGAACACCATGCTCTCCGGCAGGGCGTCGGTCTCGCGCCAGATGATCCAGCCGAGGCCCGGGTAGACGAGGCCGTACTTGTGCCCGGAGGTGTTGATCGACACCACCCGCGGTACCCGGAAGTCCCATTCCAGATCCGGCTGACAGAACGGGGCGATCATCGCGCCCGACGCGCCGTCGACGTGGATCTTCACGTCCAGCCCGGTCGACGCCTGGATCTCGTCGAGCTTCTCCGAGATCTGCTTCACGGGTTCGTACAGCCCGTTGTAGGTGACACCCATGATCGCAACGACACCGATCGTGTTCTCGTCGACGTACTTCTCGAGGTCGTGACCGTCGAAGACGACGTGGTCCTCGGTGACCGGAACCCACCGCGGCTCCACCTCGAAGTAGTTGAGGAACTTCTCCCAGCAGACCTGAACCGCGGTGGAGAGCACGAGGTTCGGCGATTCGGTCGACTTGCCCTCGGCCTTGCGACGCGCCTGCCAGTGCCGCTTGAGTGCCAAGCCCCCCAGCATCGCCGCCTCCGACGAGCCGATGGTCGATGTCCCGATCGCATTCTCCACGTCGGGCACGTGCCACAGGTCGGCGAGGATCTTCCAGCACCGGTCCTCGATCGCCGCGGTCTGCGGGTACTCGTCCTTGTCGATCATGTTCTTGTCATAGGTCTCGCTGTAGAGCTGCCGCGCCTCGTCGTCCATCCAGGTGGTCACGAACGTGGCGAGGTTGAGGCGTGCGTTGCCGTCGAGCATCGCCTCGTCGTGCACGATCTGATACGCCGTCTGGGGCAGGCTCATTCCGTCCGGGATCTGGAACTTCGGCAGCTCGGTCGCCTCGCCGGGCCGCACGAAGACCGGGTTGATGAACAGCGAATCGGTTGCGTTGGTGGTGGTTCGAGCATTCGAGTGTTCGGTGGTGCTCATGTCTTCCTCCTCGAGAGAAGCTGGGTGATGGCGGATTGTTCGGATGTCACGACTTCACGCGGCGTCGTACCGGAGCTCCTCTACCTAGACCTCGACCGGCGGATAGAGACGGTCCATGTTGTACTGGCGGTTTCGGCGTGCCGCCCAGGTGGACACGGCGAGGAACACCGCTGTGAGTCCGGCCACCACACCGACCGCGATCCACAGGCGATGATCGACGCCGCCGACCGTCAGTTGCCTCAGGCCGTTGACGGTGTACGTCATCGGATCCACCCAGTGGATGTATTGGAACGGTTTCGTGGTGGTCGGGACGGGGTAGATACCTCCCGCCGAGGTGAGCATGATCATCAGGAACGCCAAGGTCACCACTCGTCCTACCGCTGGACCGAACAGCGCGTTGAACATCTGGATCATCGCGAGGAACATGGCGACCATCAGCAACATGAAGCCGTACGTTGCAACGGGATACGCCGGTCGCAGACCGATCGCGAAGACCACCACGAGATAGAGGATGGTCGCCTGCAGCAGTCCGACCATGAAGGTCGGCGCGAACGACGCCAGGACCACGCGGAACGAATTGAGACCCTGCGCGATCGGCCGGGATTGCAACGGGTTGAACAGCATCCACGCGATGATGCTGCCGACGAAGAGCGCGAGCCCGAAGAAGAACGGGGTGAAACCGGTGCCGAAGGTCTTGGCCTCGTTGAGGGTGTTCTCCTTGAGCGCGACCGGGCGTGCCAGAGTGGCGGTCAGTTCGTCCTTCTGCTGTTGTGACCACGCGGGAATCGCCGCGACGCCCTCGTTGATCCCGTTCGCCAGTTGCTGGGTACCGGCCGCGAGTTGGACGGTACCCGCCGCGAGCTGGTCGGCCCCGTTGCTGAGCTCCACCAGACCGGTACTCAGTTGGTCGGCGCCGGAGCTCAGTTGCGAGGACGCCGAGCGCGCGGCGAGAACGTCATTGCGCAGGCCGTCGTCGGCGAACAGGCCCAGCGCGATCCGCGTCGGGCTCTGCGGGTTCGACAACTGGCCGGACAACAGTTGCGCGTCGGTTCGCAGCTGGGTGAGCTGGTTGTTCGCGTCGGGACTCAATCCGCCGGTGTCGAGCAGCGATTGGGCTGGTGCGATGGTGTCGGCGATGGCACGCACGTTGGGGTCAGGACTGGACCGCAGGCGATTCACAGCGTCGGACAGCAGTCGACTCGCCTGTGACTGCCGTGAGGACACTGCTCCGAGCTGCTCGGCGATGGACCCGCTCGTGGCGCCCAGCCGAGACGCGGTCGCCGCGAGTTCCTGCGGATTCGGTCCGGAACCGGGGCCCTGACCGAGTGCGGCGATCAGCGGGGTCGTCGCGCGCTGGACGACCGTGTCGAGCTCATCGAGGGCGCCGGCCAGCTGCTGACTGCCGTCCCGCGCCGTCACCAGGTTGGTGGCCAGTTCCCCGGCACCGGTGTTCGCGGTCTTCATCCCGGCGTTCAGCTCGTTCGCACCGGCCTGCGCCTGTCGCAGCTTCGGGATCATCTTGCTGACGTCGTTCAGGACGATGTCGAAGGTCTGCGCGCCGACCTGCGCACCGACCTGGTTGACAACTTGCTGGGCGGCGTCCTGTCCCATGACCGTCGACAGGTAGTTGTTCGCGTCGTTGTAAGTGAAGATCAGCTCGGCCGAGCGTGGCGTGCCGCTCGTCGGGGACGCCAGGGCCTCGCTGAAGTCCTGGGGCAGGGTGATCGAGAAGTAGTAGGTCCCGTTCGCGACGCCTTCCTCGGCCTCCTTGGCCGAGACGGGGTGGAGGTCGAGTTGCTTGGAAGCGATCAGACCTGCCGCGACCTGATCACCGGCTTTGAGAGGCTCACCCTGGACGACGGCACCGCTGTCTGCGTTCACAAGGGCCACGGGGATCTTGTCGACGGCGTTGAACGGATTCCAGAAAGCCCACAGGTAGAGTGCGCCGTACATCAGCGGCATGAGGATGATGACGATCAACGCGAGTCGGGGCATGCGGCCCCGGTAGTAACGCTTGAAGTCGCTGCCCGGCGAGAATGCGGCAAGCATGTTCAGTTCCGATCTTCTGAGACGATTCGCACGAACTCGTGGTCGGTGAGGTTGTCGACCAGGAGGACCTCACGTATGCCGACACCTGAGTGGACACCGTTGACGTCGGCAGTGATGACCGTCTGTTCACGCCCGAGGTCGACCAACCGCTCGAGTAGCCGGTGCGCGCTGCTGGTCCGCGTCATCCGGTCGACGCCGCCGGTGACGAGCAGTGGCGGTCGTCGCAGGTTCGCCATCGCGATTCGGAACAGTGCAGCCGTCAGTTCGGGAAGTTCCTCGACGAAGGCATCGAGGTGCGGAAGGGTCAGCGGCCCGAACACCGGTCGGCACAACCGCTCCAGATCGTCGGCCGTCGACTGCCCCACCCATCGGAACCACGGGGCCTGCCAGCGGATCTGCTCGGTCAGGACGTCACGGACCCTGATCGTCTGGTCGATGCCGTCGACCTCGTCGATGTCGGCGATCGCCGCGTTCTTGAAGAGCTTTCGGGCGTCGTTCGTCCGGCCGAAGGCGGTGAGTGAGCCGCTGGTGGGTGCCATCCGCCCGGCCAGTGTGAGCAGGAGTGCCGTTCGTCCACGACCGCCCGACCCCTGCAGGACCGTGACCCCGCCCGCGCGGATCGCCACGTCGGTGGGTCCGAAGATCGGCCCCCAGGAGGCACGTACCGCAATCTCCTCCGCGACGAGGAGGAACTCATCCACGTCGCGGTACCCGTCGGCAGCACCGCCAGGACCCGGACCTTCGGGCCCGGGTACTCCGGTCGTACTCATGGTGGACCTCTCATCTCCGAGTGGCGACCCGCGGTGATGACGCGGAGATCGCTTCTCGTTCCGCCCCGACGGCACATGACACAGAACCTTCGTCCCCGTTTCTCGGGACTTGAGACTCTGCTCGAACAACGCACTGATTGAGACATCGCGGTGCCCGACTCAGTAATCGTTACGGGCGGACATTAGCGCTGAAATGCGCCACGAGACAGCAATACTCCGCGATCTGAAATCGACTCGGGCGCCGGTTCGCGCGCGCCCATTCGCAAGCATCACCGACTTCCGGGAGCGTGCGCCGCAACGTGTCGGAGCAAACGCACAGCGATCGAGCACGCTGTTGTACAGCACTTTTCACGGTGGTCCCCCAGATCTCGAAGACTCAGAACCTTGGGGAACCGCGGCGGCGACCTGACGACCGATGCCGACACGGCGCACCGCCGACCGCGTCAAACACGGCACGAATCCGTGCCTGAAATGTCCCAAACGAACACCTCGACGAAAGCGCGCGCGCGTGCCCGGATTTTGAGACCACAAAACCTCGATTCTGTGCCAGATGGGTCTCGAAGCACCGGCCGACCGCATTCGCGTATTAGGGTTTTGGGCGACTGAAGTGGTCACCGATTCGTGAAAGGCGATCCGTCACAGGACAATCGCGTCAGAACCATGACGCTGTCCGTTGATAAGGTCGTGTCCACAGACGCTTCGGCTCACCAATTCGTTTGTCCTATACAGAAAGTGGTGATCGACGATGTGCACCCGGGTGATTTGGCCAGACGCGGCCGGCGCAGTGCTCGTGGGCCGCAACATGGATTTCCACAAGGACTTGATGACCAACCTGTGGACCCAGCCCCGTGGGATCAGTCGCGACGACGGCGTCGAGGGAGAGCTGACCTGGACCTCGAAGTACGGGAGCGTGATCGCTGCTGCGTTCGACATCATCTCGGTCGATGGCATCAACGAGGCGGGACTCGCCGGTCACGTCCTCTGGCTGGCAGAATCCACATACGGCGAGCACGACAAATCCAGGCCTGCGCTCAGCCAGGCGGTCTGGCTGCAGTACTTCCTCGACAACTTCGCAACCGTCGCCGATGCCGTGCAGTGGGTCGAGGACACCAATGTTCAGGTCATCCAGATGCCGGATCCGACCGGCGGGAACCCGCCGACCATTCATCTCGGGCTCGACGATGCAACCGGCGACTCGGCGATCATCGAGTACATCGACGGGAAGCCGCGTGTCTATCACGACAGCTCCTTCCGGGTGATGACGAATTCACCGACGTACGACAAGCAGATCGAACTGC
Organism: Gordonia sp. McavH-238-E; assembly: GCF_022348225.1. Lineage (NCBI taxonomy): Bacteria > Bacillati > Actinomycetota > Actinomycetes > Mycobacteriales > Gordoniaceae > Gordonia > Gordonia sp. McavH-238-E. The sequence goes on from NZ_JAKRFE010000004.1 coordinate 394,036, forward strand.
TCAGCCGATGGGAGGGCCTCGGTGGCGACCAGCCACTCCCCGGTGACACCGAGGCAGAGCACCGATTCGCACGCGCGGCGTACTACTCCGGGCGACTACCCCAGCCGAAGAGCAAGGTCGAGGCGATCGCCGGGATGTTCAGCGTCATCCGCAATGCTGCGCAACCCTTCCGGTTGCCCGATCCCGGAAAACCCGATGCCTCGCAGACGATTTGGCAGACGGTGACCGACCTGACGAACAAGCGTTTCGTCTTCGAGTCGACCACACGGCCGAACATCGTCTGGGTCGACCTCGAGGATCTCGACTTCGCCGAGGGCTCTCCGCAACTCAAACTCGACCTGCAGGGCAAACTGTCGGTGCAAGGCGGGATCGCCGGCAACGTCAGCGGACAGTTCGCCGATCAGGGTCCGATGACGTTCCTCTCCTTCGCACTCCTCGCCCAACTCGCCACACTGCAGGATCCGTCGCACCAGTCGTGACCACCGACCTGCCCGGCTGGCAGCCGACGGTGTGGATGCGGGCCCTCCTCGCCACACCGTCGGCGACATGGCCGCTGGGCCGGTCGATCCGGGGCGCGGTGACCGTTGCTGCCCCGGTGACCCTCGGTGCGCTGACCGGTCACCCTTTGGTCGGGATGTGGATCAGCATGGGAACGCTGCTGCTCGCGGCCGGCGAGAAGTCGGTGGCGTACCGGGCCCGCTTCCGACAGTTCGCGACGACCACACCACTCGCGGCCGCCGCGTACTTTCTCGGAGTCCTGTCCACCGCACCGGCCCCGGTCACCGTTGCGGTGATGGCCGTGATCGCCGGCGTCTCCGGCATCGTCAGCGGGTACTCGGGAACAGTGTCGGTGGCGACGATGCAGGCGATGGTGGTCGCGGCGATCGCGATCGGGGTCCCAGCAGCTCGACCCTACTGGGAACCGGCGGTACTGTTCCTCGCCGGGGCGGTTCTCTATGCCGCGGGACTTGCGGTCGAGGTGGCCATCAGCCGGTCTCGGCCCCAGCGAGACTCATTGGTGACCCTGCTGCGGTCACTGTCCGTGCTCGCTCGCGCACAAGCTGCCGGCAACACCGATCTCGCCGTGGAGCGGGCGCAGGCCATCAGTGCGCTCGACGCCTTCGATCACATGGCCATCACCGGGCGCGGTACCGCAGGTGGACCGACCCCCGAGTACGACCGGGCAGCAGCCATCTCGCGGGCTGCCGATCAGCTGATGGCCCGCCTGCTCGCCGACGATGCAGATCGGGACCTATCCACACAGACGGCGCCGCGGCTGGCCGAATGCGCCGCTGCACTCACCCATCGGCGCCGACCCGGGGCTCGCCCACCGGACGGGACGTTGATCCGCCTCGGCATGCTGGAGGACGCGATCTTCGGCGACGCGCCCTCGCCGGTATCGACCGCACCGCCCGAACGCACCACGCCGTCCCCGCCCGGTCCGGCCTTGCTCGCGTCGGCCGGCCGACTGGCCTTGTGCACAGCCATCGCCTACGCCATGTACTTCGTCCTGCCCGTCGCACATGGGTACTGGATCGCGCTGACCGTCGCGCTGGTGATGAAGCCCGACCTCGGTTCGGTGTTCGGTCGTGCGGTCCTTCGTGGCATCGGCACCGTCGGCGGCGCCTGCGTCGCCGTCGCGGTCGGTGTTCTCCCTCATCAACCGATCATCTCCGGGCTTGTCATCGCGGTCCTTGCGGCAACCTTGCCCTGGGCCATGACGCGGTCATATCTGGGGCAAGCATTGGTGCTCACACCGCTGATCATGATTCTGCTCGATGTGGTCGTACCCCACGCATCGATCCTCCATCTCAGTGAAGCGCGGGTGGCCACGACAGTGATCGGCTGTGTCATCGTGATCGTCGTCGGCTACCTCGTCTGGCCGGGGGCTCGCCGCGTGCACATGGTCGAGTCATTCGGCGCCACGCTGACCGTTCTCGCACGGTACGCCCAAGACGTGGCGGGCAATGCGTCACCAGACGTCGTGACCGCCGATCGCCGGATCGTGTATCGACGGCTATCGGATGCGCGAACCTCGTTGCAGCGCACCCTCTCCGAGCCTCCCCCGGCGGGAGCTGAAGCCTGGGCCTGGATTCCGGTGGTCAGCGCGACGGAGCGCGTCGCCGACCGGGTCACAAGCGCATCCGCAGCGCGGACACCACCGGCGACGACCCCCGACGCCGACGAACTCTGGGTCCTCGCCGGCGAGCTCGCCGACCTCGACCATCAGGTCACCGCCGAGCACCGCGCACGCCGTACCCCGACACCACCCGCACGCGCAGCGCATTCCCCCGACCCCGCTGTGCGTGAACTCGCCGACGAACTCGCACATCTGCGGTCACTGATCGGTCGCGAATCCCGACCTGCGCCCCACGAACTGGACAGCACGACGCAGACCGACAGACGATAACCGTCCTCGTCGAACTCGACGGCTGGCTGTTGCCCGCGCCTCGTCGAAGGGTCACGTGCGGGCGCCGGCACGAACGGTCAGGTTCGGTCGGCCCCGAGCACTCGCGCCCCGGCTGCCGGACCGCTGGCGGTGCGGACCGAGCGCGCGACGCCGGCGCCGGACAGTTCCGCGGCAACGTTCACCGCGCTGGTCTCGTCGGCGCAGAGGAAGGCACACGTCGGACCCGAGCCCGAGACGATGCCGCCCAGCGCCCCGGCATCGACCCCGGCGCGCAGGGTCCGGCGGAGGGTCGGCTGCAGTGAGAGGGCGGCGGGTTGCAGGTCGTTGTGCAGGAGCGGCGCCACCGCGTGCGGGTCGCCCGACGCCAGCGCCTGCATCAGTTCGTCGGGACGACGCAGCAGATCGCGCCCGGCGTCGTCGGCGCACTCGCCAGATCGGCTGTCGCGCAACCGATCCAGCTCGCCATACACCGCCGGCGTGGACAGCCCCTCCCGCGCGAGGGCCAGGACCCAGTGGAATTCTCCGCGAGAGAGGACCTGCATCAGCCGCTCGCCGCGTCCGGTGCCGAGTGCGGTGTTGCCGTGCAGCGCGAACGGCACGTCACTGCCCAGACCCGCGGCGATCGCGGCGAGGTCGTCCCGGCCGATGTCGAGTTTCCACAGCGCGGCCAGTGCGACGAGCGCCCCCGCGGCGTCGGCGCTGCCGCCGGCCATGCCGCCGGCAACCGGGATCGTCTTGTCGATGTCGATGGCGACCTTGCCGGAACGGTCCGCCCAGTCGGCCAGTGCCAGGGCCGCCCGAACCGCGAGGTTGGACTCATCGGCCGGGACCGACGCGGCGCCCTCGCCGCGGACGGTGACGGTCATCTCGTTGGCACGGGCCACCCTGACGTCGTCGTGCAGGGACAGCGCCTGGAAGACGGTGACCAGGTCGTGGTAGCCGTCATCGCGGCGCGGACCCACCCCGAGGTGCAGATTGACCTTCGACGGAGCCCGCGCGGTGACGGAGTCCGACACCACCGACAGCGACGTTCGCGACACAATGATCCAGCCTAGCGCCCCGGGGTCGGCCCCGTGCCCACCGCCGCAACCGGTCGGGGGCCCAGCCGGGGTCGGTCAGGGGCGCCAGCCGCGGTCCACGAGTTCGCCGACATGCTCGACGACGAGCACCGCGCCCGCATCGCGCAACTCCCCCTCCGCGAACCCACCGGACCGCACCGCCACGCAGTCCGCAGGCAGTCGGTGCGCCGACGCCACGTCCCACACCGTGTCGCCTACGACGACGGCCTTGCCGCCGCCGGCCTCGTCGAGGGCGACCGACAGGATGTCGGGTGCCGGCTTGGACGAATCGGCGTCGTCTGACGTGGTCACGGCGGCGAAGTCGTTCCGGGACAATCCCATCGACTCGAGCGCCGCGTCGGTGAACTCCGACTTGCCCGACGACGCCAGAGCGACCCGATACCCGGCGTCGAGCAACCCGCGGACCAGGTCGGCAGCGCCCGGCAGCGGCCGCACGTCGGGCAGCAGGCCACGGTACGCGCTCTCCCACTCGTCCCGGAGGGTGTCCCCCAGCGATTCCTCCACGTCGTCGCCGAGGATCTCGCCGACCAGACGATCACCACCCATGCCGATCGCCCGGTGCACCTGCCACCACTGCGGGGTCAGGTCGTGGCCGGCGAAGGCCCGCATCCACGCCAACGCGTGGAGGTAGGTGGAGTCGACGAGCGTACCGTCGACATCGAGAAGCACGGTGTCGATCGACCCATCCGCTTTGTGGTCAGGCATCTGCACCTCGTTTCCGGGGTCGAGAACCGCGCCCCGTCGTCGAATGTCCGCCTGCCCGGGCACCACCGTCTCGAGCGCCCAGGTTTCGGACCTACGACTCAACGCCTACACCGACGCGACCGATCTCGCAGAGGAGAACCCCATGGCAACCCGATTCGGCTACACCTTGATGACCGAGCAGGCCGGCCCGAAAGAGCTGGTGCGGTACGCAGTCGGCGCCGAAGACGCCGGCTTCGACTTCGAGGTGTCGAGCGACCACTACTTCCCGTGGCTCTCGGCCCAGGGACACGCCCCGTACGCGTGGACGGTCCTCGGCGCCGTGGCCCACGCGACCGAGCGGGTCGACCTGATGACCTACGTGACATGCCCGACGATCCGCTATCACCCGGCGATCATCGCCCAGAAGGCCGCGACACTGCAGATCCTCGCCGACGGTCGCTTCACCCTCGGCCTGGGCTCCGGGGAGAACCTCAATGAACACGTCGTCGGCGAGGGCTGGCCGTCGGTCGCCGACCGTCAGGACATGCTCGCCGAGGCGATCGAGATCATCCGCAAGCTGCACACCGGCGAGCTCGTCGACTTCCGCGGCGAGTTCTTCCAGGTCGACGCGGCCCGGATCTGGGACCTCCCCGATCAGCCGGTCCCGATCGGTGTCGCGGTCGCGGGCAACGCGGGTATCGAGACGTTCGGTCCCCTCGCCGACCACCTGATCGCCGTCGAACCCGACGCCGAGTTCATCAACGCCTGGAACGCCCATTCGTCGACCCCGACCGTCGACGGGCAGGGCTCGCGCGCGATCGGACAGATCCCGATCAGCTGGGATCGCAATCGCGACAAGGCGATCGAGCGCGCTCACGATCAGTTCCGCTGGTTCGCCGGCGGCTGGGATGTCAACGCCGACCTGCGCACCACCGCGGGATTCGCCGCCGCGACCCAGTTCGTGACGCCGGACGACGTGGCGGGCAACATCCCGTGTGGCCCCGACCTCGATCAGATCGTCGAAGCGGTGAAACCCTTCTGGGAGGCCGGTTTCACCGACATCGCGCTCGTCCAGATCGGCGGCGACACCCAGGAGGAGTTCCTGCGCGACGCCGCTCCCGAGCTGCTGGAGAAGCTGCGCGCCGCGTCGAACTGAGTCCCGCGATTCCCTGCTCCCTGAGCCTGAATCCGTGGATGAGGTTTCAGGCGGGTGGGTTTGCGGTGCGTGAGCGTCTGATTGTGTTGTGGGCGCGGGGTATTCGCTGACCTGTGTCAGCCTTTTCACTGGGGTTCCTTGGTGGTGGGC